>CANJWH010000041.1 GCA_947478465.1 Bacteroidota bacterium
GAAATACATACCACCGGAAACAAATAAAAACACTATCTGATAAATTTCATCATGAAAAAGTTTATTTATTTTCTTTTAGTTTTTTCGGCAATAGTTTTTTTAACTATTAATAAAAGCATTGCCCAGCCCTGTAACTGGGCAGGATGGTCAGGAACAAATTATCCAACCATTCCCTGCGGCTCATTTTCCGCTAACATTGCTGTAGGTAGCGGTACCTACACTTATTTTACGGCCTATGCAGGTGTTAGCTACACAATAAGTACCTGCGGAAGCAGTTTTGATACTCAAATATCAATTTACGATGCAAACCCGGCATGGACTTACCGGGCCGGAAATGATGACAATGGGCCTGATTGTGGAGGTACTCCAGCATCAGTTACCTGGACTGCCACTTATAGCGGTGATCATATTGCAATCGTAAACAGATATAATTGTCAAATGCATGATTTTACAGGAGTTTCAGCCATTCTTAAATTCAGAAAAAATACATCACCATGCACAACTCAAACAACCTCAACCTGGACCGGTGCTTATGGAAGTAATTGGTTTGATGTCTGTAACTGGACAAACTGTGTTCCGGGTACTATTACTGACGCTAATATTCCATCAGGTGTAACACAGCCAATTATCAACTCACCTGCTGTGGTAAATACTATTATTGTAAATCCTGGAGCAACTGTAACTAATAACAGTTCTCTTACCGGTACACAATAATTATTTTATTATTCCTCCTTCCTGAACAGTAATACCGGCAAATGGTTGTGCATGCTTACCTTTTCGGCAAGAGCCATATCCCATAGGGTTTGTAACAGATTGCCGGGGTGTTTGTAGAATGCCAACAGGTCGGGGTATTCACATTTCACAAATTCGTCAATGCCTTCTATTATTCCTGTACTTGTAAAAGGAGTGAACTTTATTTTTGGGTAAAGGTTGCGGGTTATCATTTGCAGATTTCGTTGCTCTTCATCAAAGGTCTGGTCTTCCAGTTCTTCAGGCACAATGTGCAGAATATGAATAAGCGAATCAAAGCGTTTTGCAAAACGGATAATGCCTTTTAGTTCTTCGTTGATGTTGGTAAGATCTGAGGCATAAATAATTTTCTTTGGTACAGTGCTGCGGTGCTTTTCGGGAACAACTATAAGTGGCGTTTCAATATTGCCCATCAATGCCGAAATGGTTTTACCAAAAACGTTTTCAGGGTTGTTTAGTTTGCCGTGTCGGCCTAAAATAACAATGTCGGCTTGGTTTTCAAGAGCACAGTGTTTTATTTCTTCTGCTGTTATTCCTGTTGATGTTTGTGTGTCAAACTTCTCGTCAGTTGAGAGTGAATCAATAAACTCATCAAACTGTTTTTTCTCGGCTTCTTCTGTTTCGGGTTTGGCGCAATGAAAAAGGATGAACGTATTGTCTTCCTGCGGAAACAGTTCGAGCGCGTAGTAAACCGCCACTCTTGAATTAGAAGAAAAATCAACGGGTAGAAGTATCCTCATTAAATTTAAAGATTTTTAACACAGATAAAACGGAGGTAAACGGGTTTCACAGAGAAAACTCTGTGAAATTTTAAAAGCCCTTTTTCCTCTGTGTTGAAGAAATCAAGCCAACACTTGCGTAACCTTTGTTCCCTGATATTTGCCTTCTTTAAGAGCTACACGCACTTTAGAGAAGGTGTCAATAGTGTATTTTACATCTTCCATAGTGTGAACAGCAGTTGGTATCAGGCGCAGAAGAATAATTCCCTTTGGTACTACAGGGTAAACAACCATTGAGCAGAAAATATCATAGTTCTCACGCAGGTCTAAAATAAGATTGGTAGCTTCAGGTATTGTTCCGTTCAGGTAAACTGGCGTTACGCAACTTTGTGTATTTCCTATTTCAAATCCGGCATCTTTCAATCCGTTTTGCAGAGCATTTACAATATTCCAAAGCTTATCTTTTAATTCTGGTTTTGTACGAAGTAGTTCTAAGCGTTTTAATGCACCAACCACTAATGGCATTGGCATAGCTTTGGCAAAAATCTGTGAGCGCATGTTGTAGCGCAGGAACTCCGCTACATCTGCTGTGGTGGCAATAAATCCACCTATGCTTGCCATTGCCTTGGCAAACGTTCCAAAATAAATATCAATACCATCCTGCACGCCTTGTTCTTCTCCTGTACCAGCTCCGGTTTTGCCTTGTGTGCCAAAGCCATGAGCATCGTCAACAAACAGACGGAAGGTGAATTTCTTTTTCAACTCAACAATTTCTTTTAGTTTGCCTTGATCACCACTCATGCCGAATACACCTTCGGTAATTACTAAAATTCCTCCACCTGTTTCGGCTACCATTTTAGTGGCGCGCTCTAATTGTTTTTCAAGGTTCTCAATATTGTTGTGCGGATAAACAAAGCGTTTGCCCATGTGCAGGCGAACACCATCTAATATGCAGGCATGTGATTCGGAATCATAAACAATAACATCGTGGCGGTCAACCAGAGCATCAATGGCTGATACCATACCCTGATAACCAAAATTCACCAGCACTGAATCTTCTTTGCTTTCAAATTCAGCCAGTTCTTTTTCAAGTTGCTCATGAAAATTGCTGTTTCCGCTCATCATTCGAGCCCCCATTGGTAACGCCATGCCGTATTCTGCGGCTGCATCGGCATCAGCTTTGCGCACCTCAGGATGATTAGCTAAACCAAGGTAGTTGTTAAGGCTCCACACCAAACGTGTTTTGCCGCGAAATATCATACGGTTGCTTATATCGCCTTCCAGCTTTGGAAAAGTGAAATAGCCATGAGCTTCTTTAGCATGTTCGCCCAGCGGTCCGCGGTTTGCTTTTATTTTTTCAAAAATATCTTTCATGTGTATTAGGGATTTGGTTGCGCAAAAGTAGAAATTTATTACACAGAGGAGTAAGTAGGTAGCACAGAGTTTTACAGAGATATTAAACGAATAAACCAGCTCAATTAATTTTATTTACCTTCCATTTACTTTCCACCTTAGTGCCTTTGAGGTATAACCAGCGTTTGCCACTTTCACAAATTCCTCTATTTTTGCAACCCCAATAAAATAAAACATGGCAAAATCATCAGACATCAAAACAGGATCAGTATTACGTTTTAACAATGAGCTGTGCTCGGTAACAGAGGTTCAACACCGAACACCCGGCAACCTGCGAGCATTTTATCAGGTACGCATGAAAAACATACGTTCAGGTAAATCATTAGAGCACCGTTTTCGTGCCGATGAAACTGTAGAAATAGCACGCGTAGAGTATAATAACTATCAGTTCATATATCCGGAAGGCGAACATATTGTAGTAATGCACCCTGAAACGTTTGAGCAAATTCACCTGCCTATTTCTCTGCTTGCTGATAAAGTTAAATTTCTAAAAGAAGGCATGGATATTAAGGTTGGTTTTGAAAATGATGAACCACTGGTAGCCGAAGCACCAACATTTGTTGAGCTTGAAGTTACCTATACCGAGCCGGGTGTTAAAGGCGATACAGCAACTAACACGTTGAAAGTTGGTAAACTTGAAACAGGTGCAGAAATCAATATTCCGCTATTTGTAAACCAGGGAGAAAAAATAAAAATTGATACCCGTACCGAGAGTTACGTTGAAAGAGTGAAATAGGCATTAGCCAATTAGCCAAATAGGAAGTTTGTCACCCTGAGGCATAATCGAAGGGTTTTATAAAAACACCTTGAAATTAACACCCTCAAAAACGCTAAATGAAATCGCTGCCCTTATAGGTTGCGAATTTGAGGGTAAATCTGATTTCAAAATTACCGGCATCAACGAGATTCACAAAGTAGAACAAGGCGACCTCACCTTTGTTGACCATCCTAAATATTACGATAAAGCGCTGGCATCAGCTGCCACCACCATTATCATTAACAAGAAAATAAAGTGCCCCTCAGGCAAAGCGCTTATTTTTTCAGAAAATCCATTTCGCGATTATAATAAGCTAACGCTGCACTTCCGCCCCTTTAAAAAATCGATAGCACCAATAAGCGCAACAGTTGGAGTAGGAGAGGGCACCGTTCTTCAACCGGGAGTATTTGTTGGCAATCATGTCACCATCGGCAAAAATTGTATCATCCATGCAAACGTTAGCATCTACGACCAATGCGTAATAGGAGACAATGTTATCATCCATTCAGGCACCGTTATCGGCTCCGATGCTTTTTATATGAAAAAAGAAAACGGCAGTTATCAGAAATGGAACTCTTGTGGTCGTGTTGTTATTCATAATAATGTAGAGATAGGTGCTAATTGCACCATAGACCGCGGTGTTTCTGGCGATACTGTTATTGGAGAAGGCACAAAAATGGATAACCTTATTCAAATAGGTCACGATACCGTTATTGGAAAAAACTGCCTGTTTGCTTCTCAGGTTGGCATTGCAGGAGTTGTAATTGTTGAAGACGATGTAATTCTTTGGGGACAAGTAGGTGTTCAAAAAGACTTAACCATCGGCAAAGGTGCTGTAGTGCTGGGACAATCAGGAATTGCAAAATCCATTGAAGGAAATAAAATCTGGTTTGGTTCACCAGTTCGTGAAGCACGCGAAAAGATGAAAGAACTTGCACTCATTAAACAACTTCCTGACATCTTAGAGAAGTTAAAGCGTTGATTTAGTCTGCGTTTAATTCGTCTGAATCGCTTGTAAACATTGCTTTGTCTAAAACTTTGCATAAACCGCTCTGTTTGGATTAAATTCGTGCAATAGTTTTGCAAACACTACATGCAAATGACCGAGTTGACAAAAAATAAAAATGAGAAAGTAATTCTTGACACTCTCAGGATTGCTAATTCAGCGCTCAAGCTGAAAAATCTCAAACTCAACTCACTTCTTGAAATTACAAACGCTATCAATAATAATTTTTCAAAAGAACAACTTTTGAAAATCTTTGAATTTGTATTGCGAAGCCAGTTAAACATTGGTAAAATGGCTTTCTATACCTGTGATGATGAATGGCATTGTTCACTCCGTTACGGGTTGGATATGCGATTTGAAGAAGACGAATCAGCAAAGCAAATTTTACTTTTTAAAGAAGTTACCGAACTTGATGAAGATAGACATTCATGCCTGGATAAGTTTGAAGTTGTTATTCCCGTTTTTCATAAATCAAAACCGCTCGCATTCTTGTTGCTCGGAGATATCCGAGAAGATTTGATTGATAATACCCAAACACGCCACATTCCTTTTATTCAAACGCTGGCAAATATTATTACCGTTGCTATCGAAAATAAAAAACTTGCAAAAGATAACCTTCGCCAGGCAGCTGTAAGAAAAGAGTTGGAACTGGCTTCAGAGATGCAGGCAATGCTTTTCCCTAATGCATTACCAAAAGATGATAAAATTGAAATTGCTGCTTATTATCAGCCTCATCAGGAAATTGGCGGAGATTATTATGATTTTGTAAAATTGAATGATAACGAAGTTGCACTTTGTATGGCAGATGTCTCCGGTAAAGGAGTATCAGCAGCTTTGCTTATGGCTAATTTTCAGGCAAATATTCGAGCATTGTTCTACCATAGTTCTTCACTACCCGAAATTATTACTGAATTAAATAAACGTGTAAACGCAAGTGCAAAAGGCGAAAAATTTATTACACTTTTTCTGGCGAAATACAATTTCATTACACGTGTAATGACTTACATAAATGCCGGACAAAATCCCCCGCTTTTTTTGTATGATAATACGGTTAGTCAGCTTTCTGTAGGTTGTCCTGGCTTGGGAATGCTGGAAGAAATACGTTCTATCAAAGAAGGGATAATAAATGTTCCCACAGGTGCATCACTTATTTGTTACACAGATGGAGTAACAGAATTGGAAAATGAGGAAAGCAAAGAGTTTGGCTTAAGTAAACTTGAATTAATCCTAGTTGAAAAACAAAATTCAAGTATGAAAGACCTCAATGACTATGTTGTTACCAAACTTAAAAAACATAAAGGCAGCAGAGGTTATGTAGATGATATTGCGCTGCTCAGTTGCAGATTTTTGTAAGTTTAAAACTCATAACCAACACCCCATTCAGCAAAATCAGCTTTGAAGTAATGTGTTTTTAGTGCAAGGCCTAACAATACATGTTTTGCAACACGGTAACGAACTCCCTGACGAGCATAGATATATCCATCTTCTTTCCAGCGCGTGAATAAATAACCGCCTACATCAAAGAATAATGAGAATTCAGAAAGTTTAAGTTCGTAGTGAAAATGCATACCAGGACGTACTTCTGCAAATATTCCACTGAAATCTCCTCCTGCTCTTTTCAGTTTTGCTTTAATAGAGGCGTCATAAAATATATCAAGACCTACTCCAATTCTGCTTTTGCGGCTTACAGGTTTTATAGCTTCAGCATTTAATGATACGATTCCGTATTTAGGTCCGTATGCTGGGGAAACTTCTTTCAATCCTCCTGATAATAAAACACTGTAATGCCATTTGCGCTCGCGTGGCGGTGAAATGCTATCCTTCTTAAACACTTCTTTGCTATTGCTTAAATACCAAGTTGCGCCTAGCTGAATTGTTGGAATATTTATGCCAAGATTAGGGGCAGTAAAAGAAGCATTTGAAAAATGCATAAATGCAATAGCCCCGTCAATAGATATATTTTGATGAACTCTCCATTTAAAACCATAAGTAAAGTTTATATAAACATTGATGTGTGAACCTATTGCATTGTTTTTATTGTTTTCAATACGGTCAAAAGTTTTAGTGATATACCCTGCGCCAGCACCAATCTTAAAGTAGCGCATAAACTTTCGTTGCTTATTCTGCATAAAGCTTACGTGCGGATATATTGCAAAAGCACTGCCTAACTGGTCGTTATTTTTAAGATTTATATAAATAAACGAATAGCCAATAACCGGATAGTGGAAATGTTGCTGCCAATATTTATCTCCTAAAGTTTTTTTTGAAAGTGTTATTTCGTAAGCCGGAGTATGTCCTCTTACTAAGTGTCCCATGTTATGATGGTGACTAAGGATAAAACCATATTGAATGCTTGCTCCAATGCCCCATCCATTCGATTTTGATTGTGAGAAAGCGGAGGATGATAGAAGAATAATTGAAGAAATTATTAGATGGCTAAGCCGTTGCTTATTTCCTACTGCCAATTGCATGCTTTACATTTATTAATTCTTCAAAACCCTGTTTATTCCGTCCAGTGCCATTTGATAGCCTGGATTAATCTGTAATGCACGGGTATATTCTCCTTTGGCACGTTGAATATCACCTAATGTTTCATAACACAATCCGCGCATATAAACTGCCTGATAATAAGAAGCATCACATTTTACTGCGTCATCAAAATGTTTTAAGGCCTGATTGTAATTTTTTAAGTATTGGAAATGAATAAAACCAATGTTATAGTGTGCATTTTTGTATTTCGGATCAATAGCAAGTATAGTTGAGTATGTTTCTAATGCACGGTTAAGTTCACCGGTTTCCTGATAAAACATAGCCAGACCATAATAAGCTTCCAGACTTTTGGGTTTCAGATTTAATGCGTTATTATAATAGGTTATAGCAAGTTTGTCTTTTAGTCCGAAATGCAGTTGTGCTAACATAATACATGCATTATAATTCTCAGGATCTTTATCAATAGCCTCACGAAAATTTAAGATAGCTCTTGAAGTATCACCCGCATCTTTATAGCACATTCCTTTAATGATAAATGCTTTTGAAAAATTCGGATCAATTTCCAGGATTTTATTTGCAAAGGTTATTGACTCTTCGAAACGATTTAGATACATATAGAACTCGCTCATTTTCATCAAAGCTTCTTTATTCTTTGCATCTAAAGAAAGTGCTTTTTTTAATGAAGCCTCGCATTTGTCGGGCTCACTTGTAAAGAAATAACCGTCAGCAATTGTTACGAAGTAAGAAGAAATACTTGAGTCGAGACTGATAGCTTTTCCTGCATCAGTCTTTGCATTTTTATATTCTTTCTTTTCTAAATAAAGTTTTGCTCTTTCGTTATAAAGTTTTGAATCTTCAGGGTTGGTTTTTATTAATTCTGAAATCGAATCAAGAGGAGAAAGCGATGTTGTAGATTTATTATTCTTTCCCGTAAAATATTCGCAGGATGCAAAAAAACTTGACAGAATTATCAAGTAGCCTATTTTTTTCATTCCTGAATTAGATGAGAGTTTATGACCACTAATACACGGGAAAACAGTTCGTGTATTAGTGGTCGAAAATATAGAATTATGCCGCTTTAAGTTGCTCGCGTATTTTAGCTTCTATCTGGTCAGAAAGTTCAGGGTTGTCTGTTAATACCTGTTTTACAGAATCTCTTCCCTGACCAAGTTTTGCATCTTCGTAACTGAACCATGAACCACTCTTCTTGATGATATTCATTTCCACACCAATGTCGATGATTTCCCCTAGTTTAGAAATGCCTTCGCCAAACATAATGTCAAATTCTGCTTTGCGGAATGGTGGAGCTACTTTATTCTTAACAACCTTCACACGAACGTGATTTCCTGTTGCTTCTTCACCTTCTTTAATTTGAGTAACCCTGCGAATATCCAAACGGATTGATGCATAAAATTTCAAAGCATTACCACCGGTTGTTGTTTCAGGACTACCGAACATCACACCGATTTTATCGCGTAATTGGTTGATGAAAATGCAGCAGCAACCGGTTTTAGAAATGGTGGCTGTTAGTTTTCTCAAAGCCTGAGACATTAGACGGGCCTGTAAACCCATTTTAGAATCACCCATTTCACCTTCAATCTCTGCTTTTGGTGTTAATGCAGCAACCGAGTCAATCACAATAATATCAATTGCTCCTGAGCTGATTAGGTTGTCGGCAATTTCCAGAGCCTGCTCACCGTTATCGGGTTGTGAAATCAAAAGGTTCTCAATATCAACACCTAATTTTTCAGCATAAAAGCGGTCGAATGCGTGTTCCGCATCAATAAATGCTGAAATACCGCCTTGTTTCTGTGCGCTTGCAATTGCATGAATAGCCAATGTTGTTTTTCCTGAAGACTCAGGACCGTAAATTTCAATCACTCTTCCGCGAGGGAAACCTCCAACTCCAAGTGCATGATCAAGTCCTATTGAGCCGGTTGGTATAACTTCCAGCGTTTCTACTGCTTTATCGCCAAGGCGCATGATGCTGCCTTTACCATATGATTTTTCTAATTTTTCAAGTGTTACCTGTAATGCTTTCAGCTTTGGGTTGGTTGCTACTGCTTCTTTTGCCATTTTCTTTTATTTGAGATGTTAGATTTAGATTCGATGTAAAGATTATAAAAATGTAGTTGATAAAATAGGTTGTGAATAAATTTATTTGAGTATTTGTGCTGTATGATTTTCGTTGTCTACCTTTTCAATTACCTCCTCAATAATTTCTTTCTCTGAAATAATAAATGTAGTGCGCACAATGCCCATAAATTCTCTGCCCATAAATTTCTTTTTGCCCCAAACACCATATGCGTTGCATACTTCTTTATCAGTATCTGCAATCAAAGGAAAAGGCAGGTTGAATTTTTTAATAAATTTTTTGTGGTCTTTTTCATCATTTGCGCTAACACCAATAACTGAATAACCTCTTTTTATAAGAAGGTTATAATTGTCCCGCAGGTTGCAGGCTTCGGCAGTGCAACCGGGCGTATTGTCTTTTGGATAAAAGTAGAGTACTAATTTTTTGCCTGTAAAATCTTTTAATGAGATTACATTTCCATCTTGATCTTTTGCTTTGAATAAGGGGGCTTTGTCACCTGCTTTAAGGTTGGTTTTATGGGTTGTATTTACCATTAGTTTAGTTATTTGTTTTAGTAGTTTCAATTATAATTTTTCGGTATTGTTATTGTATTTGTAAAGACAAATATAAAGACGACTTTGTGTAAAACTTTTCAGATACCGAAAAATGTCAATACTTATTTTTGCGCTCCAAATTTCAACTAAAACAATGAACAAGACGATAAAGTTTTTATTAACTATTACTTTTTTATCAACCATTTCTTTTATTTCAAATGCGCAGAAACAAATACTTACTTTTCCCGATAGTAGTGTTTACGAAGGCCAGATAGTTGATGGAAAAGCAGAGGGCAAAGGCACACTTAAATGGAAGAATGGTGATGAGTATAAAGGTTCTTTCAGAATTGGAAAACGAGAAGGAAGTGGAACCATGAAATGGATTAATGGTGACGAATACAAAGGCGAATGGAAAAATGATGTTTTCGAAGGTAAAGGAACTATGAAATGGGTAAACGGACAAACATATTCCGGTGAATGGTATAAAGGAAAATACAATGGTTTTGGCAAGCTAACTCACATTGATGGAGTAGTAGAAGATGGCTTGTGGCAGAACGGACGTTTTAAAACGAAATGATTAGTTTGTTTTGATTTTTCTTTCAAAAATCTCTTTCACAGAGCTAGCAAATACACGATTTCCTTCTTTGGTAAAATGCCCGTCAAATGGGTAATACAGATTTGCTTCTTTCTTATTAGCTCTAAAATTTTCTGAAGCAGAATAAAATTCAATTTCTGATTCTGATGCTGCTAATTTTATCGTTTCATCTGGAAGCGGGTTTCCGAAAATTGAATCAGGAATTGAGAAGCCGTATTTTCTCAATTCCACCATTTCTTCTTTTGACGAGTAGGGAAGATTGGGAATAGATATAACCATCAGTTCAGAATTATTAACAGAACATACTTGCTCGATTTTTGCAAAACAATCTGCCATTGCAGAAACTCCGATTACCACATCAAGGTCTGCAGTATCTAACGGTTGTGTAAAATAGTCGGGATAATAAACTGCCTGATGAATAAGCCAGGGATTAAGTAAACCTGATTCGAAATCTCTTTTTACTTTCTCATCTAAATCATCCAATCTTTTCTTTTGCTCAGCCCTGAGACTATTTACAATTGCAGGAGCATAGCGCTTCCAGTCTCTGCTTATATCAGATCTGGTGTTGGAAATAGAGTTCATGAAATTTGGTAAAAAACGTTTAAGAAATCCAATTGTTTTTATAGAAAAAACAGTCTGCGTTTCAGGCTGAACCTGCGGAACAGGCAAGCTATCATAAGCATGAATCAACTGATGCAAATCATTTGCCTGCAAAGCGCAGACAACAACTAAATCAGGTTTTAAAATAGGGATTACATTCTCAGCTATTTGGGCATAATCAGCCGGACTTGCACCGCCTTTACCAAGGTTTAGTATTTCAACATCAACACCTGAAGTATTCAATTGCTTTTCTAAAATCTTCACCCAGCAATTTTCCAGATCAACTCCCCAGCCAAAGGTGAATGAATCTCCAATAACTGCAATTCGGTGTTTTTTCTTTTTGCTTAAAGGATACTCGTAATCACGAAAACCCAGTGAATTTATTTTTACGGTAATGTCAAACTCGCTGCTTTGATGGCGCGCTTTACTGCAAGGTGGATAAATTAATTCTTGCGTGTTTTTAGTGAAATAGTTGCCGTAAAGCCTGTCGGCAAGTGCAAGCAGAAAAACAATAAATGCAACTGAAACAGTTGCAAGGATAAGTTTTGCTGTTAAAGAGTTTTTGAAATTCATAATCTGAGATTGCTTCGCTTGGCTCGCAATGACGATTTAGTGTAACGCTGCACGAATTGGCAAAGCCTGCATAACTTCTGCTTCTTTTTCTACAAAATAGTCCAGACGCTTTTGTATTTCTTTTTCATCAAAATACTGCAAAGCCATTTTTACAAATATGTTTCCGTGTTTGGCTTCGGAAGTCCAGAGGTCGCGGTAAAAGAGTTTTAGTTCTTCATCATGCAAAGCATCGCAAACCATTTTAAAACGTTCAGCACCGCGGCATTCAATAATGGAAGCTAGGAGCATACGGTCTAATGCACGACCGTCACGATCGCTGCGGCAATATTTGAGCAATGCGTTTACATATTCATCTTCAGGAATATCCTTTCTCAGATGAACGCCACGGTTTTGCATCACACGGTAAACCTGCTCAAAATGCTGTAATTCTTCAATTGCTGTTTCAATCAGTAGCGGAACAATTTCAGGCTTATCGTGAAATTTAGCTACAAAACTCATGGCCATCGAACTTGCTTTACGTTCGCAATCGGCATGGTCTTGCAAAAAGCTGTTGAAGTCGTTCATAACGCAATCAATCCAGGCTTTGGGTGATGCGGCTTTTAGTTCAGGAGAGAGCTTCATTTTGTTTTACCACTTAGGACACTTAGAACACAAAGAGATAATGAGAAAAATCAGCGAAAATCTTTTTAACCCGTGTCATCCGCGTTCTATTATTCCCCCCGTGAAATCTTATTCAGAAACCCTAAATCCCTCGTGAATAATGCTTTTCCGAGGTAGTAAATATTGTCGTCTTTTATATTGTCGAGATAAGGCATTGTCTTTTCTTTCATAGCTGTGCCGAAATAATACCAGTCATCATTCTTTACAAATTCAAGTTCTTTTACTTCTTTGCTCAATAAACTTTTTCCAAGAAAATAAAGGTCATCATCCTTAATGTGTTTTAATTGAGTTTCATTGTCCTGCAAAATTGCTTTGCCCAAATAGTATAGATCATTGTTTTCTACGTTTTCCAAAGCAGATGTGTCATAGCTTATTATACTAAAGCCAAGCGCATTTAAATCATTGCCGGAATAAGTGCTCTGGGCGAATGAGTTATTTATAACAAGTAAAAGAAATACTATTGAAATAAATCTCATTTTCTATTCAAATGATTCAATAGTGCTGCGGATAATTCCAATACATTCTTTCAATTGCTCTTCTGTGATAATAAGCGGTGGCGCAAAACGAATAATATCTCCATGTGTTGGTTTTGCGAGTAATCCATTTTCAGCAAGTTTCAGGCAAACATCCCAGGCTGTTTTGCCATTCTTTGGAGTAATTACAATTGCATAAAACAGTCCTTTTCCGCGTACCAGTTTTATCATATCAGATTTGATGCTTCGTAATTCATTACCTAGTATTTCGCCTAAATTGGCAGAATTTTCAGCCAGTTTTTCATCTTTCAATACTTCCAGAGCTGCAATAGCAACCTTAGCAGCAATGGGGTTTCCGCCATAAGTAGAACCGTGCTCACCCGGTTTAATACACAGCATAATTTCATCGTCAGCCAAAACAGCCGAAACGGGATAAACTCCGCCCGACAAGGCCTTACCTAATATAACCACATCCGGACGAACATTTTCGTGTTCGCATGCTAATAGTTTTCCTGTTCTGCAAAGTCCGGTTTGAACTTCATCTGCAATGAACAGAACGTTATTTTGTTTACATAATTCAGCGCAGGCTGCAAGATATCCTTCATCAGGAAGCAATACTCCGGCTTCGCCCTGAATTGGTTCAACAAGAAAACCGGCAACGGTATTGTCTTGTAAAGCATTTTTCAATGCTTCAACATTGTTGTAAGGTATCTTTATAAAACCGGGTGTAAACGGGCCAAATCCTCCATAAGAATCAGGGTCGGTTGAAGCTGAAACTATGCTAATGGTGCGCCCGTGAAAATTTCCTTCACACACAATTATTTTTGCCTGATTTTCTGCAATTCCCTTTTTAGTATAAGCCCATTTGCGCGCCAGTTTTAAAGCTGTTTCTACTCCTTCTGCGCCAGTGTTCATTGGCAATACTTTATCATAACCAAAATAAGAAGTAATGTACTTTTCGTATTTGCCAAGTGCATCGTTATAAAAAGCTCGTGAAGTAAGTGATAACTGTTGCGCCTGTTCAATCAATGCGCTAATAATTTTCGGGTGGTTGTGTCCCTGATTTAATGCAGAGTATGCAGATAGAAAATCAAAATATTTTTTGCCTTCTGTGTCCCAAACATAAACACCTTCTCCTTTTGAAAGCACAACAGGAAGTGGATGGTAATTATGAGCTCCGTATTTATCTTCCAGTTCAATGGCTTTTTGAGACAGTGTTTTTGCGTTTAATGTCATTTCCATATTAATTTACTTTGAGACAAAGATAGATAAAAGCCGATAGCCTGTCAGCCAACAGATGTTAGGAAATGTTAATGCGCAAACAGCGGAAATTATCGTATCACCTGCCAACCCTCGCGCAGCTTTGCAATGGGGTCAGAAACAATTCTGATTGTATTGTCAAAGATTAAAGTAGAACGGGTTTTTGTATTGTAAGGAAGCCAGTTATTATTATCACTGTTTGGGTTTCCTGTGCGTGCAAAATTTATCCAGGCATTCTGCATTTTTTTTGACATATTTTTTACCCTTCTGTTACTTGATGCTTTCATAATCATTTTTCCTGCATCGGAATGAAATGAACTGAAGATAAACGGCAGCTCAATCCCGTGACAAGCGCCCAATCCAATAAGGCGTATAGGAAAAGAAGTCCAGTCGAAACGATAGCTGTAAGCAGAGGCGAAATTGCTTTGAGCATCTGCAATCTTATAAGCAGGAATTTGAAATATTCCATCGGTAATCATGGAAAGAATAGCGCGCGGTGAAGGGTATTCGGGGTAAAGGCAGGTAATCTCATTTGTACATTCAGATTTTCCAGTGCTTCTCATATATTTATTAACTGTTTCTACCTCGGGCTTTATCAATGCGGGTTTAGATTTTGAAAACAGGTTGGCTTCGTCTTTATTGGTGCCAATCATAATCGGAATTCCTTTAGCAAATCCTTTTGCAATTGCTACTTCGGGATCAAAGGGAAGAAAATCTGTTCCGGTTACAGGTGCAAACGTAATAAGGTCGCCTACTTCTGCTATTACTTTTTCAAAGAGCCTGTCGCTGGCAGCAAGCAGAGTATCTGCACTGATGGTAAAAAGTTTAGAAATATTGTCAGTAGAAATATTGAGCAACTTCAGATAGTTGGCACTCATTTTCTTAGCATTATCAACGCTGGTTTGTCCAACAGAAGCAGCACTTTGTACAATTGCTTTCTGAAACAAACCTTTTGCATCGGGTGATGCAAGCAATGCTAATACAGAATTAGCGCCTGCAGACTCACCAAAGATGGTAATGTTTTCAGGGTCGCCACCAAAAGCAGCTATGTTTTCATTTACCCATTTAAGTGCTGCAACCTGATCGCGGAGACCAAGGTTGTTTTCAAAGTGCAACGAATCATTATTAAACTGGTCAAGATAAAGAAAGCCGAAGGGACCAAGGCGATAGTTAAAAGTTACCACCACTACGTCACCATTTTTGCTGAGTTTGCTTCCGTTATACATTTCGTCAGAACCTGAACCAATGGAAAAACCACCACCGTGAATCCAAAACATTACCGGTTTTTTCTCAGTCTTTTTCTTTGACGACCACACATTCAGGAAAAGGCAGTCTTCACTTTTTTTCTCGTTGCTGCCCATTGTTAATACAGTTTGTGGTGATACTGTTCCAAATTTTGTGGCATCAACTATCCCTTCGTGATAAGGCATTGGTTGTGGTGCTTTAAAGCGTAGTGAACCAATGGGAGCTTGTGCAAAGCGCACCCCGCGCCATACATGCACATCATTATCAGTAGTTCCACGCAACAGGCCTTGTTTAGTAGCAACGATTAAGCCCGTTGTATCAGGCGTTACAGCCTGTGATAAATAAATTGAGGCACTGAAAAATACAGTGGCGAGGAGAATAAAACGCGAAAACATGTGCAGGAAGGATTAATTCGGACTGCAAATGTCATCAAAAAGAAGATAACTTCTTCAGCTTTCTTTTATTTCTTTAAATGAAAAGGAGAGATTAACAATTCCCTGATAATCTTTACCTGCCTGCAACATGTCACTGTCATCCGATTCGTAATGCCAGTTTACGTAAACACTTTTGCTGTTTTCTGTAAGCGTTTCAAGCTTTTGAAAAATGTCCTGAAGGTATTTTGCAGATGGGGTATTAAAATACTGAAGATTAATATTGACAGTGGTTTCAGGAGCCGGATTGGCAATGTATTCGTCCATTTGTTTCATTAGAGGAGCATAAAACAAAGTTGGATCCTGAGGAATGGATTTGCCGGTAAGACTAAACTTCCCATTCTGCATATCAAACTCAAGAGCAGGAGTTGAATCGGTGGCAGCAAGGGAGATTTTGTTTTTCATGGCGTTGCAGATTTTAGTTTTTTGGTTACTCCAAATTTAGAAATTAAATTTACAAAATGCAAAATAAAACTATTAACACCTGTTAATATCTGAACTTGTTTAAACCTTAACTTTAAACAACTTCACTTAGTTCGTTTTAAGGCTTTGCAAATAGGAGTCTTCAACTTTATAGCCTAATGATCTTGCCTTGAGCCCAAAGGTTTCAGCATCTTTCAGATTGTTCATTTTAAAAGCAGTAACAGATGCTTTAAACCAGGCTTCGCCATTAGTTGATTGCAGCTTTGTTGCCTTCATAAAATCATTCATAGCTGCAGGATAATTTTCCATTTTAAACCAGGCTACACCGCGGTTCATCCATGCCTGAATATTGTCTGGTTCGCGTTTTAGAACGGTATTGAAATCTTCCACTGACTTTTGTGAGTTGCCTGAATTGAGATAAGTAAGCCCGCGGTTAAAATAGAGTTGAGTGAAACTTGGGTCAATTTGTTCAACGCGGTTATAGTCTGCTATTGCCTTGTCAAATTGCAACAAAGTTCCCTGTATATTTCCTCTGTTCATCAACGCCTGAAAGTTGTTAGGTTCAAGAGCAAGCGCCTTGTTGTAAGCATCCAGCGCCTTGTCGTTTTGGTTTTTCAGGTTCATTACGTTTCCGAAGTTGACATAAATATTAGGGTCTTTTTGATTCATCTTCAGGTAAACATCGTAATCTTTTAAAGCCAGATCGTGTTTGCCGTTTTGACCGTAATAGTTGCCCCGGTTTTTGTAAGCTACTTCCACATTCGGGTATTTGCTGATAACATCGGTCCACAGCGTTTCGCTGTTGTTCCAGACTGATGTGCGCCCGTAAGTTATTCTTGCAAAAACCAATGCAGCAACAAGCAGTACTGCAAAGCTGCCCCATTTAATGCTGTTATATTTTTTATCCAGTTGCGAGAGGGCAAGGCTTATGCAAAAAAACGGACCGATGTATGCAATATAGGTATAGCGATCGGCCATGATAGCGCTGCCCACCGAGATAAACTGCAATACCATTGCCACACTCACCAGATAAAATGCAAAAGCAAAAAACAAGAGCTTGGTCTTCTTCAGCGACCAGAAAACAAGTGCTGTTATGACTAGCAGAATAACCGGAGCAGCATAAAACTCATCAGAAATATTTCCATTGTTATCTAAGTTGGGATAGGGATAAAATGCCGACAGTTTAACAGGTGCAAACAATTTTACCAAGTACATGATGGCTCCATAGCTGGCAAACATCACGCGTTGAAAAAGTGTGAATGTATCAAACTCTGCAATGGCTCCCTGCGACTGAATGCGCAGTGCAACTATTCCAAATACAAGTGAGAGAATGAAGAATGGTATTTTCTCTAAGAACAGTTTCACTTCCAATTTTCTTCCTTTTAAAAAATCAAACAGCAGCATAATTACGGGTAGCGTTACTGCCATTGCTTTTGAAATCAGGGACAGTGAAAAGGCAAGTAAGGCAATGATATAAAACCACCACTTTTTTGTTTCAGAAAATTTAAGGTAGGTAATAAGTGAGAGCAAAAAGAAAAATGTGTACAGCACGTCTTTTCGTTCGGCAATCCATGTTACCGACTCCACATGCATGGGGTGAATACCAAAGAACAGAGCTGTAAATCCTGCTACTTCAATTCTTCCGTTGCTGAATAAATAAATTAATACAAACACCAGCAGCGTGTTAGCTATATGCAGCATCAGATTGGTGCGGTGATACACTTCGGGCTTATCTAATTTTGCTTTCTGATAATCCATTGCCAGCGACAGAATCGTAAGCGGATGATAGTTGAGTGAAACCTCTTTTGTTTTAAAAATCTCTTTTATGTTTTCGGATTTGGTGCTTTTCAGCAAAGGGTTTTCCAATACATATCGCGGGTCGTCCCAGTTGGTAAAATCACATTTAAGGGAAGGGGAGAAGCTGATGTAAGTAATGATAAGTATAACAGCAAGCGTTAAGGCAGCAATTAAAATAGCGGAGTTGCTCTTTTTTGCTTCCGGCCTGGCCTTCTGCTGATTGGGAGTAGGGGGGGTGTTCTTCGTTTTTTGTTTCTTCATTTTGCGTCACCCTGAACTTGTTTCAGGGTCTTTGTTTTAGTTGATTAGATGCTGAAACGAGTTCAGCATGACGTACTACTTCTGTATCACTCTTTTCAACACTGCATAATTAATAAAAGCGGCAGTAGCTGCAATAAGGCAAAGAAAAGCACCTCCTAAAAATGAGAGTGATGTTTCGCCCATCCATAAGTCGTTATTTTTTTTGAAATGAAAATACTCTTCGGCCATATAAGCATAGCTGAACATGGTGATTACAGAAAAAAACACCCAGCCATAAAACAGGTAAATACCTTTTCCGTTATTGCGGTAAATAAGGTTTGAAATAAATATCAGCAGCACATAAATAACTAAAGTGCCTTTGTCAAACCAATTGCTCAACCTGGTGTATTCTTCGGCAGCCATTTTAGGGTCTATGCCAGCATCGTATAAAGGTTTTAATGCAAAGTGTGATAGCGCAAACAGTGCTATAAATCCTGTACTTATAATAATGATAAATAGTTTTTGGGGTTGGTTAAGCAGGTTCATGGGGTTGTGTTTTGGTTACTGCAAACATACAAAACCAATGGATTTTTCAGCAGTACTAAGGTGTGTAAATATAAGATGCCGTCTTTCCGGCTGTCAGTCCTTATGCGCCATTCCTTCTATGCCCTTACCGGATATCACAAACAACTATTCTGTAAAATTAGCGCCTTCTTCCAGTGCAGGTGTAATGCGTATTTCTTTTATGATTGCTGTCAGCTTTTCTTCAGCGGTGTATTTAAAACGTGCAGCAAGCTGCTCAAACGAATAGCCCTCTTCAACAGCGCGGATGATGCGTTTTTCAATACTTGTTTCCGAAACGGGGTAAACCATTTCGCGCTCTTCAAGCGTTTGTTTTATGGCAAGTTCAGAGCAATTAAACTTTTCGCTCAGCTCTTTTAGTGAATACCCGTCTGCAATGTAATTAATGATGCGCAGCTTATAAACGGGTAACAGCTCACGGTCATTATAGTTTTCAATTACAGGTTTTATGGTTGCGCTGGCAGCGGTGCTCAGTTTCAGCAATACTTCTATATCACTGCCGGTATATCTTTTCTTTCTGCCGATGTGGTAATCAATTGGATTAGTAAAATTAAACCTGCGCTGCCAGGGTCCGACATTTCTTAAATATTGACTATGCCTCCTCCAGGTTTCCTGATAAAAATAAAAGTGTTTATGTGTTAGTATTTTATCAGGGTTTATGGGACTGGCTTCTTTTTTCAGTTTTTCAATGTATTCAAGGTTGCGCTTTTCAAGCTCTGCCTTGTAGGAGGGAATAAGCTTATAGATAAGATCTGAATGTATTTCAAGCTTGTCTTCTATTTCATAAGCAGATTTGCCGCGGCTATAGAACAGCCTGATAAAAGCGGTAAGGTATTCTGCTGCCGCCCTCTCGTATTCGGTTACATAACGTCCCATGGGTAAGTAGTTTATGAGTTAGCACTGCTAAAATAAATAAAATCTGATTAAGCGGTGGAACTCGCTGGTTTGGTTCAGATAGTTACGGAACCCGACAACGCAAGCTGCCTTTAAACAAACGTAAAAGAAGAGCATTCGGATTGAATGATGTCTTAAACGGATTGAACAATGTCTCAAACGAAGTGAATGATGTTTCAATCGGAGTGAATGATGTTTCAAACGGAGTGAATGATGTTTCAAACAGATTAAACAATGTTTCAAACGGATTGAATGATGCTTCAAACAGATTAAACAATGTTTCAAACGGATTGAATGATGTTTCAAACTGCTGCAACAATTATTTCGATGACTGAAAAGATTGTTTTGATGGTCGCAAAGATTGTTTTGATTGCCGTAAACATTGTTTCGATGACTGAAAAGATTGTTTTGATGGTCACAAACATTGTTTTGATTGCCGTAAACATTGTTTCGATGACTGAAAAGATTGTTTTAATGGTCGCAAAGATTGTTTTGATGACTGAAAACATTGTTTTAATGGTCGCAAACATTGTTTCGATGACTGAAAACATTGTTTCAATGGTCGCAAAGATTGTTTAGATGACTGAAAAGATTGTTTTAATGGTCGCAAACATTGTTTCGATGACTGAAAAGATTGTTCTAATGGTCGCAAACATTGTTTTAACGATTTAATAGATTGTTTTGATTGCAAAAACAATCAGGCAGCCATGTTATCCCCTCTGGAGAGGGGTGTCCGCAGGACGGGGTGTGTTTTTAAAGACCTCACCTCTTATCCTCTCCTGCAAGGAGAGGAAGCAGCGACACCGGCACACCAGATGCAAAATAATATAGGCAGTTTATGTGCTCGCGTTTGCAATTCCCCTCTCCTTTTTCCAAGGAGAGGGGTTAGGGGTGAGGTCTTTTTATGTAGCTTTGTTTCCCTATAAAAATACAGCAGTATGGATTTCGCTTTTCTTCTTGCCGGTGTGGTGTTGGGCTATGTAATTGCATGGCTGTACCTGCGCTCGCGCGGAACGGACAGGTCTGAAAACATTGCACTGGAAGAAAAACTGAAAGACCGCGATAATGATCTTGCCCGCCTAAGAGCAGGACTTGAATCAGCTGAAAAGATTTACCGTGAAACAAAAACAGACTTAGATAAAGCCCGCGAAAACAACAGTTTGTTATTAGCTGCCAAAACCACTGCCGAAAGTGATTTTAAAAACGCGGTTGAAAAGTTAGACACCCAGAAAAAAGAACTGGAAGAAATACAAACCCGCCTGAAAACGGAGTTTAAGAACATTGCCAACGAAGTGCTGGAAGACAAGAGCAAACGTTTTACCGAGCAGAACAAGGTAAATCTGGAAGGTATTTTAAATCCCCTGCGCGACCGCATCAAGGATTTTGAAGACAAGGTGGATAAGACCTACAAAGCTGATTCATCGGAACGCATCTCACTGAAAGAACAATTGAAACACCTGACCGAACTGAACAAACAGGTGAGTGAAGAAGCCAACAACCTTGTAAAAGCCCTGAAAGGCGACAGCAAAAAACAAGGCAACTGGGGCGAAATGATTTTGGATAAAATCCTTGAAAAATCTGGCCTGGTAGAAGGGGAGGGGTATGAAAAACAGTTTTCCATTAATACAGAAGAAGGCAAGCGCTATCAGCCTGATGTGGTAATTCATTTACCCGATAACAAGCACATTATTATTGATGCTAAAGTTTCGCTGGTGGCCTACAACGCCTGCGTAAATGCGGAGAACGAAACCGACCGCGAGAAATATCTGAAAGAACATTTGCTTTCGGTACGTTCACACATCAAAGGGTTGAGCGAAAAGAATTACCACGAGTCAACGCAATTTGACACACCTGATTTTGTGTTGTTGTTTCTGCCGATTGAATCATCGTTCAGCATTGCCTTGCAGGGCGATAATGAATTGTATCAGTATGCATGGGACAGGAAAATTGTGTTGGTAAGTCCCACTACATTATTGGCTACCTTGCGCACTGTTGCATCTATCTGGAAACAGGAAAAACAAACCAAACATGCCATTGAAATTGCCGAGAAGGCAGGAGCGCTGTATGATAAGTTTACATTGTTAGTAAATGATTTGATTGATGTTGGCAAAAAGATGGATGCAGCAAAAACAAGTTACGGTGAGGCCATGAACAAACTGCATCAGGGCTCGGGTAATCTTGTAAAACGTGTAGAGGATTTGAAAAAACTGGGAGCAAAAGCAACCAAGGCATTGCCGCAAAATTTGTTAGAACGTTCAGAAGAAAATGCAGAGTAACAGCCGGGTTCACGCAAAGGGCGCTAAGGTGTCGCAAAGTTCGCAAAGCAAAACTCTGCGCCCTTTGCGCAATTTCTCTGCGCTCTCTGCGTGCAAAATTCTACTTATTGCTCTTATCTTGTCTTCCTGCTCTACCGGCAGCAAACTCAGCAACCAAAACCTTTCTTACATCTATAACCCGGAGTTGGATGAGCTGCATCCGCAGTTTAAAGTAGTTAATGTTAAAGACTCTGTTTCTCGCCTGTTCTTTAAAATTGATGCAACTGAATTGCTTTATACTAAAAAGCAGGGTGATACTGATTTCTCGGCAAATTTTACTGTTTCCTATCAGGTAATACCTGCCTTTGAAGCACGTGAAGTATTAGATAGTGGCTCTTTTGTTTTTGAAGACAGAGTTGAAAAGCCAGGATCAAAAGACATTATCAGCTACCTTGATTTTGATAGTCCATACAATGGAACTTATTTAGTAAAAGCAGCTGTAACCGACCTTAACAGAAACCAAATTGCAAAATCATTTATTGAAGTAGATAATTCAACAATAAACAGCCGCAATAATTTTTACCTGAAAAAGAAGGATGCAGATTATCCGCTGTTTAATCTGTTTCTGGATGAAAATGATTACGCACTTTATCACAAGAATAAAAATGTAAAAACGTTTATGGTGCGTTATTACCGCATCAATTATCCGCTTGCACCTCCACCTTTTGCCATTGTAAACCCAAAGCCATTTGAATTTAATGCTGATAGTTTATTTACCCTTCAGGCAGGCGAAACCGTAAAACTTCGCAGCGAAGGAATTTATCATTTTCAGGTTGACAGCAGCGACTATGAGGGATTTACGCTGTTTAAGTTCGATGATAAATTTCCGAATGTTAAAAATGCCAGAGCAATGCTGGAGCCTTTGCGCTACATAACTACCAAACAGGAATACACCGACATTGAAAACAACAAAAATCTAAAAGCAGGAGTTGAAGATTTCTGGTTAGATGCGTCAGAAACCAATGACAGAGGAAGAGAATTAATTCAAAAATATTATTCTCGTGTAGAGCAAAGTAACAAGTTGTTTACTTCCTATATGCAGGGCTGGAAAACCGACCGCGGTTTGATTTATATGATTTTTGGTCCTCCAAATGTATTGTATAAAAGTTCTGAAGGTGAAACATGGGTTTATGGTGAAGAAAATAATATCATGTCACTCAACTTCTCTTTTTCAAGATTAATAAATCCGTTTTGCGATAATGATTATGTAATGAACCGCTCAACTATTTATAAAAGTTCATGGTTTCGTGCCGTTGACAGCTGGAGGAAGGGAAGGGTTTATACGGATAATTAGTCATGAAACTTACACTTGGCTTCTCGCCTTGTCCAAATGATACATTTATTTTTGATGCGCTGGTAAACAAACGCATTGATACCGAAGGGCTGGAGTTTGATGTGCAGTTAGGCGATGTGGAAACACTGAACACCAAAGCCTTTAAAGCAGAACTGGATATTACCAAACTCAGCTACCATGCCTTTGCCTACATGACAGATGATTATCAGTTGATGCGTTCAGGAAGTGCGCTTGGCAAAAACTGCGGTCCGATATTAATCGCAAACACTGAAATTCGCAATTTAAAATCCGCAATCCGCAATCTTAAAATTGCCATTCCCGGCAAATACACCACCGCAAATTTTCTTTTAGGCATTGCATTCCCTGATGCAAAGAATAAAACTGAACTGGTTTTCTCTGAAATTGAAAACTCGGTATTATCAGGCAAAGCAGATGCCGGATTGATTATTCACGAAAACCGTTTTACCTACCAAAGCAAAGGCTTAAAAAAGCTGATTGACCTTGGTGAATTCTGGGAAACAAAAACAGGTTTACCTATTCCGTTGGGTGGAATTGCAATCCGTAAAAGTCTTCCTTCAGAAGTAAAACTAAAAGTTGAAAAACTTATCCGAAAAAGTATTGAATATGCTTTTGCAAATCCGGAAGCAAGTAAAGAATATGTCCGCTGCCACTCTCAGGAAATGGAACCAGGTGTAATTCAAAGTCACATCAATCTGTATGTAAATAATTACTCTGTAAACCTTGGTGAGGAAGGGGAGAAGGCTGTAAATAAGATGTATTCAATAGCCAAGCAAAATGGAATTATCCCTGAAATTCCTGAAGATATATTTGTTTCGTAGAAAATAAAAAAGCCCCTCGCCTTAGGCAAGGGGCTTTTTATTTACAATAAGTTTTTTAGTTCTTATTTCCTGCTGCAGTAGGGCTCACTGATTTCTTTTCTACGCTTGTAACTTTGATTATACAATCTGCTGATTTGTATTTAATCTCTTTTACAAGATTGTCAAGTGTTTCTTTAGTAGCATCTGCCGGCTTTACTACAAAGGCTTTTTCATTTTGGTCAAAACCATTGAACTTACCGTAAGTAAGTTTATTAAGAAGTCCTGCTTTTGAAGCAGACATCTGTTCAAATGAAACCAGAACAACATCTTCTTTTGTAGTCTGAGCAAATGATTGGCTCACTAGTGCAAGAGTAAAAAACGAAAGTGAAAGGATTATTTTTTTCATAAGAATAGTATTACCAGTTAATTGTTACTTGTCCGTTTCCTGCATTATATCCGGCAGTATAGCTTGTTCCTGAACTTCCTACAGGTGTTACATAGCTGCTACCACCGCCACCGCCACCAAAGCAGCCGCCACCGCCACCATAATATCCACCGCCACCACCACCACCAAGGGTTGTGGTTCCTGCAGTTCCTCCTGTTCCAAAAGTTCCGGCATTACCGGCAGGCCATGTAAAATATAAATTATCTACTCCACCGGCACCTGCACCGCTCTGTGTAGCTCCGTCACCACCACCAATTCCTGCTTCGCAGGTAGCTCCAATATATCCGTTAGGGTCGCCACCATTACCTCCATGGTTACCACCTCCCTGACAATCGGCACCTGCACCGCCACCGCCTCCGGCAACAACTAATCTATCGCTTAACGTGTTTCCTGCAGAGCGGATATCAGAAGCTCCTCCGGCTCCACCACCTTCTTCACCTGCTCCGTATCCAGTTCCACCATCGCCACCACCATTGTAACCTCCAAGGTAACCGGCAGATGGCTGACCACCTACATATACATATAATAATTGACCCGGAGTTACAGTTAAAGTAGCCTGCGTTCTTGCACCTAATCCGGGATTGTTATTTCCATAATTTGCCCATGAGCCAACTCCTATATTACCTCCTGCACCTGCAGCATCAACAGTTATGGATGTTACTCCGCAAGGAACAGTGAATGACTGAACACCTCCTGTAAATGCAAAAGATGAAGAACCTGCAGTATAGCAGTTTAATGTTATAGCTAAGCAACTTGCTGCACTTGTGCCGCAAGAATTTGTTGCTGTAACACAAACGTTACCTGATGCACCTCCGAATGTAACTGTAATTGCAGTTGTGCCTTGTCCGCTTGTAACTGAAGCTCCTGAAGGAACTGTCCAGTTGTATGAAGTTGCACCGCTTACTGCGCTTATAGAGTAGCTTACACCAGATTGGTTAGAATTCACAGTTGTTAATCCTGAAATGCTTCCCGGTGTTGCAGGTGCAGGGTTAGCAGTTACAGCAACAGAACTTGCAGAACTTGTACCGCAGGTATTGCTTGCTGTTACCGAAACGTTTCCTGAAGAACTTCCGAAATCAACAGTAATTGATGTTGTTCCCTGTCCTGAAGTAATAGTAGCACCTGAAGGCACTGTCCATGTATAAGAAGTAGCTCCTGAAACAGAACCGATAGAATAAGACACACCTGTTTGTCCGTTGCAAACGCTTGTTACACCTGAAATTGATCCCGGTGATGAAGGCGTTTGACAGCCACAGCTAATGCTAATCCAGTTGCCTGAAATGTAGATCTCCAGACATTGTGTAGTGGTATTGAAAATAAGTAAGCTGTTGGCAGGCGAAACAATAGCATTACGTTGAGCTAAAGTCATTCTTGAAATTAACACACCTTGTGTAGTAGATGCTACTTCAAACATAGCTGAAGCATCAGTTGGTCCGCTTGTACCAACTCCCACGCCACCACCATTGTTATAAATATTATTGCTGTTCAGCACCCATTGTGTACCATCCCAGTATGTAGTATTGCCTGCTGCTGTTCCGTTAGCTAAGAAACCGGTAGGGCCTGTTGGTCCTGTTGCGCCATCTGCACCTGAAGGGCCTTGCGGGCCTGTAGCACCGTCAGCACCAGAAGGGCCGGTTGGACCAACTGTACCTGTTTGTCCTGTTACCTGTACCCAGATGTTTTGTGCTCCGTCAAAGTACCAGAATGTTTTATCATCAGTATTGTAAATCAATAATCCGTCAGCAGGATTTGCGATTGCATCTCTCTGAACGGAAGTCAGTCGTGGAGCAAGAAATCCTTTATTAGTTGATGTCAGATCAAGAACTGATGTAGGGTCAGGAGTTAATGTTCCGATTCCCATGTTGTTTTGTGCAACAAGATTTAATGATAGTGTTGCAAAAAGAACAATGTTTAAAATTCGTTTTGTAAATGTATTCATGAGAGTTTAATTGGTGTGAAAATTCTGAAGATGGACGACAAATATAGATTATTGTGCCTCACTTGCTCAATTATTTTATAAAAATTAAGCCTTAAGGGAACACTGCTCCTGTAAAATTTGAAATATTGTAAACAGGTAATGTTGCCCCGAATTCAGCATTTATTTTTTTGATGAATTCATTGGCAAGCATAGCTTGACCGCGCTGGTTAGGATGCAATCCATCCAAACTGAAAAATCCACCTTTTACAAATTCAGTAGTTATGTCAATTCCGCTGACTGTTATGCCTGCATTGAGTTGATTGAAAAAATCTTTAAGGTCAATAACTTCAATTTCTCTTGCATCCGCTTCCTGTTGCAAAATGTTGTTGTAGATTTCAGTATATGAATCAATCAATGCAATTTCTGATTCAGTAAGAATGTAAATATCTTCAATCGGAACTGATGCCCCCCAGTCGGCACACTTTAATGAATCAACCGGTGTCTTCAGGGTTATATATTCCGTTGATTTCAATTGACGGATTGTGCCATTGTCGTTAATAACAAAAGCATTGTTACCTTCCGTAAAAGTTAATCCCTGTGCAGCATATTGTGCATTTAATTCCTGCGCTTTTGCTGCATCAATATCTAAATCATTGTATTCAATTCTGCGGAAATAGGGGAAGTTCAACACATCCGGAATATTTGCAATCAGACCTTTAGCGCCCGCACCTTCTAATGAATCAAGTACTGTTTTTATTCCCAGTTGAAATAATGCAGATGAAGTAAGGTCTTCTTTCTTCGTATTGTCAGCAGCGCCAATTCCGCCATCAATTGCGTAGTTGATAACATCGCTCATGCCAAGTTCCAGTGTGTAGAACGTAGGTTGCGCTGCATCTACGTCTTTAATCAATGTGCCAAAAATATCGGAAGCGTAGCGCCAATAATAAGGATTGAATAAATCAACTTCAAAGTTTGCATCATAAGCATACCCCGGCAATACGGCATGAAACGATTTCATAGATGGAATACCAAAATGGTGATAAATATTTCCTGTTGTATAAATACGGTGGCTCGGGTCGTCAAATCGTATATCATCATCACCGGTTTCTGCAATACGTTTTGGTAAAAGCATTTCTTCTCCTTTGCAGTTGTTAACCACTTTCAGTGCAAGGCGGGGAAGTGTGTTGAAAATATTGCTGGCAAGAGGATCAGGATATACACCTTTATCACCAATTAAATAAGGAACATTGAAATCTCCCCCTCCAACTTCTGCAAAACGTGCTGACAGCAAAACAGGAAAAGATGCTGCTTGTCCTTCTTTTGACAAAGCACCATCTGCAAAACCTGCTGTGTAAGAACTTCCAATAGCTACATAAGAAGTAAAATCAGCAGTTCCTGCGTTTGCTTCTGGCTCATCAAAGGTTGGTTTACATGCAGTGAGCAGAACTGCTATTAGTAAAAATGAAGTAATCAGTTGTTTCATTTAGAAAGAATATTGAAATCCTAAAGTTGGAATTGCTGCTTTGGTTTTATAGGTTCCCCAGAAACCGCTTTCATAAGAACCACCTGTTCTTTTTATGGTCTCAAGATACATGAAGGATAAGTCAATGCCAAACCTTTTCATTGGTTGCAGACTTAAGCCGACTGAGCCTCCTACACGATTTGCATCAGGTCCATCAGGTGTTAGAAAACCATTTTGTACAGGTGTCATGTCAAAAAAAGCACCTGCTCTTGCAGTTACAACTTCTCCGAATTTGTATTGTCCACCCAAACGGAATGCAAAAGCACCTTTGTAATTCTTTGTAATTTTAGTGTCTTCCAGTGATTCAGAATTGAAGGCATAATCAAATTTCAGAGTGTCGTAACATTGCCATCCGGTATAATTTACATCCAGTGCAAGGGTGAATTTTTCAGAAAAAGCATAAGCCAGACCAAGTGTAACAACCTGCGGAAGTTTTAACTGCGAAGTGAATTTTGTTTTCGGAAAAGAATCTGCAAGTGCTGAAGGAACGGTAAATTCTGCTGTTCCGTTTTTTAGTTTTACAGTTGATTGCGAACGATAGTCAAGTGCAATGCTTAACTTATCTGTTGGTTTGTAAACTAATCCTACATTAAATCCTATTCCGCCTGCTTTGCCTTCCAGCTTTGCTTCACCGAATGTTCCGGTGCTGTCGCTTACAGGAATTCCTTTCCTTAAAATAAGCTCACCGCTGTAATAATTAAATGAAGCACCTAATGCCAGATTTTTACTTATTTTATAAGTTACAGTTGGTTGCCAGCAAAATGTTTTCAGTGATATTTCACGGATAACAAATTGTCCTGCCCAGTTATCGTCATAAATCAAAGTACTTCCGAATGGATTATTTACACCAAAACTAATTGTCCATCTTGATTCAGGTTTTAATCTGTAGGAAGCATAAAAGAAAATAGGATTCGAAAACTTATTGGTGTTTCCTGCGGTGTAAAATCCTTGCTGATCCTGATAACCCACATTAGGAAAAACCAGACTGACACCGGCATTAACACTAAACCTGTCTTTCATAAATGCCAATGCTCCCGGATTAAAAAAAACGGAAGAAGCATCGAGTGACAGTGCAGAGCCTGCATCTGACATCATGTTTTGTTTAGAGCCTTGCAGACTTACCTGAAAGCCACCGGCAAAAAGATTATTGCAGCTTGCCAGAAGAAACAGTACAACATAAATAGGTTTCATCATTATGCTCTATTCAAAAATAACTTTCAGGCTTTCAGAAGTTTCATTTTTGTTATTGAAAATTCTTACAAAATAAAGTCCGGGCGCACCATTTCCATTGCTCAATTGGTGACGCTGTTCCATTATATTATAAGAACCCGAAACCAATTGCCCTGTTGAATTATAAATCTCTGCATTCCATTTTTCTGAGGAGTTTATTTTACGTTCAACAGAAATAATTCCTGAAGATGGATTAGGGTAAACGGTCCAGTTTTTATCTGCATCGTGATTTTGAATGCCACTTGAAGCAGAGCAAAAAGTTTCAAAAGGCACTTCGCTTATAAAGTTTTCATCACAAACATTACCTGTTACCATTTCGAAAAGGAAGTTCCTTACAAATCGTGTTGTGGTATCCATGTATGGATTTACCCCGGTGATAAGCCCCACTGGATCAGTAAAAGGAACGTGATCAGCATTAACCCATGTGTAAAAATTATTTTTTAAACCAA
>CANJWH010000042.1 GCA_947478465.1 Bacteroidota bacterium
AATTTTTTATTCTGGTAGATAAAGAAGGGAAAGTGCGCTGTCGCAAAGAAGATGACGGAAACGTTAAAGCAGTGTATGACGGCACCAGCGAAGCAGATATGCGCAAGCTGATAGACGATATCAAGATACTGATTGCCGAGTACAATCTACAACTGAAAAAGAACAACAACGCTACTCCAAAAATTACAAAGAACAATGAGTGATAAATTTGTTTTCAGATTGGTAATGATCGTATCAATAGTAGTCTTTGCTGCTGTGATAATTCTCAACCGTAAAATACTTCCCGTTCCCGAAGTTATTCCGGCATTTGTTTACAAGCTGACAACTTTGAATGCGTTTATAAACGGCACCTGCACTATTTTACTGTTGCTGTCGCTTTATTTTATCAGGCAAGGGAATATTGCGCTGCATAAAAAGATAAATATTCTTACTTTTTTATTGTCTGCGATTTTCTTGTTGTCATACATTACCTATCATTGGATGGCAAAGGAAACAACCTACCCTGCTGACGCACCTTTGCGCACCGTTTATTTAACTATTCTTATCACACACATTATGCTGGCTGCTTTGGTATTGCCAATGGTGTTGCTATCATTTTATTATGGCTTAAGAAGTCAGGAAGCGGACGGGCAAGCCTATATTCAAAAGCATCGTAAACTAACTCGTTTTAGTTATCCTATCTGGCTGTACGTTACTACAACAGGAGTTATTGTTTACCTGTTGATTTCGCCTTATTACACGTTTTAAACATTGCGTATTTCGGATTTTAAATTGCGAATTACCAATAATCCGCAATTTAAAATTCGCATTTCGCAATACTAATACCCCGTCTTTGCGCTGCCGATGTTTTCAATCGGGTGCCAGGTAGTTTTTATTTCCTGAGTGTCTAAAATCAGATACGGATTTTCGTTCTCTGACTTGCTCCAGTCTTTGTTGTAGATAAAAACACGCTTTACATTCAATGAAGCATTTTCGCTCAGCAGTTTTATTTCTTCTTTATTGTTACGGCAGTAGATGATTGCATTTACATCCATGTGTGATGAAAAATGTTGCAGCAATTCTTTCGTATTTCCTGTCAGGATATTAACTACACCGCCCGGAACATCGGAGGTATTGATGACCTCTGCGAAGGTAACCGCACACAATGGTTTTGTTTCGGAGGCAAGAACCACGCAGGTATTGCCGCCTGCTATAATTGGAGCAATTACAGACACTAATCCGAGTAGTGATGTTTCTTCAGGTGCAATAACCGACACAACACCCGTTGCTTCCGGTACAGAAAAATTAAAATGTGATGATGCAACCGCATTTACAGAAGAAAATATCTGCATGTATTTATCACACCAACCTGCATAATAAACCAAACGGTCAATGGACAACACTACTTCCTGATCCGCCTGCTTTTTTGTGCTGCCTTGCTGAATTAGCTCATCAACAAACTGTGCTTTTCTACCTTCAAGCATTTCGGCAATGCGGTAGAGTATTTGCGAACGGTTGAACGCTGACTTGCCGCTCCAGCCGCCAAAGGCATTGCGTGCAGCTACCTCTGCATTACGGAAATCTTTTTTTGATGACAGGCAAATGTTTGCCTTCAATTTTGCAGGTTGGTAATATCTTCCACTTTCGGTGCGGGGGAACTGACCACCGATGAAGATTTTATAAGTTTTTAGGATTTCTGTGTGCGCCATTTTGTAAAACTACAAAATCTTTATTTCCACTCTACGGTTCTTCTGATGCAAATCTTCGCTGCACTCTACTCCGTCTTTGCATTGATTAAGCAATTTGCTTTCGCCATAGCCTTTGGGAACCATGCGTTTAGGATCAACTTTCTTAGTAACTAAATAATCATAACATGCTTGTGCGCGCCTTCCGCTCAGGTCATTGTTCGCAGCATCACTTCCGCGACAATCAGTATGAGCGCTGAGCTCAATTTTAATCTCAGGATGGTCATTCATAAACTCGGTAAGGCGGTCGAGAATAGGAAGGCTCTCAGGCAGCGGCTCGGCTTTACCAAATGCGAAATAGATGTTATCCAAATTCATAACCACATCTTTTTTGGCTTCCACTTCCAGACTGATTTCAAGCAGGGCAAGAATATCTTTCGGGTCGGTGAAGGCAGGTATTTCAACAGTTTTGGAGACATAGCCTTCTTTTGAGAAGGTAATGCTGTAACTCAGGTTAGGATAAAACTCAAGTGTCAGATTTCCTTTTGCATCAGTGGTTGTTTTTATTTCTTTTCCGTTTGATGCTACGCTGTGAACTGCTGCATTTGGTATGGCTTTCAAACTTACTTTGTCTTTTACCGTTGCATTTACAGTAAAGGGATACCAAATCTTTTTGAACGAATAGATTTTGTCGTATCCATGCTCATCGTCTCTATTGGAGGAGAGGTAACCGGTTTCGCCATCAGCATTAAATACGGCAGCAAAATCATCTTTGCTTGAGTTCATGCCTATGCCCATGTTTACCATTCCGGGTAGTTTGCCGGTAAGGTCTGTTGAGTAAATATCATATCCGCCAAAGCCGGTGAAACCATTGGATGCGAAGTAAAGTGTTCCCTTATTTTCGTGCGGGAACATTTCGTTGCCCGTTGAGTTGATGTTTTTGCCCATGTTCTCTGGTTTTCCGAAGCCGCCCACCACTACATTGTTGCGTTCCATTTTGTAAATATCGTAGCCGCCAAAGCCTCCGGGCATGTTGCTCACAAAATACAGTGTTTTGCCATCTGAAGAAATGCTGGGGTGCGTGCAACTATACTCAATGCTGTTTACGGGTAAAGGTTTTATGTTACTCCATACTCCGTTTACATTTTGTGCCACAAAAATCTGTAACACGTTCACGCCTTCTTTGCTTATTTTATTCTGGGTTTTGCGTTTGATGTTTACTTCTTCCTTTTCCGATGCATTTTTTGTGAAGTACATCCACTCACCACCTACAGACGGACTGCCTTCGTAGAACAAACTGTTCAGGTCTTTTTCGGTAAGCACCTGAGGGGCATCAAAATTTACACTGTCTTTTTTTGCTGCATATGCCAAATCATAAAACACGGTGTGGTCATTCACATTTAGTTCCTGTGGCGTGGCGAAGATGATACCATCTTTGTAAAGTGTTAAACCAAGGCTGCGGCCTCCGGTTTCAATATTCAGAGCCTGCGCACCATACTCGGGGCGTTCTAAAGAATTTTCGGGTGCCCATGTAGAAATTTTCTCGCGATTGATGATGTCTGTTTTTCCGCCAGCATCTTTATACTTTTTAAACATAGCGGCAGCTTCTTTGTACTTTTTATTGTTCAGTAATACTTCGGCATAGTAGCGCACCGTTTCAACATCTACCTTTTGGTCTATGATTTTGGCGAAGGCTTTTTCGGCATTTGAATAATCGTTGATGAAATAGTAGCACAAAGCTGTTTTTTCCAAAACCGGAAGACTTTGGTCTGCAACCGTTCCGTAAAGAACAAGGGCTTCTTTATAGTGTCCTGTGCTAAAATTCTGATCAGCAAGGGCAAGGTTGTCGGGCATTGCGAATGTGTTAAACGCAATGATTGAAAATGCAAATGACAGTAGTATATATTTCATCTTTTTTAGAATCTCGGTGCATCAATTTTAACAGGTGCTTTTTCCTGGAACAGGTGGAAAATGAGCATAATCTCGTGGCTGTTTGAAGAAACATTTTTCAACGGGCTCATATCAATATCATAAGCATAGGCCAGTTTAAAGTGCTTAGTAATACGTACGTTTAACATTGCCACCATAATCTGTGCGGTGCGGTAACTTACACCCAATCCAATCAGGTTGTTGTAAATAGCCTGCACATTAATGTCTAACTGCATGGGCGACCCGCTTACCTGTTTAAGCAACAGGGAAGTATTGAGGTCAAGCTTATCGTTCAGCTTAAATACGCGGCCCACATGAAAGTGATAATGCATGGTTTTAAAACTGAAATTGCTTTTGTTCTTGAAATCGCCTTCGTAAATAAGTTTGTTGTCCAACAAACGGGGAAGAGCAAACCCTGCATAAAACTTTTTGGTGAAATAATAGATACCAAACTTGAACTGCGGAGCAACAAAGGTTTGTGTGTTGCCTGTATAAACGGGATCATTTGGATTTACAAGAGCAACATCCGAGAGGTTGCTTTGCAGTGTTCCAATTCCGGCACTCAATCCGAAAGAAAGCGAGCTGCGATCATTCAAAGGAAGACGATATGCGTAGGTAGCAACAAAGTCAAGGCGTTTATTAACGCTTATTTTGTCGTTAAAAAGTGTGAACCCTACAAAATGCCTCTTGCCTTTTAGCGGAGCATTAAAACTAAGGCCCTGAACAGTGGGTGCGCCTGTAAAACCAACCCATTGTTTGCGGTAAAGCAAGGCTCCGTTAAAATTATTATAGCTGGCAATAGAGGCCGGGTTCAGCATCGGCTGATACAGCATGTATTGCGAGAGGTGAAGCTGGTTTTGAGCTGATGCACCTGTGCGAAGCATTAGCAGCAATGCAAGCGGAAAAATAAGTTTATAAATCTGTTTCATTGTACTTTTATAATATTCAGTGTGTCTGTTTATCTCTGTGGCAAAAAGAATTTATTGTTTCCTTAATTCAATAGTTCCTTTCTTGATTTCGTATTCTGGTGCGTTAGGGTAAAAAATGTAGAAATAAGTGCCTTCTACCACTGCATCACCACCCAATACCATTCCTTTGTTGGTTTGTCCGTGCCAATCGTTATTGTAAGGCTCGGCATCGTAAATCATATCGCCCCAGCGATTGAAAATCTGCAGGTGATGCACAGGGAATTTGAATAATCCAACAATTTCAAACTCATCGTTAACGCCATCACCGTTAGGCGAAATACCTGAAGGGATGAAGAAGGTTAATACATCAATATACACCCAGGCGGTATCGCAGAAATCACCGCAGAAGGAGTCGCAAATGGCGTATTGAATAGAGTCAAGACCATCGTAAGTGCCATCGGGGGTATAGGTAACCAGATTATCAGAACCTGCCTCGGCAGTACCGTGTGCGGGCTGGGTAATAACGTGAACAACACCGCCAGTCTGGCTATCATTATCCGCAACATCAATTGAAATGGCCGTTTCGTTCTCTCCCGTTGCGCTGTCGTTAACTGCAATAATTGCTGTCGGGAAGAAAACATCAACAAAAGCGCTGTCGGCTTTTACACAACCGTTGTTATCAGTAACGGTAACACTATACCATGTGCCGTTTTGCGGAGTAACGTTGATGTTGTCGGTGCTTGCGCCTGTGCTCCAGTTATAAAGAACGCCACCAGAGGCAGTAAGTTCTGCAGAAGAACCGCTGCAAATGGTTTGATCGGCACCTGCGCTGGCATTTGGTAAATCATGAACGGTAACAACAATTGCTTCTCTGCCGCCCAGGTTAATACAACCGCTTACGCTTTCTGATTCTACATAATACGTGGTGGTTTGTGTAGGCGAAACGGTTAAAGGAGTTGTGCCCAACAGGTTTCCGCCCGTAGCAGCCGAGTAAACATTGTATCCAACCGCACCTGCGCCTGAAGCATTGATGGTAGTTTCTTCACCAAAGCATATTTCTTCTTTGGTAGCTGTAACCGTTGGGTCGTCAGGTGAAGCTTTTACGGCAATTTGCAATGTAAGAGAGTCAATGCAAGGGGCAGTACCAACGGTGTAGGTAACCGAAACTAATCCCGACAAGAAAGCAGGGTCAAAGCTATTGCCAAAAACACCGGTTCCGCTCCAGTTTCCACCCACAGTTCCGGTAACAAGAGCATTTAATGAAAGTGTTCCATCGCTCTGGCAGATAGAATCCGGTGCTGTCCATGCTGCCGAAACGTTGGTGATGGAAATGGTGTGCGCTTGTGTCTCCACGCAAGGTGCAGTTCCAACAGTATAGGTAATAGAAACCGATTGTCCGGTTAAGCCGGTGGGGGCAAAGTTGTTTCCTGTAACTCCGGTTCCGCTCCATGTTCCGCCTGTTGTTCCGGTTAATAAAGTAGTCAGGTCTGTTACGCCCTGAACCTCACAAATGTTGGCTGGAGCATCCCAAGCCGGATCAACGTTTGCTACAACGGTAATGTTATAGGTTTTTGTATCGGTGCAAGGTGTAACACCTACGCTGTAGGTCAATGTCACGGGACCCGTTAAGCCTGTAGGATTAAAGGTTGTGCCGGTAACACCTGTTCCGCTCCAGATACCGCCCGGATTGCCGGTTACTAAAGGATTAAGGTTGATGTTTCCTGCTGCTTCGCAAATAGTTCCCGGTGTTGTCCACTCAGCTGAGACTGTTGAGGTTACTGCAATGGTTTGAGTTGAGGTTTCAACGCAAGGTGAAGTGCCAACAGTGTAGGTAACAGAGATGTTTCCTGATAATCCTGAAGGGTTAAAAATGTTTCCGGTAACACCTGTTCCGCTCCATGTACCTCCGCTGGTGCCTGTAAGCAATGTTGTGAGGTTAATAGTTCCCGCTGATTCGCAAACTGCTCCGGGTGAAGACCATGCAGGGTTTACATCAGGAGTAACAGTAATGTTAAAGGTTTGAATATCGCTGCAAGGGGTAACGCCCACGCTATAGGTAATAACAATTGGTCCGCTTAAGCCGGTTGGGTTGAAAGAAGAACCGCTGACACCAGTTCCGCTCCATGTACCTCCGGGAGTTCCGGTTACAAGGGCTGAAAGATTTACGTTTCCAGCGGCTTCGCAGATAGTTCCGGGGGTGGTCCATGCAGCCGAAACTGCAGTGGTAACCGAGATATTCTGTGTTAATACTTCAGCACAAGGCGAAGAGCCAACGGTGTAGGTAACTGCATTTGTTCCCGATAAACCCACCGGGTTAAATGTGTTTCCTGTAACGCCAGATCCGCTCCATGTTCCGCCTGTGGTGCCTGTAATTAATGTATTGAGGTTAATAGTACCTGAGGATTCGCAAATGGCGCCCGGTGAGTTCCATGCAGGGTCAACGTCAGTAAGAACGGTAATGCTTTGGGTAGAGGTAGCCTGACAAGGTGAGTTGCCGATAGTATAAGTAATGCTGTGTGTTCCAACTCCTGCAGCAACCGGGTCAAATGTGTTGGCTGTAACACCGGTACCTGAGAATGTTCCGCCTGTTGTTCCCGTAATGAGGGTAGAAAGATTAACACTTCCTGCTGATTGGCAAGCTGTGGTTGGTGCATTCCATGTTGCGGTAACGGTTGGCTCCACTGTGATGGTATGTTGCTCGGTTGCTGTGCAAGGTGATGCGCCAACAGAATAAGTAATTGTAAATGTTCCTGCTCCTGCTGTTGAAGGCGTGAAGGTATTGCCGCTTACACCCGTTCCCGAAAAAGTGCCGCCTGAGGTTCCTGTAACGGTGGTGCTTAAATTAATGGCGCTTCCGGCCTGACAAACTGAGCCGGGTGAGGTCCATGCGGGGTTTTGAGTTGGTATTACTGTTATGGTAACCAGCGTGCGCGATGTGCTGGAGCAACTGGTGGCTTCGTTAACAGCTTCTATATAATACGGAGTGGTGGAAGAAGGAGTAACCGAAAGTGGTGTTGAGCCCAGGTTGGTTCCGCCTGTTGCAGCAGTCCAAACGTTATAGGTAACCGAGCCGCTTCCGCTGGCATTAATTGTAGCACTTTGTCCCTGACAAATGGTAGTGGACGAAGTTGATGTTGGGTTGGGTGGTGCAGTACAAGGTATGTTACTGCAATCCATAATCGGGGTTGGGTTAAGCGTTGTAATCACCGGAGTGAAGGATGAGGCAGATGCTGTGGTATAAATAGAATTGGTTGGTGTAGAAAGTGTAACGCTGTAAGCCTGTGTTCCGGGGCTAAGCGAGTTTACTCCGCAGGATGAGCCGGTAGAGCCGGTGGCCATGTTGCCCTGGTTATCGGTTTTGATGATGTTGTAGTTAAAACCACCTACCTGCTGATCGGTCATGGCCATTATATAGCCACCATCATTGGCAAGACCGCCTTCAGGAAGAATGGATGCAAGGGGACCTATGGGTGCGAAACCTCTTCCAAACATTAATGCTCCGGAGCCACTGTTAATTTTGAGGATGGCACTGTAGAACGTTGCGAGTTGGACATTCATTCCAATGGCGGAGAAGTTACCGTCAGAGTTTTCCATGATGTCCTGAATGACAAATGTACTGAGGAAGCCTGCATTTATTCTGCGGTTGAATGCGCCCATGGTTGGAGTTGAACCCACACCGCTTTCGGTGATGAGGAATGCATTGGAACCATCGTAGCCCCCCATGAGTATTTTACCAGCATTGGCTCCGCCTGTGAGTTTAATGGCTGAATTGATACCTTCGGAATTGGTGTTACCTGCGCCCCATCGTCTGATGTAGGTGAGGGCACCTGAAGTTGTGGTTTTAATCATAAGGGCGTTGCGGGGATAGTCACCATCGCTGGCTGTTCCGCTTCCTTCGGATGATTCGCCAACAAAATAGTAACCGTCTGCAGATTCAACCACATCGTTGATAAAATGCTCGTCAGGGTTTGCAGTTGGTATTACCCAAACACGGCTCCACTGGAGGTTACCGCTGGCATCTACCTTGAAACCGAAAGCGCTGGAGGTATCAACGGTAGTGCCGCTAACACCATCCCAGAAATAACTAACACTTCCGCCAACGAGGAAACCACCGTCAGAGGTTTCGGTAACGGCATAGGCTGATTCATCGGAGTTATTGCCACTTGGAATATCGGGGCATTGATAACGGTTTGCCCAAACGATGTTTCCGTTGTTGTCAATTTTAATCAAAATTGCCCCGCCCGAAGAGGACGAGCCGCTGATGATAAAACCTCCTGAGCTTACGTTTTTAATATCGGAGAAATCGGTGGCTACACCGCCTGTAAATGATTTGGCCCACTGAAAATTGGCGTTGGCATCGATTTTAATAACGTTTCCGTAAAGAGGAATGAAGGTGGCATTGGTTCCGGCAATAAGGTAATCGCCCGCAGGGCTTTGAACCATACCTGCAGCAAGATCGAAATTGGCTACATCGTAGCTGAGGCGGAAGGTGGTTTGGGCGAAACCGGTAATCAGTGAGCAGTAACCGATAATCATTAAAAGAAAAATACGTTTGAACATTATCTTATTATTATGTTTCTAAAAGGCTTGTTTTCAAGGTAAATGAAAACGGGGGGTAAAGGTATTAAAGGGAGTCAATCTTCAAAATGATTTTGTAAAACATGTGTTTTCTTTTAGATTTATTTGAGGAAAAGCGGTGTTTATATTGCCTGAATTAAATTCCTATTTTAGCACCCCTCAATTATGCTGAAACTTCTTTTCCACACCGGGCGCTACTTTATGCTGATGAAGCAAGCCTTCAGCGTACCCGAAAAGTGGAGCATTTTCCGCAAACGCTTGTTTGAAGAATTGGATAACCTTGGCTGGGGAAGTGTGGGTATTGTTGCGCTAGTTTCTATTTTTATGGGTGCGGTAATTACTATACAAAGCGCCTACAGTTTTACCAGCCCCTGGATACCCCTATATGCGGTAGGTTTGGCTACACGCGATACCACTATACTGGAACTGGCACCTACCATTATCAGCATTATACTGGCGGGTAAAGTAGGCTCTAACATTGCCTCTGAAATAGGAACCATGAAGGTAACCGACCAGATTGATGCGCTTGAAATAATGGGTGTAAACCCCGCAACCCATCTTATACTTCCTAAAATTGTTGCCTCGGTTATCATTAACCCGTTTATTATTCTGATGAGTATGTTTCTGAGCATTTTTGGCGGATGGTTATTTGGTATACTGGCAGGTGTAGTAACGAGCTACGAATATGTTTACGGAATTCAATTTGCCTTTACGCCTTACTATGTGCAATACGCACTGGAAAAAACAGTGGTGTTTGCTTTTGTTATTTCATCGGTATCGTCTTATCAGGGATATTTTACTGAAGGCGGTGCGCTGGAAGTAGGTATCTCGAGCACCCGTGCGGTGGTGTGGAGCATTGTGCTGGTGCTGCTTACTAATTTTATTCTTACTCAGCTTTTACTGGTATGATAGAAATAAAAAACATTTCTAAAACCTTTGATGATAATCATGTGCTGAAAAACATTTCGGCAAAATTTTATCCAGGAAAAGCTAACCTTATTATAGGACAAAGCGGCAGCGGTAAAACTGTTTTGACCAAATGCATGGTAGGTCTTATGCCAGTTGATGAAGGCACAGTAGAATTTGACGGACGCGATTTTCTTTCCATGGATTTTAAAGAAAAGAAAGAAATACGTCAGGAACTAGGAATGCTTTTTCAGGGAGGCGCATTGTTTGATTCGCTTACAGTTGAGCAGAACGTGATGTTTCCGCTCAGTATATTTTCTACCATGAGTGTGGAAGAACAACTGGAGCGTGTTAACTTTTGCCTTACACGGGTGAACCTTGTTAATTCGAACAAACTTTACCCTTCTGAAATAAGCGGTGGAATGAAAAAGCGTGTGGCCATTGCACGCGCCATTGCCATGAACCCTAAGTATCTTTTCTGCGATGAGCCTAACTCGGGTCTTGACCCGAAAACGTCCATAGTAATTGATAACCTTATTAAAGAAATTACCGAAGAGTTTAACATCACTACTATTGTAATTACGCACGACATGAACTCGGTAATGGAAATTGGCGATAACATTATTTTTATTTACAAAGGCGAAAAATGGTGGGAAGGCAGCAACGAAGAAATACTGCGCACCGATAATCAGGAAATAAATGATTTTGTTTACGCATCTAACTACATGAAGCGAATCAAGAAAGAGTTTTCAGGAAAATAAACATCCATGCTAACCAACAACGACATACTTAAAAAACTGCGCATAGCCCTTGAACTAAAGGACGATGATATTATTCATATCTTAAAGCTTGCAGATTTTACCGTTTCAAAAAGCGAGTTGAGTGCGCTGTTTCGCAAAGACGACCATCCTAATTATGTTGCCTGCGGAGACCAACTGTTGCGCAATTTTTTGCAGGGGCTCATTATTTATAAGCGGGGGCCCATGAAAAAGAAAGAAGAAGGGAAATAAATCTACAGGCTTAAAACTTTTTCTTTAGTCTTCTGACGAATCACACTATCGACTCACCGTTAGCATTAGTAGTTAACACCTCGCTCATATAATCAAAGTAAGGTCTTACGGATTTGAAAATGCGGTTTACCTCTGCAACAAAATTATCCGACAACACTTCCTTATCAGTGAATTGATGACGGAAAATAAATTGTTTGTGGCGCAATAACTCAATTGCAGGATGATCTGTTTGAAAACCGCGTGGCGCAGTTGCAACGGTGTCACCTGTTAATGTTCCTAAATTTTCTTTGATGCTCTTCAGCTTTAATATTTTGTGCCAGTCATGGTAATTGACTGCTATATCTTCACGAATTCTTTTAAGGTCTGCAGGGTTTGGTGAAAAAAAACCACATGCAAGAAAACTATTGCCCGGTTTGATATTGCAGTAATAACCTCCTCTGCGTAGTTTACTTGCCCTCTGAAAACCAAAAGCAAAACGCGGATTATAAGGTGCTTTATTTTTGCTGAAGCGTACATCATTATAAATACGATATAAACTTTTCTTTCCCGAATCGTTTTCCAACACATCGTGCTTATTCATCTCAAAAATTAAATCATCAACAAAAGAAATCATGTTCTGATGTGCTTCCAGATACTTTTCTTTATTTGCATTAAACCAATCCCTGTTATTCTTTGCAGATAAGTCGATCAGGTATTTAAAAGTCGATTTTTGAATCGCGTGATGTTTCATTACCGGAATAAAAAAACTATTGGGGATGATAAATCCGCTCAGCGCTTTTGTAAACATCCTCTTTGTTGAGCGAACGTTTTTTTAGCTTTTGCGCCACAAACAATTCCATCTGGTCGTTGTAGTGTTTGCTATACGGGCGGCTTGATGCACCGTAAGAATGGATGCTCTCTATTTCAGGTCCTGCTTTGGTAAATTTTACCAGTTGTACAAAACTATCGCCAATCCAAAGACGCATGCGGCCGTCAGCCATAGGGCTTGAATATGCAGCGCGAATGCAATCAGGACAACCATTAATGGCTAATGCTTTTCCGCCACGCTCCAGCACCTGAACTTTTGAAAGTGGAATATCAATGCTGCCGAAATTTTTTACCAAATGCTCCTTCCCTTCGCGAATACTTTTCACAGCCATTTCAATTCTGTATTCTTTGCTTTTACGTAAGCTGTCTTCTTTGCCTCCACTATTTTCATAAAGCTTCCACATCGAAAGCAAAACAATTGAAAAATTCATATCCAGGCTGTCGGCACTGCGGTCGAATGCTTTTATTTTTTTGATTGCATCGACTATGTCAGGGAATTTTTCTTCATCCAGATTCATAAATTCATCCAACGGAAAATCACGGAGAAATTTTAGTTTTTGCGGATAGGTGTGGTCAAATTTTATTCGTTTAAAATCTTCGTAGTTTACACTTTTATATTGTTCCATCAGTTCATAAAAGCGCAGGCTACGATTATTTACTTCGGGCTGATAACCCATGGTAGGACTGTAACATGTGCCATCCAGATTACAATCTACACCGGTTCCGTCAAATGCAGAATTGTTTACGTTAAACACAAACCCGCAATCTGGATTTATAAAACTAGCGAGACCTTCAACCGGATAATATGAATTCCAGAGAGTAGCCGATGTATCGCCCGGCACCACCATGTTCCAGTTGTAATTTAAATTGCGGACAGGAAATAACCCATTAGCAATTAACATGATGTTATTTTCTTTGTCGGCATAGGTTACATTCTGATGTGCGATGCCCTGAATTTTCAAAGCACTCATAAACTCATTGTAATTTTTTGCCTTGTTCATGCGGTACCATTGCTCACCAGCTTTTAGTGTAAGCAAGGCCGGCATGCGGAAAGCAAATGTTCCGTGCTTGGTTTTCAGGGTTGGGCCATAAATACTTTTCCAATATTTTTTTCCAATAGCAAGAATAAAACCCTTCTTTTCTTTCTTGCCAATTTTAACGCGAAGCTTGGCGCGTTTGGTTTCCAGCTTCATCCACTTTCCATCAAATTTGTAAAAATTCTTTTTACGAGGGTGCATTGTTAGTTTGTAAACATCAAGACCGTCAACATGACCGGTAGTATGTGCCCAACCTAAGTTTTCATTTGTGCCATGAAAAATAGAAATGCCTCCATGAAAAAGCGAACCCGTAATATTCCAGCCTTCTTCACTGCATACATGTGCCTCGTACCATGAGAGCAAACCTTCGAGTGGCTGATGTGAATTAATATCCAGATACGTGTTGCCATCGGTTGTCATCTTAGGGCTGAATGCAATAGCATTTGAACCTACTCCTTCATCAAAATTTTCAGGAATTCGAGAAAGAATATTTCCATTAAGAATGTCATTGATTGTTCCGTCCACTCCGCCCATCAATGCCAGACCAAGCATATAACCTGCAAGTGCTTCCTGAGGACGAACACGAAAAAATTTCTCTTTTACATACAACTCTTTTGGATGTGCTTTCGCGTATGCATTTGCACCTGCGCAATAACCTTCCAGCACGCGTTTATAATCTTCGGGAACATCTTTTTCATAGTGCTCTTCCACAAAATCCATCACACCCATCAATTGAGCAGCGTAATCTATTTTTGCGCCTTCAATACCCAGATGTCTTGCCAATTGTGATTTGGCAGCAAGCAAGAGAAATTGAGCGTTTGCTGTATCATCTTCTAATGTTGCCCAAGCTAAACCATAAGCAACCTCGGCATCTGTTTTTGCAAAAATATGCGGAACTCCAAAGGTGTCGCGAACGATTTCAATTTTGCTCGGGTCGATGCTCTGTGCATTGGCAAGAGAGAAAGACGCTAACGCAAAAACAAACAGCGCAAACCTTTTCATTTAAAGTGTTACCGGAGTAAGTTTTGTTTTTGAGCAATCAAAATGCGTGCGGTCGGTGTTAGGATTTTTAAATTCATTTGGAGCATCTATTACTGCAAATTTTGCTCCGTTATTATCTCCAACACAAATCATATTCGGTTCGGTGTAATTGCCGTTTGCCTGTTCCAAAGCAGGATCAAGGTAGCCATCAAAAATAATGTCGGGGCGGTTTACAGGAAACTTATACATCAACAATTTACCCAAATCGTATTCAAGCGCAGGAGTACTCAGCGCCTTTCTGCTGATGTGGTTATCATACACCCAAACACTTTTAGGATATGGATCAAATTTTACATCGTCATATGGCTTTTGCACCAATTTATAACTCACAATGGCAACGCCCATGGTTTTATTGTTTTCAAGTGTATTGTCAAAAATTTCCACTTCTTTAGTTGCCATAACCATAACTCCGGTGCCCGGAGGAACCTCGCCAACTACATTACCTTTAGGAGCAAAATTGCGGAAGTTATTTTCTATGCATTTGTTATGATACAGGCGCACTTTAGAACCGCTTTGTGTTAATCCCGGCATATCAAACACCAGCAAACCTCCTGTATTTTCGTGTGCATAACAATCAAAAACATCTGCACGGATGCAGTTTTCAATTTCAATTCCGGCAACGTTGTGATAAGCTTCGCAGTTTTTAACAATTACACCGCGTGACTGGCCAACATAAATGCCTGCATCAGAAGCGCCAATGGCAATACAATTATCCAGTAACACCGAATCGCAATCAACAGGGTAAAATCCGTAAGAGCCATTTTTTTCCTGCGGCTCACCTGTCCATTCCACTTTCAGATTTTTAAATGTAGCACGCTTTATTTTTTGTGTTTTTATTCCGTCTCCTTTTGTGTCTTGTATAGTAAGATCAATTATAACAAGGTTCTCGCAGTTGTTCATTTTAAATCCTTCTGCACCTTCCGTTTGTCCTTCCCACGAAAGAATTGTTTTATCCAATCCAGCACCTTTAATGGTAACATTCTTCTTTCCTTCTAATGAAAGACTGCCTTTAAATTTGTAATGCCCTTCGGGAATATCAATTACAGCTCCGTCTTCAGCCATGATGAATTTTGTCTGAATATCTTTTTCAATATCCTGCCAGTCAGAAATTTTTTGTGCGGATTTTTCACCACAAGCAGCAATTGAACAAATCAATACTGCCATTAAAAGTGTGCGGAAATTCATAGTTGAAAGGGTTTTGGTTTTTTTATGAGGATTGCAAATGTGTGATTTAATTTGCAGAATGTGAAGCCTTTGATGTAATAAATTTTATGCGATTCAATAATTTAGAATCAACACCTGATGAATCTTTTCTAAATTTGTAAGCCTTTCCAATCACTAAAAAAGGTTGTTTTTAATGGTGCGTAGCTTACTCCTCCTTCTCCTCTTTTCACTTCAGTCTGTTTTTATTTTTTCGCAGGAATGTGGTGTTATCTTTGTTTCTCCTAATGGCGCAGGCAGCGGATCAGCAGGCACAAAAGCTAACCCTGCCTCTCTGGATTACGGACTTACACTTGTTAGTCCTGCCAACAAAAAAATAAGAATGGCTGAAGGAAATTATTCTATCACATCGCCTTTGCAAATGCAGGATAATCTTACAATTGAAGGAGGTTTTGATGTAACAACCTGGATTAAAAGCAATCGCAACATCACAAAAATTCTTCGCGACAATTCAAATATACAAGCTGTACCTCCCGCACTAATTGGAATAAATTGTTTTAACATCAGTGATTTCCGTTTACTTGATTTGCGATTGGAAGTTGAAGATGCAACAGGTAATGGTGTTTCTGTTTATGGAATTTATATTTCAGGTTGCAGCGAATATACCATATCACGTTGCTACGTTACAGTTGGTGATGCCTCTGACGGATTACCAGGCGACCCGGGCACAACCGGATTAGATGGCGCCAATGGTACAGACGGTGAACCTGGCGAAGATGTAGGTAATTGCTGCAGACAACCCGGAGTGGGTGGTTCGGGTTCATTTCCCGGAAGCAATTCTGGCGGCACCGGAGGCTTTGGTGCTGAATGGGGTGGATTTGAAGTAGAAGAGCAATGTATTCTTGGATTTTGTCAATGGATAGTATCACCCGGGAGCGATTATACCAATAACGGACTTGATGGCGAAAATGGTTTGGGCTACGCACCTGGTCAGGGTGGTAATGGCGGAATAGGAATGTGTGAGGTAACTTACCAGAATACTCAATGTCTTGCGCAGGGTATCAATCACGGTGTGCCCGGAACAGATGGCGCAGACGGTATAGAAGGTTTTGACGGATTACAAGGCACTGCAACTTTTGCAGGCGGATATTATGTTCCCGGAATTGGTGAGCAGGGCGACCCCGGACAAACCAACGGAGCCGGTGGTGGTGGTGGTGGCGGTGGCGGTGCAAAAGGCTGTGAGCCTGCTGCTTTACAACCCTACATTCCAACACCAAATCCTATTCCTTATCCCGGTGATACTGCTTATCACAATGCCGGAAGCGGTGGCGGTGGCGGTGGCGGTGGCGAAGGTGGACAAGCAGGTGGTGGTGGACTTGGTGGTAGCGGTGGCGGTGGTTCATTCTGTGTTTTTGTTTTTAATAATGGTATTAACGGAATTGTTCAGGATTGTTATTTAACTCCCGGTAATGGCGGACAAGGCGGACCGGGTGGAGCAGGCGGACAAGGCGGGCAAGGTGGGATTGGCGGACAAGGTGGCGTGCTTGGAGATTTTGGTCCTGACCACAGTTGCAACAACGGTGAAGGTGGTGATGGCGGAACTGGCGGACAAGGCGGAACTGGCGGACAGGGCGGAAAAGGCTCAGACGGAATGAGCGCTGCTTTTTATGAATTTGGTGGCACTGCTCAGGTTTTGCGTCCTTATAATTACAATAGGTTTGAACCCGAAATTCGGGTTGAATATTATGGCTGCACAAACTCCAACGTAGTGGTTGAAACAGACACAACCGGCATCATTAACTGGATTTTTGGTTACGGTGCTACACCTGCAGGAAGCGAGGAAAACACCGACACGGTTGAATATACAGGTCCGTTGGGCTTTAGAAACATTTCATTAATAGTGGATGGTGTTCCTTTTTTCTATGCCAACTTTGTTGACATTACAACTGATTTTACACCTCCCGAAATTGTTGCCACCAAAACAACTTTATGTGTAGGACAAAGCACTGACCTGAGTTCTTCTTCAACAGCACTTACTTATGATTGGAATATTCCGGGCGGCTCTGTAACTTCATCAACCGATCAAAATCCCGGAACAGTTTCGTTTGCAACTGCCGGTGATTATATTGTTGAACTGGTAACAACCAGTTGTTGCGGAACTTCAAAAGCTGTTGATACCATTCATGTTTTAGATGCGGTAGTTATTGATTTAGGTCCTGATACTGCTATTTGTTATTTGCAGGATATGCCCTTTTTAAATGCTGGCGGAAATCCGGGCGCAACCTATTCATGGACATTTGATGGAAGTCCGATTACAGATAACACACAAATTGTTCAGGCAGTTGGTGAAGGTGATTACAGCGTTACGGTTGATTACGGCAGCGGATGCTCCGGTACTGATGATATTGCTCTGGAAGTATTTATTGTATTGCCTGTTGATTTAGGAGCTGATGATGCCGTTTGTGTAAATGCCAGCTTCCCGATTTTAGATGCAGGAATTCCAAATGCAACCACCTATGCATGGACTTTTAACGACAATCCAATCGGACAAAATTCACAGTTTCTGCAAACCATTTTGCCGGGCGATTATGCTATAACTATTACTTCGCGTGAAGGTTGCAGAGGCGCTGATACTATGAATCTTTTTGTGAGCGACCCTTCGGTAAATATTGGTTTTGATGTGGTGATGTGTACCAACGAAGCCTATCCTTTATTGAATGCCGGTAATCCGGGAGCAACGTTTCAGTGGAAGTGGAATGGCATTTCGTTGAGCGGAGAAACTGCCCAAACTTACCAGACTCTGCAAGCCGGAAGTTATGATGTAATTATGACCGACCCTTATGGTTGCGTTGCAACTGATAACATGACGGTTACTGTGTTGCCTACTATCAATGCACAATTCAGCGCACCAAATACAACCCAAATAAATAATCCGGTAAGTTTTACCGACCTGACTGCCCCCTCGCCCAACACATGGAATTGGAATTTTGGTGATGGCAGCCCAAATGTTTTTGTGCAAAATCCTGTTTATACTTTTACCGAAGTGGGAACGCATCCTGTATTTCTGATTGCCGCTAACGCTACCTGTTCCGATACCGCTATTCATATTATTGATGTACAATGGAACTGCACTAATCTTGGATTAGTAGCCGGGTTTACCATGAATACCGATACGGTTATTCTCTCCGGTTTGGGCACTGTTACGGTTACCAACACATCGGTAAATGCTGAACAATGGTTCTGGGATTTTGGTGATGGCAGTTTTGTAGAAACAGCCGAAAACCCTGTGCATGCCTACACCGAGCCGGGCATTTATACCATAACGCAAACGTCCATTAATTATAACTGTACTACTTCGGTAAGCCAGACTATTATAGTTGTTGAGTTTGGAGTAGGCTTTGAAGAATTGCGGAATGCGGATTTTGAACTGCGGATTTACCCGAACCCTAACAGTGGCGTATTTACCATAACCTTTGAAACGGAGGAGCCTGTGGCTTTGGAACTGGAACTTACCAATACACTTGGACAGCGTGTTTACATTAACAACCCCGGCACAACAAAATACTTTACTGAAAAACTAAATCTTGAAGGTTTTTCAAAAGGGCTTTACCTCTTTAAAGTCCGCGCGGGTGATGAGGTGGTGGTAAGGAAGGTGGTGGTGGAGTAAGCGCTAAAACACTTGATTTCAATAGCAGAAGCAATTGTTTCTAAGCCAAAAGTAATTATTTCTAATACAGAAGTAATTGTATCTAATACAGAAGCAATCATTTCTCCCTGAAAAGCAATTGTTTCTCATTCAGAAGTAATCATTTCTGCTGGATAAGTAATTGTTTCTCTTCCAGAAGTAATTCCTTCTAATCCAGAAGCAAATATTTCTATCGGAGAAGTAATTAAAATCGGAGAAACAATTGCTTCTGGCGGGTGTATAAAAAAAATCCCGTGAAGATTTCACGGGATTTTTTCTGTTGTAAAAATTTGAAAAGCTTATTTCAGCTCTCCGCAATCAGCAACAATAATTTTTTTAGAAGTAGCACCGCTCTGGCTGCCCAGTTTTTCAATTGTTCTTACTACATCCATTCCTTCTACTACTTTTCCGAAAACAACATGATGTCCGTCAAGCCAGTTGGTAACAACAGTAGTGATAAAAAATTGTGAACCGTTAGTGTTAGGCCCTGCATTGGCCATGCTCAGCAAACCGGGTTCAGTATGTTTAAGCGTAAAATTCTCGTCAGCAAATTTATCGCCATAAATGCTTTTGCCGCCTGTTCCATTCTGGTTGGTAAAATCACCACCTTGACACATAAAGTTAGGAATAACACGGTGAAAAGGTGAGCCTTTGTAGCCAAAACCTTTTTCGCCAGTGCAGAGTGCACGGAAGTTTTCGGCTGTTTTAGGAACTACATCCGGACGTAGTTCAAATACTATACGACCAAGCTTTTCGCCATCTGCAGTCATATCAAAAAATACTTTGGGGTTTTGTGCCATAATGTTTAAGGTTGAAAAAATGATTAATGATAATGTTAGTATGCGTTTCATAAAATTGATTTTTGAAATTGAGCAGCGAAAGTAGGTATTTATTTTACGCTTGTTTCTTAATCAATTGTTAATGGCTTACAACAGAAGGATTGGCAACCATCCTGAAGAAATTAATTTTTTACTCTTTCATTATTTTTCCGCTAAAACTTTCATGCGCACCTGTTAATTGGATAAAATAGATTCCTGAAGAAAATTTATCTAGCATAACACTCCACAACTGCCTGCCTTTATTTAAAGAAATTGTTTCGCCATAAACCTGTAATCCTTTTCCATCTAGAATGCGGCAGAAATATTTACCGGCACTATTTACTTCCAGATCCATTGTTACACTGGTAGAAGCCGGATTAGGAAAAAGAGTTAAGGTATTGGTCATTTCCTGCGCTATTCCGCCTGTAACCAAACTCTCCTGCCCTACCAGAATTCCATTACCGAAAGTTCCTACCCATATTTCAGTTTCGTCATATGGATTAAAAAAAGCACGGATAGGCGCACGAAATGGAAAATTATTGTCCGGCAAAAATGTTGGTGAGTTGGTGTTGGTAGCGGTTGCATAATACAATCCGTTTTTTTCGGTGCATATATACATTTCATTTGCACGCGAAGGATGAAACGTGCAGGAGTATGAAGGCATGTTAAAAATTTGTGTCCAATTTTGTCCGCGGTCTGTAGTGCGGTAAATACCGGGATTAAGCGTTCCCTGTGAAGTAACAAAAGCCAGCCATGTATTTTGTAATGGGTCATTTGGGTCAATGGCAATGCCTGTAGTTGCCTTCTGCATATTTAAGTGAGTGCGGTCGGCCCAGGTGTTACCTCCATCAGTACTATAAAAAACTCCGCTGCTTGATGTGAACTGAAAAGTTGGACTTGGGTTTGGATCACGGGGACCAAAAACAGCAACCAGACTTCCGTCATTTAAAACTTCTATCTGCACAGGTCTTGCTTCTGTTCGCGGAGGAACATTATTGGGTACTGTAGTCCAAACCGAAGAACTGCCTTGTGAAATATCATTGCATACAAATATTCCTCCACTACCATTTGGAGTATCAATAACTGTTGCATACATTCGGTTACTGTTGCCTGGGTCAAACGTTATCCAGCTTACTGATTTTCCAAAGTTATGAAGTGTTTGCCAGGTCTGGCTGTTATCGGTTGAAAAGGAAATTCTTCCTTTTGTAAGCGCCACACGTCCGTCAGAGTAATCACCGTTTGAACCTGCTACCTCGCCAGCTGCCGCATATAACACAGAACCAACGGGCTGTTTTAAAATCATGTTGATGTCATTGATAAATTGCGATGCAAGTCCGCTGTAATTATGTGCCCAGCTTATACCTGCATCTGTACTTTTTACTGAAAGAATATCATTACAACTTGCAACAATATTTTGCTGACTAAGCCAGGTGAACCAGTAATACACCGTTACTTCTAGTCCCGAAGTTTCATAAACATCTGCAGGTGAAAGCAATGTTCCCGAAGCATGCTCGTGATTACTTTTTGTATAAGCCTGATGCCATGTTGCACCTCCGTCTTCGCTTATAATTACAAGGCTTTTATCTGTGCGCACTACCCTGTTAATATTGTTTGGGTCAACTCCTAAGCCTTCAATAGTATTAATGCCGTTCCATTTATGATTCCATGTGGGGTCGCTGCTTGTACCAAACCAGCCGGTAGAAGTTCCGGTATTATTTTGCAGCATCGGCAGAGTCATAAAAACCGGAGAAAATGTTGTTCCTCCATTTGTGGTTTTAAAAACCTGACCTTGTGTAATGTTGTTAATATATGTTTGGCCACCAACGTAAATTGCAGATGTATCATCTTCAACCATTGCAAGATGATAAGCACGATTCAGATTATTTCCATTTTGAAATTGTGTTGTCAGATTTTCCCACGTATTACTTTGCCCGTATTGCAATTTATACACACCAACAAAATAAGGAAGATCACTTGCATAGCCTCTGGGAGTTACATAATTTGATAAAAGGGTAACACAGAAGAATCGAATATTTCCGCCTTCTTTAGCAGCTTTAAAACTGATTATTTCTTCTGTGGAAGGAAGGCTGCTTATTCCCGAAGGTACAGTTGACCAGTTAGCTCCGCTGTTGTTTGAAATAATTAATCCTTTATTGGTACAGACATAAATATCATTTCCATCCCAAAATACTCCGGCAAGATGTAATCCTTTTATTGCATTGTCGGTATAAATTGTAGTCCAATTAGCACCTTCGTCATCAGTAAAATAAATATTGTTTTTATCGCTCAGCAACATAACTCCGGTCTGGTGCGCGTCAGCATACAATCTGTAAGCAGAAAAAACTGCTGGGCTATTTGGAATAACATTCCAGTTGCTCCCACCGTCACTGCTCATTACAAGCGTATAAGTACCTGTTGTGCTAAGATGCAAGCTGTAAATTTTTAAAGGGTCGGATGAAAATTGAATCAGACTATTCCGGTTTCCGGTAAGGTTTTGAAAGGGAATAGTGGAATACGAATCGCCAAAATCATTGCTACGGTGCATGGGTGACATATCGCAGCTTATCCATAATTCATCTGGATTATGCGGGCTTACTGCAGGTGAATACATTGCACCGCCACCGCCAACACCATGGCTTTGCCATTGTACTAATGGCTGAGAAAAGCCTGTAAAAACAAAAGTAAAAGTGGAAATAAATAGTAGAAGGTTTTTCATAATTCGTGGTTTGATTACCTGAATACACGAATGAGAAAAGAAAAAGGTTGGTAATAACACCAACCTTTTAAGAAAATATTTCGAAGTTCATTATCTCACCACCATTTTTTTAGAATACACTTTATCATTCACTTCTAATGAATAGTAATAAATGCCTGCTGCAAGTTTTGCAGTATTTATATCAACGCGATGCTTGCCTTTGTTTAATGAACTGAATGCAATAGTATTTACCAAGCTACCTGTAGTGTTATAAAGATTAAAATCAGCAGCGGTTCTTTGCGGAACATAAAACTCAACAATGGTAGAATTTTCTGTTGGGTTTGGATAATTTTGATACAATATAACATTGTCCTGAAAAACAACATCGCCAATTCCTAACACCGTAGTATCTGGGTGCGCACCGGAAGAAGAAAGTATCACGCGAATACCCAAATCTTCATTGGCTCCCTGACGATATTCTGCCCAGTCGCCATCTAATATTTCATAGCTGCGATTTGATATTGGTGTCACAGGATGCGTTCCTAATGCAATAGAATCTCCACCCATAATCCAGCTTATATAAACCGGACCGGAAGTGACGGTATATGGATTTGTAAAATCAACCCTGTTCCATTGTGATGGAAATAATCCTGAATTATCCACAGTTTCGCTGGTTTCTATAACTGCTGGTTGCGCCTGCACATTTTCAGTAACAATATTGGTTGTAAACCCATGTGGAATAGGATTGAAGCCACCCAGATTTGACATCACAAAAAACTCGGCACCAACAATGGTTGCAGGATAATAAGGCGGTATAACTTTAATAGCAGCGCCACTTGTATTTCCTCCTCCGTTCCACGAAACAAAGGTTATCATAGTTGAATCCTCGGGCACATAACTCAACGCCACTTCACCGTTGGCACTGTCAACCACTACTATTTCGAAATCATTGTTATTGTTGTAGGTATTCAAATCACTGCTGTTTGAAACCGAAACACGATAGGTGTAATCACCCGGATTATCTAATGAAAGTGCTCCATCAAAATTGATGGTGGTGTCAGCTTCCGGTGCTATGGCATCCAGTTCATTTGAGGATGAATAACTCGAAATATTTTGCGCATCAAGAAAATTGGCAATAGCACTGGACGGTGCATCAACCGTAGTATTACCAACGTTGGTAATATTGCTTTGCAAATAAGTTGAACTGCCTTTGAAAAAGAACAACCCTGCATTTTCATCATTTTGATTCCATGCCGGTTTCAGGTCAGGAATTTCAAGTGTAACTGTTTGAGGATAATAAAATTTAATAGCAGCAGGAGCCACCGGATAATTATTTAAAGTGCATTGCAAACCTATTGCACCGGTAACATTTTCAATTCCTATTACAATATCATTTAGCCCTGTATTTTGCACAAATCCTGTTTGTTCAGCATATTGGAAAGTGATGGAACTATCGGTATTGGTAAAAATAACCTGAAAAGTATTTGAGCCTGTAAAATCAGGTTGCGAGTTAACCCAGAAAGGAGCCTGATAATAAGTAACAATAAATGAATCAACATTATTACTCCAGTAATACACTCTTCCCGGATTTGCTTCAGTATCAAAATTAAGGTCAACCATAAATGGGGCTACATAATTATCGGCATTACCACCGGGCGTTGGAATAGTAGGAAAACTATGGGCAATATTCCCAACATTATTAAATGAAATCCAGCCATTGCTTCCCACACGCACCTGATTGTAGTCCGTCCAGTAATAATGAAATTCAAAACCCATAGGCACCCAACCCACTGAATTATCATCCGCAAATCCATTCATCTCAGTTGCTACAGGAAGTATATCAATCCAATTATAAACAGGTCCGCCTATAGCATTTGAATGCATCCAAGTATAACCAAACGCATCGGGACCACCGCTGGTTTGAGCGTTATTATTCAGATAAAGTAAGCAAGTTACAAGAAGTAGAAGTAAATATTTTTTCATGCTGTGTTTGTTTTTAACACAGAAGCAAGAGATGCTGCTGTGCTTAATATTTTCTATTTTTAAGCCCTTAAAATTAACAAAAGCAAAATGAAATCAGGTTGGCTCGTATTTTTTTTCGCGTTTGCTTTTTCATTTTCTGCTCTTGCGCAAATTTCGCTGCAGGACAAAAACCGGAATATTAACCGCAACAATGTTTATCTTGAACTTGGCGGAACAGGGTATTATTACTCAGTAAACTATGAATTGCTGATTGTAAAATCCAGTTCTACAGCTTTATTTGGAAGAATAGGATTTGAATATCTTCCCATCCGTGATGCCGACCGCATGATTCATTTTCCGCTTGCGGCAAATCTGTTGCTCGGAAAAAAACGTAGTAAATTAGAAATAGGTTTTGGTGCTTTATTTCGTTTAGATTTTTCACCCAATAATATTGGTGGTGAAGGATATTACCTTACCAATCCGCCAACACGGATTTTTATGGCTCCTGTTCTTGGATACCGCTGGAACTCTAAACCCAACGAGTATGGTGAACAGTTTATGATACGTGCCAGTTTCACTCCTCTGTTGGGAATGAATGTTTTTTCAAACACTCCATTTTTTGTTCCCTGGGCAGGAATAAGCTTTGGTCGCACATGGCAAAATAACTGGCCAAAAAAGTCCAAGTAAAAAAATATGCTTCTACTCTCCCCGCAAGATTTCAAGGATTATGAACTGATTGATGTCGGAAATTTTGAAAAACTGGAACGCTTCGGACAATATATAACAATCCGTCCTGAGCCACAGGCAGTATGGGAACCAAAACTGAGCGCACAACAATGGAGAGAAAAAGCGCACTTAAAATTTGTTGCCAAATCAAGTTCATCAGGCAACTGGGATAAGTTGAAAAATGTTCCCGATCGCTGGAACATTCAATATGGAAAGTTAAAATTTCGCCTAGCCCTTACGTCATTTAAACACGTTGGTATTTTTCCTGAGCAGGCTGTAAACTGGGATTATATTACCGAATCAATTGGTGCTTTAAAAGTAAGTGAACCTAAATTTTTAAATCTTTTCGCATATACAGGTGCCGCCTCCATTGCAGCAAAAGCAGCAGGTGCAGATGTTACGCACGTTGATTCCATTAAACAGGTTGTTACATGGGCAAATGAAAACATGCAACATAGCGGTTTGGATAACATCCGTTGGGTGGTAGAAGATGCCATGAAGTTTGTGAAACGCGAAGTAAAGCGTGGCAAAAAATATCATGGAATTATTCTGGATCCTCCTGCCTATGGACATGGACCTAATGGCGAAAGTTGGCAATTAGAACAAATGATTGATGAGATGATAAAAAATGTTGCCTTGCTTCTGGATGAAGAAAAACATTTTCTGATTCTCAACACCTACTCACTCGGATTTTCTTCAATGATTATTGAGAATTTGATTTACAATAATTTTCATCGCAAACCCGATTTGGAAACAGGTGAACTTTACTTGCAGGCTACTACCGGTAATAAACTACCGCTTGGTGTTTTTGGAAGGTTTAGAAAAATTTAATTGCAGGTTTTACACCTTGCTCATTGCTTCTGCATAAATAAAAGCACCCAGCAAAATCAAAAAAAGAGATTCTGCTATCCAGGCTTTTTTCAGTGATAAAAACCAATTTGAAAAAATTACCGCCAATGGTATAGCGGTCAATGTAAAATGTGTGTATGATGAAACCGGAAAAATAAATCCCGATACAATTGCAAAAAAAAGAAACCACATAAACAGTAATAAAAATTTGTTAGTCTTTATTTTTCCTGATGACATCATTTTTACAAAATTCATCATGGCAGGAAAAAATAGTATTCCGCTGAAAACATAGAGAAGTATTGCATTATCAGGCTTTCCAAAATCAAAGTAAGAAGCAGAAAAAACAGAGCCAATCTGGTTTGTAAAAAAATCATCAAGTCTGTCAAACCAGAAATAATAAGTAAGAACCATCATCCATGGAATTATAAACCCTAAAAATGAGATAAACCATTCTCGCCAGTTAAATGCCCGCAGTACAATAAATCCAGTCCAAATCAGGAAGAAAAAAATAACAGACGGAAAATAAAAAAGCGAAGCTACACTTGCAAAAAGTCCTGCATCAAAGCAATGAGAAAAGGCAGTTTCTTTACGGTACGAATCAAATACTTTATCTAGCATTAGCAATAAAAATATTCCGGCAAAATGTTGTGGCAAAAGTGTCCTGAATGCTGGAAAAATTGACAATAAAAATATGCCAAACAAAGCTGTAAGAAAATTACTCCGTTCTCGTGCTTCGCGTAAATCATATTTATTAATCAGATAATTCAGGTAAAAACCTTGAGCAAGAACCAGCAGAAATGCAAAAATTTCAGACAAAAAGGGCACTGTATTTATGAATTCAAATCCTGCATAAAACGGCATGACAAAAACACCTGAAGGAATTAATGGATTTAACCAGGACATAAACCATAACAATGCTGCAAATAAAGGCAATGCTATAAAAGAAGCAGGCTGGTTGGTTTTAAAAAAGCGAATAAACATTACGAGCCGAAATTACAAATAAATAAACGCTGTATTTTTGCTTCCCCGAACAAAATGAAAATTCTACTGTTCTGTTCAAAAGAATGAATCGCAAAGATTTTATCAAAGCAACCTTACTTACATCCTTAACCGGAGCTGCCATGAAACTGAATGCACTAAATAAAATAGTTGAACATTATGACGAAACCGACAAAATGCCGGTACTTTTTGTTGGTCATGGAAGACCTATGAATGCTATTGAAGACAATGTGTTTTCTCGTGAAATGAAACAGATGGGGAAAAATGTTCCGAAACCAAAAGCAATTCTTATGGTTTCAGCACACTGGGAAACAAAAGGAACGTTTGTAACAGCGCAGGAAAAGCCGTCAACTATTCATGACTTTGGAGGTTTCCCCGAAGAATTATTTCAAACGCAATATCCGGCACCGGGAAGTAAATGGCTGGCAGAAGAAACAAAGCTGACTGTTAAAAAAACAGTTATTGGTTTAGATGAAACCTGGGGCTTTGACCACGGCTGCTGGAGCGTAACAAAGAATATGTTTCCGCAGGCCACTATTCCAATCATTCAATTAAGTTTAGATTACACAAAACCGGCACACTATCATTATGAGTTAGCACAGCAACTTGCTTCACTTCGCAAAAAAGGTGTGCTTATTATAGGTAGCGGTAACATGGTGCATAATCTGGGCATGATTTCAATGAGAAGTGCTGATTTCAATGCCCCTTTCGGACACGACTGGGCAATTGAAGCAAACGAAATTTTCAAGAAACATATTCTTACTAATGAACATCAGCCGCTGATTAATTATTCTTCATTGGGCAAAGCTGTTGCTCTCTCTATACCAACTCCTGAGCATTATCTGCCTTTAATTTATATACTTGCTTTAAAAGAAGAAAAGGAGAACTTAACGCTTTTAAGTGATATCCTCGTAGGTGGTTCTATTTCCATGACTTCAGTAAAAATCGGGTGATAAAACGAATGTTTTAAAAACATTAAGTATGCAACAACTTATTATTAAACTCAGCATTATCCTCCTTATTCTCAGTTCCTGCAAAAAACAGGACAACAGTCTTGTGTTCAAAAACCTGAGTTATGGAACTGATGTTCGCAATAAGATTGATATTTACCTGCCGGAGCAGCGAGATACAAGCACAGCAATGGTCTTGCTCATTCACGGTGGTGGTTGGGTAGCAGGGGATAAGGGCGATTGGTCGCAGGAGATAATAAACGAATTGCTTAATTCAGGCTATGCTGTTTCCAGTATGAACTACCGCTATGCCAATGGTGATTTTCATAATCAGATGCAGGATATTGCCAATGCCATTAATTTTATGCAGTCAAAAGCCGATGGCTGGAAAATAAACAATAACAAATTTGCGCTTATTGGTGCCAGCGCTGGCGCACATCTTTCTTTGCTCTATGCCCATGCTTTTGACAGCACAGATGTAGTAAAAACTGTTGTTTCGATTGTTGGCCCAACAGATATGACCGATCCGGTTTTTCATCAGTATGCTACCAACTATGGTATTTTCTATGTTTTTGAACAATTTTTCGGAACAACATTTCAAAACAATCCACAGCTCTATGCAGACGGAAGTCCCATCTATAATTACGGCAATGTTCCAACCTATTTTATCTGCGGAGTATTGGACGATTTGGTTCCGCCACAACAAAGCATCCGCATGTTTGATACCCTTACTGTACATGGAATACCGACTGATACCACTCTTTTCAATAATGCAGGGCATGATGTGTTTGGCCCTAATGCCGTAAACAAGGAACAGATTTATGATGAGGTGAAAGTGTGGTTAAATATATATTTGGGCAACTAAAAATAAATTGCTTTCAAACAGGCTGATTATCTTTGTCTTACTGCATAAATACAACAGGTGCAGAAAAAATTTATGAAATAATTTTTGGCAGCAAACAAATGTTTTCTACATTTGCAGTCCTTTTTTTACGGAGGACTGCGTTTTTATCAATAAAATAAGTTGTTGAAAACGTAGGATTGACAGGCGTTGCAGAAGATTAAAGCCAAACGGAAAATCACCAAAACGTTGGAGATTAACCGGACTGAAAAACGGCAAAACAAAAGTTGACGGCTTGAAAAAGAGGAAAAAATGCCGATGTAGCTCAGTTGGCCAGAGCAGCTGATTTGTAATCAGCTGGTCGGGGGTTCGAATCCCTCCATCGGCTCTCGTTCTTTAAAAGATTGAATTAAAA
>CANJWH010000043.1 GCA_947478465.1 Bacteroidota bacterium
AAACTTACTTTTACATTGTTGGCTAATGCTTGCGTAACCACATTTGCAGTACTCCAACTGTTGGTGGTAACTGCGTTTCCGTTCAGGTAATTTACATCGTAAGAAAAGTAGCAGAGATGCGAAAGCAAATCCCATTGGTAATTGGTTTCAAAACCGTTTTGCCAGTAAGGATGCCAGCCGAAAACAATTTTATTAAGATTGCAGTTAGTTCCGCCTCTTGGTTCAGTAACCAATGCAGGTTGATTAATGTGCTCGTATTCTGCAGCACTTATGCCTGATTGCTTGTGAAACAGATATTCTTCTTCGTGAATGCTTTGGGCGCGGGAAGAGAGAAGATTAGAAAGTAAGAATGTGATAGCGATGAAAAAACTTCTCATTCAATTTTTACTTTACCATAACGGTTCACACCATCAATCTCCAGTCTTACAAAATACGTTCCTGCAGCAATAGTTGTCTTGTCAAGATTGATGCTTTCGTTGTGTGTTCCTGCGCTGCCGTTTGCTGCTGTCTGGCTGTAAACAGATCTGCCACTAATATCCAAAACATCAATCCGCACATTGCTTTTGCCGGCTAAGGTATATTCAATCTTGAACTGTCCGTTATTTGGATTAGGATAAATTTTGAACACTTCAGAGTCTGTTGTTTCATCAACATCTGCATGTGCCCAATCAGTTTTTATTATGGTGAATTTATCTCGGATAGTATCACTGTAATGAAGATAGCGCCCGTCAAGACGATCACCGTTAATATCTACTACAAATGAGCCCCAGCAATCTGCGCATGCCTCACCCCAATAAATAGCAGGATGTTCAATTGGTCCGGGATCATTGCTTCCGCTTGAGTTGCCTTCTATTACATAAACAGTTCCTTTATCTTTTATAGGACCATCAGTGAACTTGTAATAATACTCACTCAAGTCAGGATTTCCGCTGGTTCCGTTTATCAGCATGCTTGGCTGAAAAGTAGTTGATTTGCCGTAATGTCCGTTAATTAAATAACTGCGTTGATAATTGTGGTCGTGTCCTACCAATACCAAATCCACACCATAGCGCTCAACAATAGGATTGAAATGTACGCGTGAAGCGGTGCAGAACGGTTGTGAAAAACTGTCTGTAAAACCATCTTGTCCGCTGTAAGGTGTCTGATGCCAGTAAACAATTTTCCATTTTTTTGTGGTGGCAGCAAGATCGGCTTCCAGCCATTCCAGCATGGGCGATGTAAACGATGTATCGCTGTTTAGCAAACCAATCCAGTTGTATGCTGACGTAAGTGAGCCCAATTCAGAATTCATGCAAACAAAGTGAGCATCACCATAATCAAACGAATAAAAAAGTTTGCGGTGCGAAGGTACTCCTCCTAATTCGCCTTCTGTTGGAGGATCAATAAAATCAAGGTAAGGTCCGGTGTGAAGTTCCGGATCGGTGCCACATAAGCCGGGCTGTTCCCATGGGCAAATGCTGTTGTAATCGTGGTTTCCCGAAGTAGAGGCAAAAGGCAGGTGCTTGAATAATTTTTTAAAACCGTAGATGCTGTCAAATACTTTGCTGTCGTATTCACCTTCTGTTCCGTCCTGATAAACATTGTCGCCTAACCACAGCCATAAGTCGGCAGCGCCTTCTCTTTCTGCAAATCGTTCGTAGGAATCGCGCACTTCTGCTTCCGCAGTGTTTCCATGACCAAAGTCACCAATGGCCCAAATTCTGATAGGTGTTGAAGCATTTGTATCAGGAGCTGTGGTAAAATACATCAGCGAATCAGGTTCACCCAATGTTGCAGTGCTGCTGCCTATATTGTAGTAATAGGTAGTTGCAGGACTAAGTCCTGAAATTTTTATACGATGCTCGGTAGTAACATTTGTACTGTCAACAGCATTAGCTGTTGAGCCCAATGTTGAACCATAATAAACGCGGCTATCTGTTGCAATATCAGTTCTCCAACGGACAATCATACTTGTTTGTCCCGGGCTTTGCAGGTAAGGGCCACGGGTTAAGGTTTGAGAGGTTGAATTTTGAATGCAGAGTTCAGAATTCAGAATCAGAAAAAGGAGTAAAAGTTTTTTCATATTCAGTATTATTGATTACCAAACGTAATGAAAAATCTTTTACTCCTTGAATTTATTTAGCGCTTAATACTACAAATGGAATTAACATTTCCTCCAATGAAATTCCTCCGTGCTGGAAAGTATCCTTGTAATAATTCACGTAGTAATTGTAATTATTCGGATATGCGAAAAATTTATCCTCCTTGGCAAATACATAAGTAGTGCTCACATTATTTTTTGGCAGAAAAACATCTGCAGGATTTTTTACTTCAAATACATCACGTTTTTCGTACGCAAGATTTTTGCCCTGTTTATAACGCAGATTAGTGTTGGTGTTTTTGTCGCCTACCAATTTAGATGCAGTTTTGCAGCGGATAGTTCCGTGGTCAGTAGTGATGATGAGTTTTCCTTTTTTAGCAGCAATCTGTTGCAGAATATCCAGTAAAGGTGAGTGCTGAAGCCACGACACAGTGATAGAACGGTATGCTGCTTCATCGTCTGCCAATTCACGAATAACCTCCATGTCGGTTCGGGCATGGCTGAGCATATCTACGAAATTGTAAACAATAACGTTGAGGTTATTTCCCATCAGATTACTGATGCTGTCGGCAAGTTTTTTTCCGTTGGCATGGTTGGTAATTTTGTTGTAAGACATTTTAACGTCTTTACCCAAACGTTTCAATTGGTCTGCAAGAAATTCTTCTTCGTGCAAGTTTTTTCCATCTTCCTCATCGTCATTCACCCACAATTTCGGAAAACGTTTTTCAATCTCTGAAGGCATCAATCCGGCAAAAATTGCATTGCGGGCATACTGCGTTGCACTGGGCAGAATTGCCATAAATAGTTCTTCCTCTTCAACTCGAAAATATTCGTTAAGAATAGGTTGTATCATCTTCCACTGGTCGTAGCGCAGATTATCAATCAGCACCATAAATGTTGCTGTTTCTTTGTTAATTAGAGGAGCAATTTTTTTCTTGAAAAGTGTGTGCGACATCACCGGTGCAGTATCATCTTTTCCGCTTACCCAGTTGATGTAATTGCGTTCTACAAATTTGCTGTAAAGTGTGTTGGCTTCTGATTTTTGCATTTCCAAAATGCCATTCATGCCTTCATCTTTTGACTTCTCTAATTCCAATTCCCAATACACTAGTTTTTTGTATACCTCCATCCATTCAACAAGTGTAAGTCTGTCGCTCAGAGTCATCCCAATTTCACGAAATTGTTGCTGGTAGCCCGAAGTTGTTTTTTCGCGAATCAATCTCTTGTTGTCAAGGTTTTTCTTAATAGAAAGTAAAATTTGATTCGGGTTTACTGGCTTAATCAGATAATCTGAAATTTTAGAACCAATTGCATCTTCCATTATCCGCTCTTCTTCGCTTTTGGTAATCATCACTACGGGAATTTGAGCGTCAATTCCTTTTATTCGATTGAGTGTTTCCAGCCCTGAAATACCGGGCATGTTCTCGTCAAGAAATACAATATCGTAATGATTGTCTTTGATGAAATCAAGAGCGTCATCGCCATTAGTAGCAGTTGTTACATCAAAATCTTTTTCACGCAAAAACATAACATGTGCTCTCAGTAAATCAATTTCATCATCAGCCCAAAGAATTTTTATTTTGTCCATTTTTAATTAGTAGTTATTAGGTTAGTTTTTAATCAGAAAGGTTTTTATCAGCTAATTAGCTAAACATCAAATCAGCTAATTCTGTATCTTGCCCTCGCAAACCGAACGCTAAAATTACACATTTATTGTGTCGTCAAATTCTGTGAAACCAAACAAGCGTAAAATAATCAATGATCCTATTTATGGTTTCATAAGTATTCCTTATGAACTTGTTTTTGATTTGATTGAACATCCATGGTTTCAGCGCCTGCGCAGAATTCGTCAGTTGGGGTTAACTTCATTTGTTTATCCGGGCGCCCTGCATACACGATTTCATCATGCCATTGGTGCTATGCATCTTTCAACACTTGCAGTGGAAGAGTTGCGCAACAAAGGATTTGAAATAAGTAAAGAAGAAGCAGAAGGTGTTGCAGTTGCGGTTTTACTGCATGATATCGGCCACGGACCTTTTTCTCATGCTCTTGAAAATAGTATTGTTCACAACATCAGTCATGAAGATGTGTCACTCATTTTTATGGAAAAACTGAATGAGCAATTCAACGGAAAATTGCAAACAGGTATTGAAATCTTTGTTAATTCTTATCCCAAGAAATTTCTGCATCAGTTGGTTTCGTCTCAATTGGATATGGATCGTTTGGATTACCTGAAACGTGATAGCTTTTATACAGGAGTTTCTGAAGGTGTTATAAGTTCAGATCGCATTATTAAAATGCTGACGATAGTGAATGACGAACTAGCCGTTGAAGAGAAAGGGATTTATTCGGTAGAAAAATTCATCATGGCACGCAGACTGATGTATTGGCAGGTTTACCTGCACAAAACAGTGCTGAGTGCAGAAAATTTATTGATAAAAATATTGTCTCGCGCTAAAGAACTGGCAGAGAAAAGCGAAAAGCTTTTTGCCACACCTGCGTTTGAAAAATTCCTGTATTCAAAGATTGATAAAAGTGTACTTGAAAAAGATTACGATACACTTGAAAACTTTGCTCAACTTGACGATAACGATATTTATGCTTCTATAAAAGTTTGGCAAAATCATTCAGATAAAATCCTTTCACTGCTCTGCACCAACCTAATTAATCGTCTGCTTTATAAAATTGAAATTGCTTCTGTTGAATACGATAAAGAAAAAGTAAGTGCATTGCTAAAGAAGGCTGCTGTAAAGTTTGAAGTAACTGAAAAGGAAGCATCCTATTTTGTTTTTACCGGAACGGTTGAAAACAAGGCTTACACCATTACCACTGACAGCATCAATATATTAATGAAGAATGGTGAGGTGAAAGATGTTGCCAATGCATCAGACCATTTAAACATAAATGCGCTTTCTGAAACGGTGAAAAAGTATTTTCTCTGTCAACCGAAAGGATTGTAGGTTGTTACCCTGAACTTGTTTCAAGGTCTTAGATTATAGATGCTGAAACAAGTTCAGTATGGCGAGGAAATAAATTATTTCGTATTAATCACAATTTTTCTTGCAATTATTCCTCCTTCTGAATAAACGCATAGGTTGTAAATGCCCACAGCAAAAGACGAAACATCAATAGTAGTTTTTTGATTATTGATGGTTGATTGGAAAAACAATTTCCCAGTTGCGTCATAAAGTTTGATTTCGTCAATTGATTTATTATTCTGAATAGTAAGAAAGCCATCTGTTGGATTTGGGAAAATAGATAATTCTCCCTCGACTAAACTCGAGGCGACAGATGTACTTAAATCCACTAATTGTCCGTCAGAATTAAATTGTGTTGTCATTATACCTGCGCCATCTGCAGCGCGGACAGAGAAATAATAAGTTTGTCCCACAGTTAACGAAAGTCCGTTTCGTGTTGCAGAAGTATTTAGGGCATTGCTTGTCCAGTTTACAACATCTGTAGCTCCGGCAGAAGTTCCGATTGCATAAAAATATTCAGTCAGATCAGAATGCGGGTCAGAGGAGTTTGCCCAGTTTGCAGAAAGTGAAGTTGTTGATGCTATTGTTTGAATATCTGCGCCAACTCCATCATATAAATAAGCAATGTTGTTAGGTGCTGTCCAGTCCACATTCACATCTTGTGATGCAATAGTGGAAAGATTTCCTGCTGCATCATTTACAATGGATTTTATTCTTCCTGATGGTGTGGAAGGATTAGGATTTTGATAACGGATATCACCAGAATTTCCGATTGTTATTGTTGACGTTGAATTACGTGAGCGATATACTTTCAAATCATTAACAGTGTATTTACAGTCACCGCTGCGGAATGAAATGTAAGAGCCGGTGGAGTAGGGGGAAGGGTCAGTCCATGTGCCGATTTTTACATTGTCAACATATACATCCGTTTTCCCAGTAGTGCGGTCGTAAATTACCTTGTAATCATACCACTGCGCGGCATTGAAGGTAAAAGTAACTTCGCTTTCCAGTGAAAAAACATCGTTTACTACTTTGTAGAATTGCAACTTAGAATTATCAACTCTGAACCAAACGAAATAAGAATTTCCTCTGTTGGTAAGGCTTCCGTCATCACAAAAGAAATGAAAGCCAGCTCTGCGGTTTGTTCCCGCTCCTTCAATTTTTCCCTGCCAGTGATACAAATACCGGTTGCTTAAATTTTGTGTAAGTGGAGCGTAAATATTACTGTTGGTATTGGCTTCATCACTCTGAACTAAATTATTGCCTGTGATATTCCAGTTGCCTGAAGCATAAGTCCAATCAGTGTGGACCGCAGCATCAAAATTATCGGAGAAAAAACCATGCGTATTATTTGCTCTCCATTCCGTTCCGTCAAAATCCAAAACCTGATAGAAACTTTTTTCAACTCCAATGTTGTCTGCATCATTGAAAGTTGCAGTAAAATCCTGTGTTTGCCAGTTACCTGTAACACTTACAGTAGTTGTTGGTGCTGTAATATCCACTGTGTTTGAAGCGCAGGTCCAGTTTGCCGCCCATCCACCTGAAGGTGTTGCACAATCACTTCTGAATTCAACCATCAATGAACCTCCTGAAGAAGTAATTGTGCCCGGAGAATTTGTCCCCGTGTAAACACCAAGCAATGGTGCGCTGTAACTATTGCCATCATAAATCCATAAATAATCCCAATTGGTTTCAAGACTAAATGTTGTAAAATCAAGTGTTACTGAAGTTGCGTTTGTTGGACTGATAATCCAGATTTTTCGTTCATCATCAGGATAATCTGCTCCTGAACCACCGCTATCATAAAGATTTCCAGTGCAGGTTGTAAGTGTTGATGTGTTGGGTGAATTATTTATCAGTCGATTGTATTTTTCCCAATCCCAGTAAACACCGGGGTCGTTGTGCGTTTGGTTGGCAAAATTCTGATGACCTTTTATTTTTATGCAACCGCCAAGAACTTCATCAAAAGTTTGTGCAGGTGAAATAAAAAATGTTCTCAATGGATTAATACCATATCCACTGTTGGTGATATCACGCACCAAATCAGCAGAAGCTGAATACATGGCATTGGTGTACCAGCTTGGATCAGTATTATAACCCTCATGCTCAATGCCAATTGTATAGGGGTTTTCACTACCAACATGCCATGCCTTATTGCTTTCCAAAACCATTTGTGTTATTTGCCCATTAGAACTTTTTACAACATAATGCGCAGAAACTCCGGCATCGCAATTCTGAAACCAGGATATACACCCTGCATAGCTGCCTTCCACATCGTGAATGGTAACAGCAGAAACGGCAGTGCCATTTCGTGAACTGTAATTGCATGAAGCCGCAGCATTCCACAATGCCGCAGAATAATCAGCAGAAAGTCCGTCTTTTTCAATTGCCGAGAATTCAATCCCTTCTTTACTTTCAACATGGTTTTGTTTTACCAGAACATGCGAAGATTGCAGCACTGCAGCATTTTGGCTTCCGAAAATTTCGTTGTAATTAATGTTGTAGTCAGGAAAATTCAGTTGTTGTTGATAAGCAGGAGTATTCAAAAATTCCAATATTGAAAATAAGTGTGAGCTCATGGCAAAATCATTTGCTAAGTCACTATTGTCAGGTAGTTCGCTCAATGCGCGAAGAATTGGTAATTCATCTTTTATGCTGCCAGTATAAAGCGTTATTTGTGATTTTAAAGCAGAATATGCTTTTGCAAATGCCATAATGTTTGCGGCAGGGTTTTCAATGATTTCTTCAACAGATATTCCTGAAAGATTAGAGATAAACACAAGATTGTTTCGAAAATAATTTTTGCCGTCAAGTGTTAAACCCATTACTCCGTATGCTCTCGGAATGCCGATGCAACTTTCAGGAGTATTTGCTGTGAGTTGTTTTATGTGGGTATTTGTATAAGCAAAAGCCTCCAGAATACCTCTTGGAATTGATGCGTTTGCTTGATATGCTGATTCAAATTCTGCCTGGTAGGGATTGGTGATTTGTATTTTTTCCTGAGCATTGGAGGATAGAAGCTGGAGGCCGGAGATAAGAAGAAGGAGTAAAGCTTTTTTCATGTAAACTGTTTTTAGATTTTACCAGCGCTAATCATAAAAATCATAATTCATCAGCGTTCTATGCTACAACCCGAAATTTGCACCAATCCTTAGTACAAAAGGGCTTCCGTAAGGTGAACAACTGTTGTAAAGAAAGTTGTAAAGCCCCATTATGTAAATAGATGAGCCGCCTCCTCCAATTGGTTGAGTAAATCCGCCACCGGCCAATAATCCGGGCGACCATAAACGTTCTGTTGTGAAACCAGTTGGTTCATTTCGAGGGCAATTCCAGTTTAGTGCTTCGGCTTCGGCATGCAAAAAAAGGAAACTCAGCGGCTGATAACGTGCAAATATTCTTCCGCCATAAATATGCGTTTCGTAGTTATAGGTTTTTATGCTGTAATATTGGTAAGTAACTCCAACGCCTGCTGATATTTTTGGTGTAATTCTGTAGCCCACAATCGGTGATACATTCACCATAGTAACATTACCGAATTGTGCGCCAAGATTGCCGCCCACAAAAACTCTTTCCCAGAAGGGAGACTTGGGTTTTTCCTGCGGTGTGGCAGGTGCAGTTTCTTTTTTCTGGGCAAAAGAATTAAGTGATATAAGTAGAAGAATTGAAACGAATATTTTTCTCAGCATTGTTGTAAATTTTAAGTAAAAATAGATTTTTTTATTTCCTGTCGTTTATCTAATCAACGGAAGTCAGTAAAAACTTAACGTTCTACATTCAATCTTCGTCTAATAATTGTATCTAAATGTAAACAGAGAGGGTAGAAGTAAGTGTAAAAAGAAGGAGGCATTATGAAAACAATGATACAAGACAACAGAAGAAAATATTTTTCACTTCTGGTTATTGCTTTCTGCTCATTAAACTCTGTTTATTCACAGGAACTTCCGCTTGACCATCCCGATAAGAAAAAATTCACATCCACTGTGGTTTTTCAAAACGGTGAAGAAAAAATGATGAATGGTTATGGAGAGGTTAGTTTCGGTGAAGAATATTTTTCGCGCCCCTTAAATGAAAGAGTTGAGCGTGGTTTTACTTATGTTGTATCATCACGTGGAATTAATTACCCCGAAAAATCAAACGAAGAAAATGCAGGTGTACGTTTTAACCTGACATTTAAAGATGTGATACTTGGCAACGGAACTGGTTTTGACGACCCGACTTACGGAGCTCAAAGACGTGATGCGCTGAACGCAGCTTTCCGTTACTTCTCTGAAATAATTAATAACACAGGTGAGGCCGATGTGCAGATTGATCCTTCATTTTTTCAGAATATAACAATGAACAGCACACCACCTCTTGCTACTTCTGTTGCTCCAAGCAATGCAAGTCGCGGTTTTAATGATTGTTTGGCTTTTCGCCACCTGAACACTGGTACAGACCCGAGCAGTTCATTGCCCGATGGTATTCTTAGTTTTAACTTCGGGAATAACATTAATTACAACTACAATTTTGCAGGTGCGCCTACTAACTCGCAATACGATTTTTATACTGTAGCCATTCACGAGATTATGCACATGCTGGGTTTTACCAGTTACTGCAATGCTGACGGAAGCTCTCAGGCAGCTAATAATGTATTTACTGCCTTTGATGAATTTTTGCTAAACCCTTCTTATAACCCTTTATTGGTTAGTTCGGGCAGCGGAAGCAGCATGACGGTTGCGGTGCCTCAGGTTTCTTATTTAACAAGTAATGATTTATGGTTTGATAATCTGAACGGAGTAAGTACCCCTGTTTATGCACCAGCTACTTTCAGTGCTTCCAGTCTTGACCACTTTGATAACCTGCGCAGCAGCGATAAATTTGTGATGAATTACAGTCTTTCAAAAGGTGAGTATTACCGCTACCTTCATCCCGATGAGGCCAACGCATTGGTGCGCCTTGGATATGATATTAATGTAAGCATGGCCACTTCAGTTGAAGATATGCCTGAATCAAATGCTGATGCACGTATTTACCCTAACCCTGCTACATCTGGTGATGGAGTGAAAATAAACTTGCGTGGAGTAAACAAACCAGAAATTCTGGTAGTGGTTTACGATATGTTAGGTAGGGTATCGTACTCCAAAGTAGTTGTAAGCAATGGCAGCGGACCGCTTACTGCTATTGACCCGCACAACAACCTTGCTCCGGGTATGTATGTCGTTATTGGTTCATCAAAAGATGAGCTGTTTAATCAGAAGCTGGTGATTGAATAATTAATTGTAAGCCGGACATTCATCACCCCGCCCGCTTTTTCCTGATTTACCTTTCTTGCCTTTGCGGTGCTTTTTGCCACCGCATTTAGGATTTTTAAGGATAGGGATTTTAAGATGAAAATAAATATCGGCACCGTTCATATCGGTTTTAGCGATGAGGGGAATAAGGTTGTCGGTGCCTATAATAAGGTTGTTGAGGCGCAGCATAACGCCTGCCTGTATCTTACGAAAATCATGAAGTGAAACAGGTAACGATATTTCCCAGCGTTTGCGCTCATAACGCGGGGTAACGGCTATGGTGCTTCTGCGGTGTACCCCAAACGGAGCTTGTATGCGGAAACCTTGTATGGCTGTGAAATTGGCATAGAAGTTTTTCCCGAAGTTATAATCTACCTGAAGGCTGGCATACGATGGCAGCCAGGTAGTAAAGCTGGTGCCGCGCACATTTTGTGATGCTCCGTTATTGATGTTGTTGTTCAGGTTTTGGTCAATGCTGTTGAAGTCGGCAAATCCTGCTGTATCGTAGCGCGACCAGATGGCATCGGTGTTTGAGTATTCCTGATACACCGCATTTTTATTGAACTTAATGTTTCCTACGTCCATCAGCGAAATGCCTACTTTGTAGCGGTAGTCTTTTACCTCGCAATTATGTGGAACATAATGGTCAACATCGTCCAGCATTTTTTTGTAGTTCAGGCCAATGTCAACAGCCCAGCCTTGTCCGGCACCAAAGCCGGGGGCAGCCATTCCGTATTTGCCGTTTATGGGGCGAACATAAAGGGTGGTGTCGTTCATAACATTGTAATTGATGGAAGAAACATCCAGCGCAATTGAATTTATTCCCGATAGGTATTTAGCGGTAATACCGCCTGTCCACAGGTCTTTCTGTTTGCGTTTAATAATGGTTCCATAGGTAATACCAATCTCACCCCAGGTAAGCGAGGTAGCTTTAAAATCCTTTCCGGTAAATTCAATGTCGTGTTGCGGTGCATAGTTCAGTCCTTCAAAAATAAATTTGGCAATGGGCGCAGGAATGCGGGTGGCATCGGTAAACGAGCGCACTGCGGTATGCAAACCAATGGCGTGTTTGCCAAGCTGGAGCGTAAAGGCAGGGCCCCAAACATCCACATTTACATCACCACGGTAAACATTACTTAATACATAGTGGTCGAGCCCCTGAGGAAAAGGGCGGGTGAAGGCACTTGCCTTCGGGAAATAAAAGTAGTTGTTATAAACATATGCCCCCGCACCTACCAGGTGTATGTCTAACCATATTTTTGAATCAATGATGTTGGCGGGATTAAGGTGCACGCCCTGTGTTCCTGCATAATTGCTGTTAGCAATGCCCATGCTCTCCTGAGCATTCAGAAGTTGGAGGTTGCAGGTTAGAAGTATTAGTGCGATTATCTTCTTCATGGCTTTTGGGTATTACAAGTTTCGTCATTGTTTTTTCATTGCCCTGATTTATTCTACTGATTGATTAAAATGAACGACCATCACTTTACTATAATAAACGGATGAAGACTTTGGTTTATTGTGTCCGGTGAAAATCACTTGTTGTTTTGCTTAAATTCGCATCCGTTTTGTTAAAGCGTGAAAATATGAAACACTTGTTCTTCTCTTTTTTTATTGCCCTGTTTTCGCTGGTTGCAACAGCTAAAGACCTTGTTATTTCAGGGACAATAAAAAATACGCCTAACCTTAAACTGTTTCTTGCAATCCAAAAAGGAAAGGAGTCGCAATTGATTGATTCAACCCTTACCGATGCGAAAGGTAATTTTCTTTTTACACTCAAAGAAGGCTACAAACAGGGCATTTACAAACTCTGGAAGACTAAAGAAAAATCTGCTCCTATTATTATTGGCAAGGAAGAAAAACTAACCCTTGCTGCAACCCTTGAAGAGTTGAATGATGGATTTGTGCAGATTATTTCTTCGAAAGAAAATGATGCCTATGCTGTGCTCACTAATTTTTTCAAGCTTTATAATAGCGAGGTTGACAGCCTTCAGCATTTGCTGAATCAACTTTCCCGTTTTGATTCCCAATATGAAACTCAAAGAAAAAAAATAAAAAGCAGTTATTCGAATTCTATTCAACGCTATAATAATTCTGTCAGGCTACTTCCTTCAATGTTTTCAGGAACATTTGCATCTGAAGTATTGTGCCCGTTATACCTTGTTGCCGATAGAAGTGAATTTGACTTCGGAAAGAACTTTGATACCGATGAAGCATTTCAGCATGCCCATTTTTTCGAATACGTAAATTTTTCTGACCCGCGAATAATCAACACAGCAACTTACGAAATGAAGCTGTTTACTTACCTTGATCAATATGTAGATCACACCGAAGCAGGATTTAAAAAAGGCGTTGACAACATTATGAAAGGTGCACAGAAAAACAGCGATGTACGGGACTTTACAGTAGCTTATCTTCTAGAGGTATTCACAAAAAAAGGTCCTCCTGCATTGGTAGAATATGTTCACGACAGTTATTCAGAAGGTTGTGAACTGCCAATGAAATCAGAAACGGAGAAGTTGCTTAATAAACTCAAACTTATTTCTAACGGAACCCCTGCACCTGAATTGCTGATTAATGATATTAATTACCAGCCTGTAAGCCTCAGGAATACCTTGAAAGGTAATTTGGGAATGGTTTATTTCTGGGCATCAACTTGTCCGCATTGTATGGAGCATACTCCTCAGGTTTATGAGGTTTACAAAAAGTACAAAAGCAAAGGATTGGAAGTGTATTCAGTTTCATTAGATAACGATTACTCAGCCTGGTTAAAAGCCATTCAGGATATGAAAATAGAATGGATAAACGTGAGCGAGTTGAAAGGATGGAACTCTGAGTGCATCAATACCTACGCGCTGGAACGCACACCCACCATTTTCTTAGTTGACAAAGCCGGAAATATTCTGGATAAGAATTTCCCGCCTTCTGAACTGGAAGAGAAACTCAGTAAATATTTGCCTTGAAGCGCATAGGACTTCTTTCAGACACGCATGGACATTTAGATGAAGCTGTTTACCGCTACTTCGAAGAATGCGATGAGGTGTGGCATGCAGGTGATATAGGCACCGCGGATGTTTCGGATAAACTGGCAGCATTTAAGCCTTATAAAGCCGTTTACGGAAACATAGACGGTACAGAATTGCGAAAAATGCATCCTGCGGTTTTAAATTTTCAATGCGAACAAACAGATGTGTTGATCATTCATATTGGGGGCTTTCCAGGGAAATATGCGCCCGAAGCAAGAAAAGAAATCATTGAAACAAAACCTAAGTTGTTTATTTGCGGACATTCGCACATTCTTAAAGTTATGTTTGATGAGAAATTCAACCTGCTGCACATGAACCCGGGTGCTGCTGGTAATCATGGATTCCATAAAGTTAAAACCCTTTTGCGTTTTAGTATTGATGGAACACAGGTAAAAGACCTCGAAGCAATAGAAATAGGAAAGCGTGGATAAACCAAAAATAAGCGGATTTACATTTGTCAGAAACGGAATTACATTTGGCTATCCATTTGTTCAATCTATACAATCATTGCTTCCAGTTGTTGATGAGTTGATAGTTGTTGTAGGCGATTCCACAGATGGTACACGCGAAGCAATTGGAAAAATAAACGATAAGAAAATCAGGATTGTTGACACCGTTTGGGATGAAAACCTGCGTAAGTCAGGAAAAATTTTTGCGCAGCAATCCAATCTCGGGTTACAACATACAACGGGCGATTGGGCTTTCCATTTGCAGGTAGATGAGGTGTTGCACGAAACGGCAGCAGAAAAAATACTCCACTTTATAAACCTTGCTGATAAACGCGAAGATGTGGATGGTTTACTCTTTCCCTTCCAGCATTTTTGGGGCGACTTTAAACATATTCACAACACCCGCAGAACGCACCGTTTAGAAATACGTGCGTTTAAAAACACGAAAAAAGTATTCTCTTATAAAGATTCGCAGGGTTTTAGAAAATACTCCTCAAAGGAGGCTTATGATTCAGGTGAGGCGGGTGAAAAACTCAGGGTTTTAAATACAGAAGTTTCGGTTTTTCATTATTCCCATTCGCGCCATCCCGCGCTGATGAAGAAAAAGTCAAACTATTTTCACCGCTTCTGGCACGATGATAAATGGCTGAAAGAAAAAACAAACGAGCAGCTTTTTGATTTTAATGAAGTGGATAAACTGGAAATGTTTACAGGGCAGCACCCAAGTTACATGAAAGATGTGATTGCCGCTCAGGATTGGGATTTTAGTTACGATCCTTCTCAGTCTAATATGAAAATGAAAGATAAATTGCTGAACGGTTTTGAGGAAATCTTTGGCTACCGTTTGTTTGAATATAGGAATTACAAATTAGTTAAGCCCTGATAAGGCTAACAGGTAAGGTCCAAAAACCAATACGCCAATTGCAGCAGCCATAAGCGCAGTAAATAAAACCGCGCCTGCAGCAAGATCTTTTACTTTCCCTGCCAGTTCGTTGTATTCAGGCGAAACTAAATCAACCAGAAACTCAAAAGCAGTATTAAGGATTTCTGTAATTAACACCAGAGCAATTGCCATTGTTACAAATAACCATTCCGTTTTGCTGATGCCGAAAAAAAAACCAGCACCAATAACTAAGAATGCTGCAAACAGATGAATCCATGAGTTGTGTTGTGTGGTAAAAAACAGTTTTAACCCCTTAAAAGCATACCTGAAACTGTTGGCTCTTGCTTGTGGCGAAAATGTTTTGCTTGCATTGTTTTTCACGCATCAAAAGTAAAAATTAAAATTTTGCAACTTGTAAAGAATAATTCTGTAATATTGCAGCCCCTAAGAAAAAACGAATCAAAATTAAGAGCACATGGAACTTATTAAAAACATTGAAAAACAGCTAAATACAAAAGCAGAAACACCTAAATTCAAATCAGGTGATACCGTAACTGTTCACTATAAAATTAAAGAGGGAACTAAAGAGCGTATCCAGTTATTTCAGGGTGTAGTTCTTCAACGTAAAGGAAATGGTGCTACAGAAACATTTACCGTTCGTAAAATTTCAGGTGGAGTAGGAGTAGAGCGTATCTTTCCATTAAACTCACCAAACATTGCAAAAGTTGATGTGAATAAACAAGGTATTGTTCGCAGAGCACGTTTATATTATCTGCGTGGTAAAGTTGGTAAAGGAGCACGTATCCTTGAGAAAAAACAATTTGCTAAAACTGCAGAAGCAACTCCTGAAGTAGCATAAAAAAATAATAGGATTAGATGGAAAATGTCCTGCAGAAATGCGGGACATTTTTATTTTCAGAATACCCGTTTTATCAGGCGCAATTTGTGGCTGTACTTCTTGGTATCGTGATTGAATATGCCCTGGTGATCAAGTTTATCAATCCTTACTTTTCCTGAGGCATGAATTATCTTACCTGAAGAGAGGATTATTCCTGTATGCACTATTTTTCCTTCTTCGTTATCAAAGAAAGCTAAATCCCCTGTTTGTGCTTCTTCTACAAAACTGAGTGTGGTGCCTTGCTCGGCCTGTTGGTAAGCATCACGTTTCAACTGTATACCCGCCATTTTAAAAACCACCTGAGTAAATCCTGAGCAGTCTATGCCAAATACAGAGCGTCCTCCCCAAAGGTAAGGTGCATTAAGGAAAACAGTAGCATATTCAGACACAAGTGCCGGAATACTATCACTTAATGGATGTGCAATTTCTCCATCAAACGAAAACTCTTCATCGCCTACAAATAATTTTCCGTGTTCGTAGGCAGGAAGCGTGCTTCCTGCAATAACAGGTGTTAAGCTGTTGTCACTTGTTTTGGTTACTAAGTCAACCAGATCGGCTGAGCAGGTGGCAGGAAAAGCGCTTTGTTTTTTATACTGTTCTTCTGAAAGCGGAAGGTATTGTTTCTCGTCAATCCAACATTCGTATCCGTCAAGTGTAATGCTTATCTGCAGCCACTTGCCTTCCCGTTTCAGGATTTCAAATGTTTCGCCAAAAAGCAATTGGGTAACCATTTCGCTTTTGTCCGAAGGCTCAAAGCGGCAGGGAACAACTCCTAAGTGGCAGATACCGTACATGGATATTAGTTTAAATTTTCAATTACCAATGCTGATGCGCCACCGCCTCCATTGCAAATACCGGCTGCACCGTATTTTCCGTTGTTCTGTTTAAGAATATGAAGTAATGTTACAATAATGCGAGAGCCTGATGAGCCCAGCGGGTGTCCTAATGAAACCGCACCACCATTCACATTTACTTTTGCTGCGTCTAAGTTCATTTCTTTATTGTTAGCCAAAGCTACAACAGAAAATGCTTCGTTCAGTTCAAAGAAATCAATATCAGTAGTTTTTAAACCTGCTTTGTCCAATGCTTTTGGCAATGCTTTAGAGGGCGCTGTGGTAAACCACTCAGGGGCATGTGCTGCATCTGCATAGCTTACAATTTTTGCCAACGGTTTTAAACCTAATTTTTCTGCTTTTGCTTTACTCATCAGCACCAGTGCAGATGCTCCGTCATTGAGTGTAGAAGCATTAGCTGCTGTTACCGTTCCATCTTTTTGGAAAACAGGTTTCAGTGTTGGTATTTTTTCAAGGTTTACGTTTTTGTATTCTTCGTCTTCTTTAACCAGCACTACATTTCCTTTGCGGTCTTTTATTTCAACGGGAGCAATTTCGTCATTGAATTTTCCTGCTGCCCATGCTGCTGCCGAGCGTTTGTAGGAGTTGATTGCATATTCATCCTGTGCTTCGCGGGTAAAGCCACATTCTTTGGCACATAACTCTGCTGCAACGCCCATGTGGTATTGGTTATATACATCGGTCAAACCGTCAAACACCAAACCATCTACTAATTTTCCATCACCCAAACGATAGCCGTTGCGGGCGTTTGGTAAATAATAAGGCACGCTGCTCATGTTTTCCATTCCACCAGCTACCACCACTTCGTTATCGCCAAGTGCAATGCTTTGTGCCGCCAGCATAATTGATTTCATGCCTGATGCACATACTTTGTTAACCGTAGTGCATGGAACAGTGTTAGGTAAGCCCGCAAACAATGCTGCCTGACGTGCAGGAGCCTGTCCCAGCCCGGCCTGCAATACATTACCCATAAAAACTTCCTGAACATCTTCGGGTTTAATTCCCGCTTTTTCCACTGCCGCTTTAATGGCTGCTGCTCCTAATTTTGTTGCTGATACAGAAGCTAAGCTTCCGTTAAAACTTCCGATGGGTGTCCGCACTGCCGATACTATATATACTTCCTGCATTTTTTTTTAATGATTTGTCTGATTAAATTTGGTGTCAAAAGTAAGTAATTTACATGTTGATAAGAAGGTAACATCCAAACCGATAAATTGTTGCATCTTTGCGCCCAGTTTTAATACCAAAAAAGTGCTCCATCCCGAATTACAAACCCAAATCAAATTTACAGGCATAGAAGGAAACCAATTCTACTCAACATTGCGCAAACGTGTAGATGCCTATTTTACCGATAACGGAATTTCAAAAAACGCAAACGCTGCTATGATTACTAAATCGGTGGTGTTGCTTGCCGGATACATTTTGCCTTTTGTTTTTTTACTGGCTTTTCTGCCATCATTTGGAGTTAGTCTGGTGCTTTGGTTCATTATGGGTTTATCCATTGCCGGCATAGGAATGAGCGTGATGCACGATGCCAACCACGGTTCGTATTCTAAAAACCCTACGGTTAATTATGTAATGGGACACATGCTGAACCTGCTGGGCGGTTCAGTATTTAACTGGAAACTGCAACACAACGTTTTGCACCATACCTATACAAACATTGTACACATGGACGATGATATTGCAGACCGTTTGGTTTTAAAATTTTCGCCACACACAAAGGTTAAATTCTTTCACAAAATTCAGTGGCTTTATGCTATTTTCTTTTACGGATTGATGACGCTTTACTGGGTGTTTGCAAAAGATATTATTCAGTTCATCCGCTATACCAGCAAAGGTGTTACCACCACTTCCAAAGAAGAAAACCGCATAGTGCTTTTGAAAATGATAGTGCTGAAAGTGGTTTACCTTTTTATTGTAATGGCTGTACCTACTTTGTTTTTCGGTATTCCGTTTTATCAGGTGGCTATTGGGTTTACGCTGATGCATTTTGTTGCAGGTATTGTACTCACTGTTGTTTTTCAACTGGCGCATACGCTCGAAGGCACTACACACCCGCTGCCCGATAAAGAAGGAAATATTCACAACGACTGGGCTATCCATCAGATGGAAACAACTATTGATTTTTCGCCCGGCAATAAATTAATCTCCTGGTATGTAGGTGGATTGAATTATCAGGTAGAGCATCACCTGTTTCCTAAAATTTGTCATGTCCATTACCCAGCTATTGCCGGTATTGTTGAGCAAACGGCTAAGGAGTTTAATGTTCCTTACAATGTGAACTACACGTTTGCTGCCGCGCTTAAATCGCATTTTGAGGCGCTGTACCGCTTTGGCAGATTTCCTATTAACGAGGCTATAGTTTAAATCTCCGTCATGCTGAACTTGTTTCAGCATCTCTGGTAAGACCCTGAAACAAGTTCATGGTGACGCACAATTTTTAAAACAATTTTGCGGTTTCAAATGTTTATCGTAATATTGCAATATTGAAATAAAAAAAAACCAACAATGGGAGCCACAAAATCTGACCATTTTACACAAAAACAAAATGACATTGCTGCTATAGCCAAAGCGCTGGCACACCCTGCCCGCGTTGCTATTCTGGAGTATCTGCTTAAAGTGGATGCCTGCATTTGCGGTGACATTGTTAATGAACTTCCGTTGGCACAACCCACCGTTTCGCAACACCTGAAAGAACTGAAAACTGCGGGCATCATTAGCGGAAATATTGAAGGCAATGCCATTTGCTATTGCATTGACGAAAAAGTGTGGGAGAAAAACCGCAAAATTTTTGAAACACTTTTTGAACGCATTAATAAGAAGAAAACTAACTGTTGCTAATCACTAATATCCAACTTTTAACCTCCAACATCTAAACACATGAAACTATCAACCTTTAAATACTACCTGCATACGGTAAACGAAATCAACTTTGTTGACCCCAACGGAACTGCCGTTCCCAAGCACTTCCACATCACCGAGGCGGGACTGGTGACCAAACATTTTATTGACTGTGGAGGCACCGTGCGTCAGGAAAAAACAGTGAGCTTTCAACTTTGGGTTGCAAGCGATGTAGCACACTGCCTGGAGCCGCAAAAGCTGCTGAAGATTATTGATATTTACGAAAAACAGTTTGGTGCCGAAGATCTTGAGCTGGAAATGGAATATCAGGGAGCTACCTTGGGCAAATACGGACTGGATTTCAGTAAGGGTAACTTTGTATTGACAAGCAAACAAACCGATTGCCTTGCAAAAGACAATTGCGGTGTTCCTATGGAAAAACAAAAACTGCAATTAGCTGAATTAGAAACCTCACAAGCAAGCTGCTGCACACCGGGTAGTGGTTGCTGCTAAAAATGTACCGTCATTGCGAGGGTTTTTCACCCGAAGCAATCTGCTTCTATTATAAGATTGCATCGGTCGTTCCTCCCTCGCAATGACGTTAACCCAAACACCATGAAAAAAATTCTCATCCTCTGCACCGGCAACAGTTGCCGCAGCCAGCTGGCCGAAGGCTACCTGCGCCTGTTTGCAGGCAACAAAGCGCAGGTCTATAGTGCCGGTATTGAAACGCATGGAGTAAATCCCCGCGCCATTGCCGTTATGAAAGAAGACGGTATTGACATCAGCCACCACACCAGTAACAATGTGGACGAATACAGCCACCTTGATTTTGACTTTGTAATTACCGTTTGCGATAATGCCAAGGAGCGTTGTCCTTATTTCCCTTCCTCGGCTAAAAAATTTCACCATAATTTTCCTGACCCGGCAAAGGCCACAGGCACTGAGGAGGAAGTGATGAACGAATTCCACAGGGTGCGGGATTTAATTAAGGAGTATTGCAGAGTATGGGTAAGTAATCTTGATTGAATTTTACATCAACACCCCATTTTTAGCTTCTACCGGTTTTGGCAAATCAGTTTCGCCCAACATCTGACGCAGGTCTATTTCAATGGTTCTGCAAATAGAGCGCATAGGAATATCATTGCCTAAACCCTCAAAAGGATTCTCTGAATAATCGCCTATTAATTCCATTATCACAAATACCCATCCCACAATAACAGTAAAGGGAATAGAGAGCCATGCACCCCACTCACCCAGCTCATGAAACTCTGTAACCAACCCAAAAGGCAATAAAAAAATAAACAGAGCCACAAAAACAAAACTCATACTCCCATACTGGCGCGGTAAGGGGAATTTTTTAATGCGTTCACACATCCCCTGATGCGTATAAAATTCATTCATTAGTTTTTGCAATTCAATATGACGGAAATCGTCAATAAGGTTTCTTTTCCTTAACTCTTTTAGTTCCTGAGATTGTTTATCAATAAGGTGAGTAGCTGTATTCTGATAGTCCAGCATTTGATGAAGCTCATCCTGAAGCAGACATTGATTTAAAGATTCTTCAGTTTCCTCATCTATTGATAAACCTACACCATATAGATTCATCATCATTTTGGTGTGCCTTTCCATGTATTTGTTTTGATTAATGTGCTCCCATGGCGTTGAAATAAGAAGTTGCCTCCTTAAAGTATAAAGCCAGGCAATATGCCTGTAAATTAATTTACGGTGAATAGTGTGTAATTCCTTTTCAGATAAATCCTGTTCAGTAAATTGATTACTGACATAGGCTTTAACATTACTTCCCCACATACGGCTGCTGTTAACAATAGCACCCCATATTTTGCGGGCTTCCCAAAGGCGATCGTATGCACTGTTGTTTTTAAAACCTACATAAAAAGCTACAGCTGTGCCAATCAACGAAACCGGCAGCCAGGGAACTTTTAGACCAAAAATTCCAATGGAGTGAAGATACTCTGTAAAACCAGTAGCAAGAGTTGCCCATAAAGTAAGCCACATTATATGCCATCCCGAGAAGTGCAGCAAACCTTTTAATCCAAAATTTTTCTGAACAAACATTTAGTTATAATCTAATGATGAAACATTTTATTTAGTTAAACAAAACAGAACAGTGAATCATTGCTCTGTATGCAGCACCCTGTGCGCAAACACCGCAGCCACCGCACCAATCACAGGTGCAGTAAGGTATATCCACAGCGCATTCATATTACCCGAAACAATAGCCGGAGCCAGTGAGCGGGTAGGGTTGAGGCTCGTTCCGCTTACCGGTCCGCCAAACAAAACCAGAAAACCAACCGTAGCGCCAATTACAAGCCCTGCGGTAATCCCCTTTTCTTTTGAACCCGTTGATACGCGCAAAATAACCAGCAGCAGAATAAAGGTCATAATCACCTCCATAATAAAACTCTGCATCACGCTGCCACCGGGCTGTGTAGTGCCAAGCGAAGTGTTTTCAGGAAAAAGAAAATGTAACAATAAACTCGCGCCAAAAGCGCCAAGCAATTGCGCAATCAAAAAAGCAGGCACCTCTTTCCACTCAAAACGCTTGTCTACCGCCATAGCAATGGTAACCGCAGAATTAATGTGGTTTCCCGAAATATCGCCAAAGGCATAAACCGTGGCAATTATAATCATGCCCCAGCAGGCGGCAATGCCTGTAAGCGTTACCGCTCCACCGGTTTGCTGGTCAACAATTACTACACCCGTTCCTGCAAAAACAAGTATAAAAGTTCCAATAAATTCACTCAGGTATTTTTTCATGCGTTGTTAAAATTTAAGTTGGTAAACCTAAAAAAATAATTTCGTTCTCAATGCGTTATAACATTGTTACGTAATGCTTGTAACCTTTGGAGTGATATTACCTATAATACTGATTGATGAATTTCGATGTAAAAGCTAAAACAACAGAAGAACTGGAACAAATAGTTTCAGATTCAAAAAGCCCGCTTAAAAGAGTACAGTCACTGCTTGAGCTTAGCCACCGCCTTGCTTTAAAAGATCTGCTCCGCTCCTGGCTGCTTGCACGCGAAGCCGAGCGCGATGCCGAAGAACTTAACCAGACATCCTTAGTTGCACAAGCCAATATTTATGCAGCAAATGCCCTGTGGAAAATGGGTGATTATGTAAATGCCCAAAAACATTTTTTAAGAGCAACCGAACAATATATAAGCCTTAACGACCGCAATGGATTAAGCAATGCCCTTTGCGGACTGGGTATTGTTCATGGTTCGCTTAAAGATTATCCGCAGGCACTCGACTATTTTGAAAGAGCTCTGATAGAAAGCGAAGCTGCAGGAAATAAAACACGTACTGCAAATTGTATCGGAAACATAGGTTCCGTGCACCATTACCTCGAAAACTACTCCAAATCTGAAGCCTTTTTTCATAAAGCGCTTGAAATACATGAGCAGCTGAATGAAAAACCAGGCATTGCCAATATGCTCAACGGATTAGCCGGAATAAAAGTCTACACAGGTAAATTTGATGAAGCAATGGATTACCTCAATAAGTATATGGAACTTGCTACCGCTCTTGAAAATAATCACGGAATAGCCACAGGGCTTATGAATTACGGCATTATGTACTACAAAAAAAGTGATTTCAGTCAGGCTATCACCTTTCTTGAAAAAGCAATGCTCCATGCCGACAGTACAAAAGTGCGCTGCGTAAAATTCGATATTCATAAGAACCTTGCTGATGTATATACCGATATGGGCAAATCAGAAAAAGCGCTGGAGCACTACAAGCATTACTTTGCAATAGAGAAAGAAATCAAGGCAAAAGAAATAAAACAGAAAGCAGAATTATTTGAGCGTAGAAAAAATGCAGAAAATGGTGGCGAAAAAAATGTGGCTTAGTTTTATTTAATGACCCCTTATTTTTGTAATTTTATCACTTTTGTTAATAACTCATCTGTTTTTATTACCCCTTTAAAACCATTCTTTCGCTTACACAGGGAAGCTATTGAGAATGAGCATGAAATATTTTTCAACATAGGGCTTGTTAGTTAAAATAATAAATCTACCTTTGCCGTCCCCAAAAAAGGAAGGGGATTCAATTTTATTGTAAAAACTTAAAAGTAAAAAAGCTCGAAAAATGCCTACAATTCAGCAACTGGTAAGAAAAGGACGTTCAAAAATCGTTGACAAAAGCAAGTCACCATCTTTGGATTCATGTCCGCAGCGCAGAGGAGTGTGTACTCGTGTATACACCACTACGCCTAAAAAACCTAACTCAGCTATGCGTAAAGTAGCAAGGGTAAGACTTACCAATGGTAAAGAGATTAACGCCTATATCGGAGGCGAAGGACACAACCTGCAGGAACACAGTATTGTGTTGGTGCGTGGCGGAAGAGTAAAAGATCTTCCGGGGGTTCGTTACCACATTGTTCGCGGAGCTTTAGATACTGCAGGTGTGGAAGCACGCAGACAGCGCAGAAGCAAATACGGAGCTAAACGTCCTAAGAAAGGAGCACCAGCAGCACCGGCTAAAAAGAAATAAGTAATTGTCACCCTGAGGGTAGTCGAAGGGCAACTATAAAAGAAATAATACAAAGAATAATCACCAATGAGAAAAGCAACACCCAAACGCAAACCTTACGTTCCGGATCCAAGATTTAACGATGTACTCGTTACCCGTTTCGTAAACAACATGATGTATGACGGTAAAAAAAGCACAGCACTTAGAACATTCTATGGTGCTATTGATGCTGTAACATTGAAAATGCAGGAAGACGGTTTGAACATTTGGAAAAAAGCATTGACTAATGTAATGCCTAACGTGGAAGTAAAAAGCCGCAGAGTAGGTGGAGCTACATTTCAAATTCCAATGGAAGTTCGTCCTGAGCGCAAAGTAGCTTTGGGAATGAAATGGATGTTGGAGTTTGCACGAAAAAGAAACGAGAAGTCAATGGCTCAGAAATTAGCCGGAGAAATTATGGCAGCATATAAAGAAGAAGGTGCGGCTCATAAACGTAAAGAAGATACACACAGAATGGCAGAGGCGAACAAAGCTTTCTCACATTTCAGATTCTAATATAATATAATAGCAGGAAGCTTAACACTAAAATGGCAGATTTAAGATATACAAGGAATATTGGAATTGCGGCTCACATTGATGCGGGTAAAACAACCTGCACAGAGCGTATCCTTTATTACACAGGAGTAAACCACAAAATAGGTGAGGTACACGATGGTGCTGCAACTATGGATTGGATGGTGCAGGAGCAGGAGCGTGGTATCACAATCACTTCGGCTGCTACAACTTGTTTCTGGGATTATCGCGGACAGAAATATAAAATTAACATTATCGACACACCCGGCCACGTGGATTTCACGGTGGAGGTTAATCGTTCACTCCGCGTATTGGATGGATTGGTTTTCTTGTTTTCGGCTGTTGATGGTGTAGAGCCACAGTCAGAAACTAACTGGCGTTTGGCTAATAACTATAATGTAACCCGTATGGGTTTCGTAAATAAAATGGACCGTGCAGGTGCAGATTTCTTAAACGTGGTAAAACAGGTGAAAGAAATGTTGGGTGGTAACCCTGTTCCTTTGCAATTGCCTATCGGTGCTGAAGAAAATTTTAAAGGTGTTGTTGACTTGGTTAACTTCCGTGGAATTATCTGGAACGAAGCTGACAAAGGAATGACCTTTACAGAAGTTCCTATTCCTGCCGAAATGCTGGAAGAAGCAACTCACTGGAGAGGACAATTATTGGAGTCAGTTGCTGAGTTTGACGACAAAATCATGGAGAAATTCTTTGAGGCTCCTGAAACTATTACTGAGGCTGAAGTTATAACAGCTTTGCGTAAAGCTTGCATTGCAGGTAAATTAGTTCCTATGGTTTGTGGTTCTGCTTTCAAAAATAAAGGCGTTCAAACCATGTTGGATTATGTGATGTCAATTCTTCCAAGTCCAATGGATCGTCCGCAGATTGTTGGAACAAATCCTGATACAGGTGAAGAAGTTTCACGTAAGCCCGATGTAAAAGATCCTTTCACAGCCCTTGCATTTAAAATTGCTACTGACCCGTTTGTAGGTCGTTTGGCATATTTCCGTGCTTACTCAGGAAGATTAGATTCAGGTTCTTATGTTCTGAACACACGTTCAGGAAACAAAGAGCGTATCTCTCGTATTTTCCAGATGCATGCTAACAAACAAAACCAGATCGACTTCATTGAAGCTGGTGATATTGGTGCAGCTGTTGGATTTAAAGATATTAAAACAGGTGATACACTTTGCGATGAGAAACATCCTATTGTTCTTGAAGCAATGAACTTCCCTGAGCCGGTTATCGGTCTTGCTATTGAACCTAAAACTCAGGCTGACCTTGACAGATTAGGTACATCATTGAATAAACTTTCTGAAGAGGATCCTACTTTCCGTGTAAAAACGGATGAAGATTCAGGGCAAACTATCATCAGTGGAATGGGTGAGTTGCACTTAGATATTATTGTTGACCGTTTGAGACGCGAATTTAAAGTGGAAGTTAACCAGGGAGCTCCTCAGGTTGCTTACAAAGAGGCTATCAACGGAACTGTTGAACACCGTGAGGTTTACAAAAAACAAACAGGTGGTCGCGGTAAATTTGCTGATATGAAATTCACTGTATCTCCTGTAGATGCTGATTTCGTTCCTGATGCAAAAAACAACGGATTGCAGTTTGTAAATGAAATTTCAGGTGGTAACATTCCTCGCGAGTTTATACCTGCTATTGAAAAAGGTTTCCGTGCATCAATGCAGAACGGTGTTCTTGCAGGATACCAGTTACAGAGCTTGAAAATAGTTCTTACAGATGGTTCTTACCACGATGTTGACTCTGACGCATTATCATTTGAGATTTGCGCGCGTACAGCTTACCGTGAAGCTCTTCCAAAAGCTAAACCGGTTCTGTTAGAGCCTATCATGAAAGTGGAAGTTCTTACTCCTGAGCAATACATGGGAGACATCGTAGGTGACTTGAACCGCAGACGCGGACAGTTGGAAGGTATGGATTCACGTGCCGGTTCACAGGTTATCAAAGCTAAAGTTCCTCTGGGTGAAATGTTTGGATACATTACACAGTTGAGAACTATGTCTTCTGGAAGAGCAAGTACTACAATGGAGTTTTCGCACTATGCTGAAACCCCAAGAAATATTGCTGAAGAAGTAGTAGCAAAAGCAAAAGGAAAAAAATTAAACTAATTATTAATTACCCGATATAATGAGCAGTCAAAGAATACGTATCAAATTAAAGTCTTACGACTTCAACCTGGTGGATAAATCCGCTGAGAAGATCATTAAGACAGTGAAATCAACAGGCGCAGTAGTAAGCGGACCAATTCCACTTCCAACTCACACTAAAATTTTCACAGTTCTGCGTTCGCCACACGTAAACAAAAAAGCAAGAGAGCAGTTCAAGCATTGCTCATACAAAAGACTATTAGATATCTACAGTTCTACTACTAAAACTGTAGATGCTTTGATGAAGTTAGAACTTCCAAGTGGAGTTGAAGTAGAGATTAAGGTATAAGTTATAAGTATTTGATTTTTAAGAAACAAAACACTTTACATAAATAGTAAATTTAAATAAAAATGTCAGGATTAATAGGTAAAAAAGTAGGGATGACCAATATGTTCACTGAGGAGGGCAAAAATCTTGCTTGCACAGTGATACAGGTTGGACCTTGCGTGGTAACCCAACTCAAAAGTGAGGAGAAAGATGGCTATACTGCAGTTCAACTTTCATATGACGAAAAGAAAGAAAATCATACAAGCAATTCTGCAATAGGTCATTTTAAGAAAGCCAGCACAACTCCTAAGAGAAAAATTGTTGAGTTTACAGAGTTTAAAGATGTTGCCTCGGTAACTGTTGAATTAGGCGCTGTTCTTTCGGTTGGTGATGTATTCGCAGAAGGTGAATATGTAGACGTTATCGGAACATCAAAAGGAAAAGGTTTTCAGGGTGTTGTTAAACGTCATGGTTTTGGCGGTGTAGGTGGAGCAACCCATGGACAGCACAACAGATTACGTGCACCGGGTTCAATGGGAGCTTCTTCATGGCCTTCACGTGTATTTCCTGGTAAAAGACTTGCAGGAAGAACAGGTGGTGAGCGCGTGAAAGTGGTTAACCTGAAAGTGTTAAAAGTTCTTGCTGACCAAAACCTGCTAATTGTTAGCGGTAATGTTCCTGGAGCAAAGAATTCTTACCTGAAGATTGAGAAATAAATGAATTGTCACCTTGCACGTAGTGAAAGGTTAAAAATAAAAGAAAATGAAATTATCAGTATTTGACATAAAAGGGAAAGAAACCTCAAAAAAGGTTGAACTCAGCAAAGATATCTTTGGTGCAGAACCCAACGATCACGCAATTTATTTGGATGTGAAGCAATACTTGGCTAATCAGCGTCAAGGAACTCACAAATCAAAAGAGCGTGGTGAAGTTGCTTTTAGTACAAAAAAATTGCACAAGCAGAAAGGAACCGGAGGTTCACGTAAAGGGAGCAAAAAGAACCCATTATACAAAGGCGGAGGTCGTGTATTTGGTCCTAAACCTCACGATTATGTGTTGAAAGTGAACCAGAAAGTAAAACAATTGGCTCGTATTTCTGCTCTTTCTCACAAAGCAAAAGACAACAGCATATCTATTGTTGAAGATTTCAAATTAGATACACCTAAGACCAAAGCTTACGCTGAAATTTTGAGTAATCTTAAAATAACCGGTAAAAAAACCTTATTGGTGTTGGCAGAGAACAACAAAAACATATATTTGTCGTCCCGAAATTTAGGGGGGGCAAAGGTTGTAAATGCTTCTGATTTAAATACTTACGACATATTAAACGCGAATAATTTACTGCTGGTTGAGAGTTCATTGAAACAAATTGAAACCATCCTCAGCAAGTAATTAATCAAAAAACAAGAAAAGAAATGGAAGTTTTAGTAAAACCCCTCATCACTGAAAAAGCGACCGCAATAAGCGAAAAAACAGGTCGTTACAGTTTTGTTGTGGACAGAAACGCAAATAAACTGGAAATTAAAAAAGCAGTTGAAGCAATGTATGGTGTAACCGTTGAGGCGGTTAATACCATGGT
>CANJWH010000044.1 GCA_947478465.1 Bacteroidota bacterium
CAAGAATTTCGTTTCATCCCAACGAAACAAATCAGGGATATTTAAAAACATGTAACAAGCTCTTTTCACTCTGCAATGGAGAGTTGGTTACCTTCCAGGATGCTGATGATATTTCAGTTTATGATAGAATTGAAAAACAGGTAAATGAATTTTTAAAAGATAAAGATTTGGGAATTTGCACCACCAATTCGGTGATGATTGATTCCGTTGGAAAGAAAATCATGTCGCGTAAATGGGCTATTGATTATGAAAAGTTCAGAACGGATGAGGATTATGAAGTATTGTTGTGCGGTGCAACTATTATGCTGAAGAATGATTTGCTGAAAGAAATCGGTCTGTATCATGAGTATTTCAACAGGCTGGGAGGGGAGGATTATGAATGGTTTTTTCGAGCAGTCTGCAAGGGGAAAGGGTTTCATCTGAATGACGAACTCTATTCTTATCGTATTCATAACAGCGCAGTAAAGGTGAATAATACATCACCCCGCACTGTTTATATTCATGATATTATTAAAGAAATCCGCAAACGTTTTCTTTTGCATAAAGAATATTTACTAGATGGAAAACATGATGCTGAATTAAAAGCGATGGAAGAAAAGTTTGAAAAAGAATTTCGTGATGAGCCTTCAAAAGTATTCAGAATAAAGGCGAACGGTGCGATAGCGTTAAAGCAGTATAGAAATTTCTTGAAGTTGAGTTGGGCAGCAGTTAAAACGGAGCCAGTTAATTTTAAAAATTATAATGCTTTTTTTACAAGTATTTATAACAGAATGAAGGGTATGATTTATAAATTAGTTACTAACTCTTAATGTTCTGCAGTAATGCTATTCAACTCCATTGATTTTGCATTTTTTCTTCCAATAGTTTTTCTGCTTTATTGGTTTGTAATCAATAAAAGTTTGAAGGCGCAGAATTTATTGCTTCTGTTCGCCAGCTATTTCTTTTATGCCTGCTGGGACTGGCGTTTTTTGTTTCTTCTCTTTTTCTCAACACTGCTTGATTATTATACGGGATTAAAAATAGCAGATGCACAAAATCTGCGAATGCGAAAATTCTGGCTTTGGCTGAGCATTTCGGTCAATCTTGGTTTTCTTGGCGTTTTTAAATACTATAACTTTTTTGCTCAGTCGTTTGCTGAAGCTATTGCGCATGTTGGTTTTCAGGTAAATCCCTGGACATTAAAAGTTATTTTACCTGTAGGTATTTCGTTTTATACTTTTCATGGATTATCATATGTTATAGATATTTATTATCAGAAAATAAAACCGGAAAAGAATTTTGTTGACTATTCCGTTTTTGTAAGCTTTTTTCCTCTTCTGGTTGCAGGACCAATAGAGCGTGCAACACACCTATTGCCCCAGATTAAGAAAGAAAGAACTTTTGACTATGCAAAAGCTGTTGACGGATTAAGACAAATTTTGTGGGGACTGTTAAAGAAAATTGTCATTGCCGACCAGTGTGCCGAGTATGCCAATCTGATTTTTAATAATTACACCGACTATTCAGGAACCACCCTTTTATTGGGCGCAGTTTTATTTGCCTTTCAGATTTATGGCGATTTCTCAGGTTACTCAGATATTGCCCTAGGTACTGCTCGACTCTTTGGAATTGAATTATTAAGAAACTTTGCCTTCCCTTATTTTTCAAGAGACATAGCGGAGTTCTGGCGCAGATGGCATATTTCGCTTTCATCATGGTTCAGAGATTACCTGTATATTCCGTTAGGAGGCAGTAAAGGCGGCAAGTGGATGAGGGTTAGAAACACGTTTATTATTTTTATAGTCAGCGGTTTTTGGCATGGAGCTAACTGGACATTTATTGTATGGGGTTTATTGAATGCGTTATATATTATGCCCTCCATAATTTTGGGCACTAACAGAGCTAACCTTGACAGTGTTGCACAGGGAAAGTATTTACCCTCTTTAAAGGAGCTCTTTTCAATCCTTACAACATTCACGCTTACGGTTATTGCATGGATTTTTTTTAGAGCAGAAAATATTAATAATGCTATTGGTTTTATAAAAAGAATGAGCCTTGGTTTATTTCAGAAATCAGGATATGTTGAGACGCTGAATATGCTCTATTGGGAGATCAATCCCTTTGTTTTAGTGCTTGTTTTGTTTTTTGTGCTTATTGAATGGTTGGGAAGAGAACAACAGTATGCACTGGCTAAAGTTGGGCTGCGTTGGCACACACCTGTAAGGCTTGCCTTTTACTATTGTCTGCTATTTTTAGTAATAGCTCTATCAGGCGAAGAACATGAATTTATTTATTTTCAGTTTTAATGATGAGCAGATTTATTATCAGGTTACTGTCGTTTCTTCTGCCTGTATTATTAATGGGCTTTTTGTCAGAGTTAGCGCTCAGAAAAATTCCTAATGATTACTCCTATAAAAAGGATTATCTTGATAAAAATTCAGGTAACATAAAGTTATTGTTCTTAGGAAATTCTCACTCTTATTACGATTTAGATCCTCAATATTTTTCAGTCCCTGCTTTCAGTGCAGCGTATATTTCTCAATCACTCTTCTTTGATTATCGTATTCTGACAAAATACGATGGGAGGTGGGATAGACTTGAAACCATAGTGGTTACTGCAACTTATGCAGGTCTATTTAATAATCTTGAAAGTTCAGTTGAGGCATGGAGGACTAAAAATTACATCATCTATTATGGTTTTTTGTCTTCGAACAAAGTCAAGGATTATTTTGAGATATTCAGTAATAATTACGAATTTAATAAGTTACGACTCAAGTCGTATTATCTTGATAATGTTTCCCCTGTTACCTGCTCAGAGTTGGGTTGGGGAACAGAATATAAATCTGCAATAAAAAACGACTTGATTGATGCTGGTAATGTTGCTGCAACAAGACATTCAGCAAATGCAGATGTGGCCCATTTTAGCATAAACAAACTTGTTATTAATGACATGATAAAATTTGCTGCTGATAGAAATATTAACGTTGTACTACTAACAACACCTGCATATCATGCATACACTGATAATATTAATAAGCATCAAATGCAGCTAACGATATCAATGCTTGAGGAAATGGATGCAATAAATGAAAATGTCATTTATGTAAATTCTCTGAATGATAAAGATTTTATCGAAAATGATTTTTATGATGCTGACCATCTAAATGAAATTGGCGCAAAGAAATTAAGTCTGAAACTAGACAGTATTATAAATAACTGGAAGTAAAATCACAAGTTTTGTATATCATTTTGCGTAGGATAGTTAATCAGCACCGCCCTATGCTTCCCCTGAAATACAAACATGCTACCAGCTGCTAATGCAGATGCTCCTGCATCCAATGCAGTTTTGAAATCAGCAGTCTTACCAGCACCACCACACACAATCAATGGAACATTTACTGCCTGTGCCACTGATTTAATCAAAGCAGTATCATAACCTTCCATTGCGCTGTCGCGGTCAACAGAGTTAAGAAGAATTTCGCCCGCACCATTTTTTGCTAAGTATGCGGCAAACTCGGCAGGGGTCTGGTTGGTTAATTTTTTCTCAGTGTGGTTATAAACATAATGTTTTCCGAATAGATTAGTCTTTACATCAATTCCTGCCACCATTGCCGAACTGCCGTATTTTTCTGCACCCTCGCGCAATAAATTGATGTTGCTAAAGTTGGAAGCATTGAGTGAAACCTTCTCAACTCCGGCTTTCAGGATCGCTTTTATTTCGTCAATGGTTGTAATGCCCCCACCATAGCACAAAGGCATAAAACATTCAGAGGCCAGTTCAGAGATGTAAGAGATATTGGGTTTGCGTTTTTGTGCACTGGCTGTAATGTCAAGGTAAATGAGCTCATCAACTTCTTTTTCGTTGAAGATTTTTACAGCATTAAACGGGTCGCCAATGTAAACAGGGTCTTTAAATTTCCTTGTCTTGACAAGGCTTCCCTCGCTGTCACTTAATAAAACAGGTATTACACGAATATTTTTCCGCATCAGCTTTCTAAAAAATTCTTGTAAACCAACATTCCATACTTGTGACTTTTCTCAGGATGAAATTGCAAACCTGTTATATTTTCTTTTGAAAATCCGGATGCAAACTCATAACCGTAATCTGTTGTTGTAATTGTGTCGGCTTCATTCTCTAACAGAAAATGGTATGAATGGACAAAATAGAATTTTGGGTTTTCATACATGTTATTGAAAACAGAATTCTGCTTTTTTAACTCTACCTGATTCCAACCCATATGTGGAATTCGCTCATTGATTTGCTTTTCTGCAAATCTGAATTTTATCACTTTACCTTTAATCCAATTTAACCCGGAAAAATTTCCTTCTTCACTTGATTCAAGCATCAGTTGTGCCCCCAAACAAATTCCCAAAACAGGTGTTTTGTTCTCCAATACTTTTTTAGAAATAACCTCCGAAATGCCAAGTCGGTTAAGGTTTTCCATGCCGTTGTCAAATGAGCCTACACCCGGAAGGATTAGCTTTTCGGCTTTCTCAATTAATGATAAATCAGATGTAACGGTGCAGGTATGTCCCACTTTTTTAATAATGTTGGCAACTGAGCCCAGGTTCCCCATTCCGTAATCAATCACTACTACCATTTCAACTTCATTTGTTTTTTGCCGTAATCAATCACTGCTTTAAAGTTGACTAATATTTCTCCACCAAGAACACCGTCAATAGTTCCAAGTCCTATTTTCTCATAGCTTTCGTTCACATGTTTCAGGTCAAGTAAAATGGCTTCAAAGTTTTCGATTTTCAGCTTGCCGATTTTTACTTTTTTTAAAATAGTATTGTGACTTTGCATGCTGTTGGTGCCAAGTCCTGTACTCAGTTGATTGTTTTTTCCGAATTTCTTTTTACTTGTAAATTTTGAAATGCTGTTAATATCAAAAACAGTTCTTGAAGCGCCTGTATCTACAAGCATATTTGCTTTCTTTCCGTTTATTTTAATTGCTATTAAAAGATGAGTTCCGTCACCTTCAATAGCTAAAAATTTAAGTGGTATTAGTTCAGTCATTTCTCTTCTTAAACTAAAAGGATGGCGTAAATCTACGCCATCCTTTTATAAATTCAGTTATTTAAATTAAGCAACAACGTTCATGTTGTCCAACACATCCATTACTTCTTTAACCGCTTTTGCAGAGGCATCAAGTAACGCTTTCTCTTCAGCATTCAGTTGCAATTCAATAATTTTTTCAATTCCGTTTTTGCCAAGAATTACAGGCACACCCAGATAAATATCTTTCAAGCCATATTCGCCATTTAATAAAGCGCATACAGGGTAAATACGTTTCTGGTCGCGAACAATTGCTTCAACCATTTGTGCAGCTGCTGCACCCGGTGCATACCATGCTGAAGTTCCAAGCAGGTTTACGATTTCACCGCCACCCACTTTTGCGCGTTGGATAATGGCATCTAACTTATCTTTTGCAACCAATTCAGTAACCGGAATACCTGCAACAGTTGTATAACGTGGCAGCGGAACCATAGTGTCACCATGTCCGCCCATCAATACAGCCTGAATATCTTTTGGTGAACAACCGATTTCAGTTGCAAGAAATGCTCGGTAACGCGCAGTATCTAAAATACCTGCCATACCAAATACTTTTGAAGAATCAACCTTTGCGGTAAGATAAGCGCAGTAGGTCATTACATCTAATGGATTTGAAACCACAATAATTTTGGCGTCAGGCGAATATTTAATTACATTCTCAGTAACTGATTTCACAATTCCTGCATTTGTTGCAATTAAATCATCGCGGGTCATCCCGGGTTTGCGCGGAAGCCCGGAAGTGATGACAACAACTTCTGAACCTGCTGTTCTTGTGTAGTCATTAGTAACGCCAATGGTGCGTGTATCATAAAGATTGATAGGAGATGTTTGCCAGATATCCAAAGCTTTTCCTTCGGCAAAATTTGGTTTAATATCAACTAACACAACTTCGTTGACAATATCTTTTTGGGCTAAAACATCGGCACAGGTGGCGCCCACATTGCCTGCTCCTACTACGGTAACTTTCATTTTATTTTTTTGGATTAGTTGTTTTCGGGGCGCTAAATTAGAAACTATATTTAAAGTTAGAAAGTGAGAAGTCAGAATGTTAGAAAGTTTTTGCGAATGCCTTTAAGACACTATTCCCGCAACTTTTCCGTTACATTTGTGTATAAGTTCCGCTTCTATCATGCAACAATTCAATCTCTTCATCTCTTTATTCTCACTGCGGAGATTGGTTTGCGCTTTTTACTTATTACATATTTCGTCTTACATAACTGCACAAACTCCAACTGATCAGGATTGCGGAGGAGCTATTCCTGTTTGTCAGGAAGTCTATAATCAGGCAAATTCATACAGCGGAGAAGGAAATATTATCGGAGAAATAAATCCCATTAATTCATGTCTGGGAGTTGGGGAGAGGAATTGCGTTTGGTACACCATGACTATTCAGCAGGATGGTTTATTTAACTTCACCATTACACCCAACAATCCTAATGACGATTATGATTGGGCTGTATTTAATCTAACCAGTGCAGGATGTGCCGATATCGCTAATGACCCAAGTCTTGAAGCTAGTTGTAATTTTTCTGGAAACACAGGGAATAGCGGTATTACCGGTGCTAACGGACAAACAACAGGTATTGGTTCATCCCAGAATGAAGATCCTATTCCTGTTGTTGCTGGCGAAACGTATTACATTATTGTAGGAAATTTCAATGCCTCGCAATCGGGCTACACACTTGATATGACCGCCAGCACAGCCACCATTTTTGACAATGTTACTCCTACTCTTAAAACTATTACAGCTCCTGTTTTCTGCACTGATAATTCAGTGTCATTTGAGTTTTCTGAAAATATGTTGTGTTCTACGGTAAGTCAGGCAGACTTTGCATTGGTTGGACCGGGCGGACCTTATACAATAAACGGTTTTACAGGTGGTGCCTGTGATTTAGGTGCCAATTTTGAACGTAATTTTTCACTTACTTTCAATCCGGCTATATCTTCGGGCGGAACATATACTTTGCAGATTGCGGGAAGTGTTACAGACCTTTGCGGAAATGAAGCGCCTATAGGTTCTGGGCTTGATTTTGAAATTACAGCTATTCCTCTTGATTCACTGGTTACGCCTGACATTTGTGGTGAAGGTGCTGGAACTGCAACTGTTATTACTCCTATAGGTGGCGGACCATTCAGCTATTCATGGAGTCCAAATGTTTCCAATACCGATTTGGCAACCAATCTTACTGCAGGAACCTACACGGTAACAGTTAGTGATATCGGTGGCGGATGTCCTCAAAACATTGAAATTATTGTTCCTTCAACACCTTCACCAGTGGCATCATTCAGAGCAAACCCTCTAAAAATGTCTTATCTTGATCCTTATTGTGAGTTTACAGAGAATTCAAACGGGTCGGTAAGCTGGCTTTGGGATTTTGGAGATGGCAGTTCAACCGAAACTATTCAAAACCCTGTGCATACATTTCCCGGAACGGGCGATTTCCCAGTAACACTTACCATTACCAATGCTGACGGTTGCACGGACGACACCACGATTATAGTAACGGTTACATTTCTCTCCACTATTTATATTCCCAATGCTTTTACACCGGGAAGGGGTTTACTTAACGATACATTTGGACCTATAGGTGAGGGTATAGCAGAAGCAAATTTCAACATGCGCATTTTTGACCGATGGGGAAAACAGATTTTTTATTCCTATACTCCCTCACTGCAATGGGATGGAACTGATGCAGGCACAGAAAAAATTCTCCCTCAAGGGGTTTATGTTTACAATATTAGTTTGTTTGACTTGAATGGGGAAAAGCATGAGTATATCGGAGCAGTTACGCTTCTTGAGCGCTAAATCCTGATTTTCGTCCTGATGCACTAGCTTTTTTACTACTTTCGCCACTCTTAAAAAATAAAACAATGTTTAACCAAACCTTCCGCAACCTTGGCCGCATGCGCGAGATACTTGCCATATTGGTAAAGTATGGGTTTGAAGACATTGTAACTAATTCAACTCTTCGAAATTTTGTTTCTGAAACCCGCAGACACTCGTGGCTAAGGCAGGAAAAACCTGTGTTTGAATATACCCGTTGGGAACGTATTCGTATGGCAGCCGAAGAATTAGGACCTACGTTTATAAAGCTGGCACAGGTGCTCAGTATCAGACCAGACATGATGCCAGAGCCGCTTATCAAGGAATTTGAAAAGCTGCAAGACCGTGTTCCTCCCTTTCCTTTTGAGCAAGCTAAAGTTATTATTGAACGTGAGTTAGGTCGCCCTATAAGCGAGGTGTTTTCTGAGTTTAATGAAAAGCCACTGGCATCAGCTTCAATAGGCCAGGTTCACAAAGCGCGATTAAAAACAGGGCAGGAAGTAGTAGTAAAAGTGCAACGCCCGGAAGTAGCCGAAATAGTAGAGCGTGACCTTGCCATTATAAAAGATGTGGTGCAGCGAGCAGACCGCTACCTTAAAAAACAGGGAGTTTTAAATGCTCCAGATGTGGTGCGTGCGTTTGATCGCAGCATCATGAAAGAGCTCGACTATCAAAATGAAGCACGAAACATTGAACGCTTCCGCAATTTCTATAAAAGCTACAAAAACTTCTATATACCCCGCGCTTACCGCGAATATTCAACCGGCAAAATTCTGATTATTGAATTTGCCAACGGCTGCAAAATAAATGATGTAGTACAGCTCAAAGCCTGGGGATTGGACCCGCGCAAAGTAGCCGAAAACGGAATGGATATTTACCTTACTCAGATTTTTGAGTTCGGATTATTTCATGCCGACCCGCATCCGGGAAACGTTATGGTGCGCAGAGATGGTGTAATCTGCCTCATTGATTTTGGAATGACCGGCCAGCTGATGCCAAAAGACAAGCAAAATTTTGCGGCAATATTTGTAAGTATGTCGCAACAGGATGCTAAGCGAATGGCAAATGCCCTGAGGAAACTAAGCATCTCCGACAATATTGAAGACATTCGCCAGTTTCAATATGACCTGAACGAAATTATAGAAGATTTCATAGGTCTTGATGTCAGCGAAAGCAGCATTGCCGACATGGTAACACGCCTGCAAAAGGTGATGTTTGAATACAAAATAGTTGTGCCAGGAAGTGTGTTTCTCATCTTCCGTGCCTTTGCTATTCTTGAAGGAATAGGAAAGCAGATACACCCGCATTTCAATACCTACGAGTTTATTCGTCCCTATGGAAGAAAAATTATAGAAGAACAGTTTTCTCCTAAAAATCTGTTCAACGAGGCGCTTTACCGTGCTGAGCAAATGACTGATTTTGCAAGCGGCCTACCCCGTGATTTGAAAGAGGTGATGACCAAACTCAAAAAGGGAAAACTCCATTTTGAGATTGAGCACCAGGGATACGGCTACCTCTTGAAAAAGTGGGACAGCCTTACCAACCGCATTGTAATTACGCTTCTGATTTTTGCACTCATCATTGGCTCAGCCATATCCATGACTGCCAACTGGGGCCCTGATATGCCCCGCGAATATGGCATCCCTTTAATAAGCCTTTACGGTTTAATTTGTGCTGGTATTTTAGGATTGATGCTGTTTTATTCGGTGTTGAGAAGAAGAGTTTATAAATAGCAATCTGCTCCCTTTTGTTCGGAGAAGGCAGGGGTGAGGCTCTAAAGCAAATACACCAACACCACCTGCAAAATTCCAATTATTAGACCGATTACACCACCAATATATTCTATAAACTTAAATTCTTTTTTTAGAATACTGTTCAGCATTTCTTCTAACCGGTCGGGAGGAAGTGCAGCTACTTTTTTTCTTACTATTTCTTCAATATTCAGCGAAGCCTCAATATTCTGAACATACTGTTCAATTACTTCTGGTGCTACTTTTTCTACCTCCAGAATAAGGTCGTCTTTTATTTTATTCTTTCTGTTTTTGCCAACAAAAATAGACGTAAGTGGATAGTTTTTCGGGAAGGTAACGTTGAGATATTCGTCAATTTTTATCTCTACTGCATTACGAATTGTATCAAGGTTGTTGGGGTGTTCAATGTGAGCACGAATATCTTTAGCAGAGAATAATTCATTGGAAACCATGCTGCCAATTCGTTCTGCAACCCTCGCCTGATTTTTTGGGAAAACACCTTGAATTTTAATGAATAGAAACTTCACTTCCTTCTTCGGGCGGAACAACATAATAATGGCAATCCAGTTGGTGAACCATCCTATCAATGCCGAAATAACCGGAATAAGAACAATGTTGAGCCAGTTAATTTCCATACTTAGTATTATTTAGGATAAAGGTATATGCCTTGCACATAGTCTGCTATGATTAGTATCACTAATTTTCAACATAGCCCGTGAAAAACTTTATTTCCGATATTAGCCGCATGAGAATTTTAAAATGGATTGGAATTATTTTACTTCTGTTAGTTGCAGTATATCTTGTTGGACCTACGCCTGAAAAGTTTGTACCCGATACTTCGCTACCGGCAATCGCTTCTGATGTCGTTGCACTTGAAAAGCAAATTGCAGAAAAAGAAAGTGCATGTAAGACCATTCGTCCCGATAATGAAGCAAGGATAATTTGGGCTGACAGCACTAAACAGAAAACAGAATGGAGTATAGTTTACCTTCACGGGTTTTCAGCAACATGGCGTGAAGGCTCTCCTGTAGTTTTAGACTTAGCAAAGCGTTATGGTTGTAATTTATTTCTCCCACGTCTGTATGCACATGGCTTAGATACCGCGGATAATATGGTGAATCTTACTGCTGATAAACTTCTACAAAGCGCGAAAGATGCAATATCAGTTGGTAAAGCGATAGGGGAGAAGGTGCTGGTGATTACCTGTTCAACAGGTGGCACATTAGGATTGTATCTTGCTTCGGGTAAAGAAAATATTGATGCTTTGGTATTGTATTCACCTAACGTAAAAATTTACGATCCCACTGCTTCTATGCTTGACAAACCATGGGGTTTGCAGATTGCTCGCGCTGTTACCGGAAGCGATTTTCGCGGATGGGATGCTCCGCCCGAGAAGAAAAAATATTTCACTACGAATTATAGATTGGAGGCATTGATTAGCTTACAATCATTGATCTCGCACACAATGAAAAAAGAAACGTTTGAGAATATTACATGTCCTGTTTTTCTTGGTTATTACTACAAAAATGAAGAGGAACAGGATAAAGTGGTTTCGGTAAAAGCCATGCACGAAATGTTTGGTGAGCTCGGTACAAGCAATGAAAAGAAAAAAGAGATTCCTTTTCCTGAAGCAGGTAACCATGTAATTTGTTCTGATTTTGATTCAAAAGATATTGCAGGTGTGGAACATGAAACATTTACATTTTGTGAAGAGGTAGTGGGTCTGAAACCTGTTCAGTAATGTCAGAAGAAAGAGACATATACAAAATTCTAAACGGCCCTCCTGATTTTAACTGGAGAACGTTCCCTTATTATGGTTTTGTAAGTATTATGGCTATAAACATTATGGTTTATATTGCTATGCTTATAGATGGTGTTTCTTTTTTTGAACCTACCAGTGAGCAGTTAGTACGTTGGGGTGCAAACTACGGACCTTATACTCTGAAAGATGAATGGTGGCGTTTGTTTACGTGTGAATTTGTGCACATTGGTTTCGGGCATTTGCTTGCTAATATGGTTTCACTCCTTTATATAGGAATTATTCTTGAGGCACTGATTGGGACGGTGCGTTTTGTTACTATTTATCTGCTTGCCACAGTTGCTGCTGCATTGTTGAGCGTATGGTGGGATGGTAATGTAATTGGTGCTGGCGCATCTGGTGCAATATTGGCCATGTATGGTATGATGCTCATGTTTTCAATAGTTGGAAGAAAAATGTTTGCACCGGGCGAGCTGAGTGGTTTTTTTCTCTGGGCTGTTATTGTAATTGCTTTTAATCTGATTGGTGGATTGAAAGACGGTATCGATAATTCGGCACACCTTGGTGGAATTGTCTATGGCATGTTTGCTGCGTTGGTGTTTTATCCTTCATATAGAAAAAAGGAGTCGCTTTCAATAACTGTCTTTAATGATGTTCTGCTGATTGTTATTTCATTGGGTGTTTTTTATTTTGCTTATCAACAAATTCCTAAAGGCATGGCTTACTACGATGACAAAATGGAAGCCTTTGATGTTAATCAGGAAATGGCGCTGGCTGTGCTAACGCAGTATGATAAAGACACGTTGGCTTACGAGAAAAGAGACTACTATCTCGAGCGTTTTAAAAAAGATGGAGTAGAGCGATGGGATAGAACTATTAACTCTTTATCTGAACTTAACAACCTACCCGAACACTATGGAATGCGTGTTGAATTGCTGATGAAATATTCTTTGCTGAGAAAGGAAGGTTGTGAAGTTATTATTAAAAGTCTTGATGAAAATACTGGCTATCCGGAATCTGAATTAAAACCACTTTATGATTCTATGGATGTTGTGATAAAAGAAATTGACCGTATCACGTTTATTATTGATAACGGTTACGAACCTGAATTAGATTCAGTGGAAGTTGCTCCCGGAGTTAAGGTTACTGATATAGAATTGGGAGAATAGCACACGGACTTAACGTCATGCTGAACTTGCTTCAGCATCTTATAAGAAAGACCCTGAAACAAGTTCAGGGTGACAAATGATTTATGCAAGTACTTCCTTCACTGCATCTGCAGCTTCCTGCAGCTGAATAGCAGATTTTACTTTCAATCCAGATTCGTCAATAATTTTTTTCGCTTCTACTGCATTTGTTCCCTGAAGACGAACTATGATAGGAACTTTTATTTCGCCAATATTTTTGTAAGCATCAACAATACCTTGCGCTACGCGGTCGCAACGTACAATACCGCCAAAAATATTTACAAGAATTGCTTTTACTGTTTCGTCTTTCAAAATAATGCGGAAAGCTTTTTCAACACGTGCTGCGTTGGCTGTTCCACCTACATCCAAAAAATTGGCAGGCTCGCCACCTGATAGTTTAATGATGTCCATAGTTGCCATCGCAAGACCGGCACCGTTTACCATGCAGCCTACGTTGCCATCCAGTTTCACATAATTTAAATCGTTTTCAGAAGCTTCCACTTCAGTGGGATCTTCTTCGCTTTTATCGCGCATAGCTGCATAATCAGGATGACGGAATAATGCGTTGTCGTCAAGATTTACTTTAGCATCAACTGCAATTATTTTATCGTCTGATGTTTTAAGAACAGGATTGATTTCAAACATAGATGAATCAGAGGCTACATAAGCTTTGTAAAGTGCTTCCACAAATTTTACCATTTCTTTAAAAGCCTTTCCGCTTAAGCCAAGGTTAAAGGCAATTTTACGTGCCTGAAATGCCTGCAATCCTACTTTCGGATCAATTTCTTCTTTGTAAATTTTATCAGGAGTATTGTGTGCAACTTCTTCAATATCCATTCCGCCTTCGGTTGAATACATAATGATGTTGCGTCCGGTTTGGCGGTTCAATAATACGCTCATGTAAAACTCAGCTGTTTTGCTTTCACCCGGATAGTAAACATCTTCGGCAATCAGCACTTTATTTACTTTTTTTCCTTGTGGTCCTGTTTGCGGTGTTATCAGTTGCATGCCTATGATGGCATTTGCTCTTTCCTGAACTTCTTCTATGCTTTTAGCAAGTTTTACTCCACCGCCTTTTCCTCTTCCACCTGCGTGTATCTGTGCTTTTACGACCCACCACGATGTTCCGGTTTCAATATGTAATTGTTTTGCAGCTTTTACAGCTTCTTCTGAAGTTTCGGCTACAATGCCGCGTTGTATTTGCACGCCAAAACTTGCTAAGATTGATTTGCCCTGATATTCGTGGATATTCATAGTATATTGGAAAGATTAAAGATTGAATTGATTGGTCGGCAAAAGTAGATTTTTTGATTGAATACACTAAAATTATATTCAGGAAATTATAATTAACAATTCATTATCCCTGTACTTGAAATTAAGAAGAGTGCAAGAGGAAACTTTCCGTAGCTTTGTTAACATCATTAAACCAAGCAACCATGAATAAAAATCTACTCATTATTTTCTCATTTCTCATTTCAATATTTGCTATTCCTGTTAAGGCGCAGCCTACAATTACTGCAGCCAGCTTTACTCCTCAGGCCGGAGAAAATTTTCTTGTGCACATATTTCCTTATCAGGCTGCAGGTATTGGTGGTGCAGGTTTGACCTGGGATTTTTCAAGTGTAACGGCAACAAGCACAGCTAATATGAACCATGTTGATCCTGTTTCAACTCCAAGTGGAGCAAGTTTTCCTGACGCAACAGTCAGCATTTCGCAAGGTGGTGCATATAGTTATTTTGAAGGTAATGCCGGTGGTTGGTATTATGACGGAGTAGTTGCAAGCGGCAATCTTATTCCTTATTCAGATGCTGAAAAACTAATGCGTTTTCCATTTACTTATAACGATACTTACAGTGATAATTTTGGCGCTACGTTTAACAGCGGTGTTACAATTACCCGCACTGGATCAGTGACTGTAACGGCTGATGCTTACGGAACACTAGTATTGCCTTACGGAACTATTAATAATGTTATTCGTGTTAAGGTAATTGAAAATTATAATGACAGCTATACGGTTACTGTGCCTGTTACACTTAACTATGCTGCAACCAATTATTACTGGTACAAAGCAGATACACATTATCCCGTTCTCAGTATTTCTTCTCTGGATCAGGATGGCACACTTTACCAGGGTGCTACTTATCTTGACCAGGCTCACATAAGTGCTGTGGAAGAAAATATTCCCAATGCTATTAATCTGAATGTATTTCCAAATCCTTCAAGTAGTGTTTCAACCATATCGTTTGATCTGGTACAGCCCGAGAAAGTTGTATTATCAATTTATAACAGTGTTGGCGAACTGGTAGAATTGATTGAGCAAAATCAATTGGGAGTTGGTAATCACCGATATACTATTAACACTGTTAACTACGCTGCGGGTTTATATACACTGAAAGTTTTGGTGGGAGATAAGGCGGGAATGAAAAAAATAAGTGTGTTATAAAAAACAAAAATGTTTGAAAAAATACTTGAGAATTTAAAGATCACTTCTTTAAATGCAATGCAACTTGCTTCATTGGAAGCAGCAAGAGCCACAGCAGATATTATTTTGCTTTCGCCTACAGGTTCAGGAAAAACGGTGGGTTTCCTCTTACCCGTTTTAAGCAGTTTTAAAGCTGAAGAGAAAGGTGTACAGGCGCTTGTAATAGTTCCTTCGCGTGAGCTGGGCTTGCAAATTGAGCAGGTGTTTAAACAAATGAATACCGGTTTTAAAGTAAACTGCTGCTATGGCGGACATTCAACCCGAACGGAGAAAAACAATCTCTCCCATCCGCCTGCTTTGCTGGTGGGTACTCCCGGACGAATTGCTTACCACATACAACACAATAATATTGATACTTCAAGCATACACACCCTCATTTTAGATGAGTTTGACAAAGCATTGGACCTTGGTTTTAAGGATGAGATGTCTGCAATTATCAGCAACTTAAAAAATCTGAAAAGGCGAATTCTTACGTCAGCAACTGCTATGAAGGAGATACCTTCTTTTACCGGAGTGCGTAATCCTGTTGAGCTGAATTTTCTGAATACTGAATCGCCAACTACAGTTACTTTAAAATTAAAATACCTGAAGGCTGAGGATACCGATAAGTTGAATATATTATTTGCACTTATCTGCAAATTGCAGAATAAATCAACGCTGGTATTTTGTAATCACCGCGATGCAGTGGAGCGCATCAGTATTTTGCTGGATGGGAAAGGACTGGCACACGGTGTTTTTCACGGTGGTCTGGAACAGGAAGACAGAGAACGTGCTTTGATAAAATTTAGAAACGGAAGTCACCGCTTGCTTATTACTACTGACCTTGCTTCGCGGGGATTAGATATACCAGAGATTGAAGCTGTGATACACTATCAGCTGCCAACCACACACGATGTATTTACACACCGCAATGGAAGAACAGCGCGTATGAATGCAGAAGGAACTGCTTATTTATTGCTTTCTGCAAACGACCACATTCCTCCATTTATTGAAGAAACACCTGAGCTAGAAACCTTGCCCGACAAAAATGTGTTACCACCAAAAGCACGCTGGCGCACCTTATATATTGCAGCAGGCAAAAAGGAAAAGATTAATAAAATGGATATTGTGGGTATGTTGTTACAAAAAGGCAAACTTGCAAAAGATGAGTTGGGTTTAATTGAGGTGCTGGACCATTCATCCTATGCGGCAGTCAGTAACCACAAGACAGAACAGGTGCTTTCGCTGATACGTGATGAAAAGATTAAGAATAAAAAAGTAAAGATTGCCATCTCGGAATAAGGAATTAGTTAAGTAGTCAAATAGTCAAATAGGCAAGTAGCCGCTTAGGCACTTAGCAAACCCCTACTTGGCTAGTTAGCTAACTCCTAGTTGGCTTAAAAATGAAACAAACTCTTCAGAAAACAGAACTTCATCCGCGCAACCGACACCGGGGGAGGTATAATTTTGAGCAACTCGTACTTAGTTGTCCTGAATTGAAGCAGTATGTTATTACCAACGCTTTCAACGATACTTCAATTGATTTCTTCAATGCGGCTGCGGTAAAGATGCTGAACAAGGCCTTGCTCAATAACTATTACAACATCAGCCATTGGGATATTCCTGATAATTATTTATGTCCGCCAATACCCGGAAGGGCTGATTATATTCATCAGGTAGCTGATTTGCTGGCAGCAAGTAACAATGGAAAAATACCCACCGGAAGTAATATTAAATGCCTTGACATTGGCACAGGCGCTAACTGCATTTATCCGATTATCGGGAATTATGAATACGGCTGGAGTTTTACAGGCAGTGATATTGACCCTGTTGCAATTGATGCAGCAAAGGCAATTGTAAAACTTAATCCTGAATTGAAAGGCAAAGTTGAGTTGCGTTTGCAATTAAATGCCAATGATATTTTTAGGGGTATTATTCATAAAGGTGAGCAATTTGATGTCAGCATCTGTAATCCCCCTTTCCATGCTTCGGCTGCAGAAGCAAAAGCAGCAACGCTGCGTAAACTGAGTAATTTAAAAGGCAGAAAAATAAGCAAACCGATACTGAATTTTGGAGGAACTAACAATGAGTTGTGGTGCGAGGGAGGTGAAGCAAAGTTTGTGCAAACAATGATAAAACAAAGCAGTGAATTTGCTGCTTCCTGTCGCTGGTTTACTACGCTGGTAGCCAAGCAGGCAAGCCTTCAGAGTATTTACGAAGCACTTAAAAAAGCAGCAGCCACTGATGTGAAAACCTTTGCCATGGCACAAGGTAATAAGAGCAGCCGTATTGTGGCGTGGACATTCAGTACCAATAAAAATTGGTACCTTTGAGCGCCTTGCTTTTTGTCTGAACAAGGTGTTATTTAGTGCATGAAACAGGTTGTATTTATCTTTATTTCTTCGCTTCTCAATGCTGTTGCTTTAGGGCAGCAGGTTGATAAATCGCTTGATGGCATTGATGTAAAGCCATTCGGGCGTATGATAAGGCCCTGTTGTGTATTTGGCTACAATCTTCCTGTGTTCGGTTTTCCGGCAAAGATGGGCTATACCACCAGCAGCGAGAAACTGGGGCAACATAAGTTTTATGGCGGTGAAGGTGAGCACAATGGCATTATTTATACCCGCGATGGTGGCTTTATTGACATTGGTCATGTGCGCGACAACGCTGATATGATGGCTTATTTCTCTTCTCAGATTTCACACAACCTTGGTAAAGATTTTGTGTTGAAAACAAGACACGAAGCAGGTAAACGTGTAATTGAAATTTCGCTGAAAGGCCGCGAGTTATCTTCATCAGATATTTTGATGCTGGGACAGCGTATTACCTATGAACTGGCGGTATGGCATGAGATACGCACCTATTTTGGGGTTCCTACACATTACCCCATACACGAAATTCAATCTGCATTTTCGCCTGAAGATTTGTATTCTAATTTACTGGGCACTTATATAGGGCGTTGGGCTATTGAACGAGATGGTTTGTATGAAAAAGAAGTGGACACTGTTATACAGGAGTTTCTTGTAACACTGGGTAAGGTAAATACCGAAGAAGAAACCAAAGCAGCTATGGATGATGTTCTGGGTGTTTGGTGGCAAAGAGTTTCGCTACCAAGTAAAAAGTTTTTGCTTGCATGGAATACCAAAGCCTATGGTGATATAAAACCGTGGCTAATTCCTGACCATGCTAAATTTTTTAATTCACCTGCTCATGTTTATCCACTGCCGGTGCCTGAGCTTACTGAAAGCGGAGTGCCACTGAGCGATTTGTTTACCATACGTATAAAACCCATTTCTAAAATTCCGTTGAATAAAATTTTTAACACCAAAACCAAAAAGGAAGTAACTCAAAAAGATTTTCAAACCATTGTAAGCTGGATTGAAAATGACTTGCATGTACCCGTTACCGGGGCCGGGATTAAGTAGGCTTATGCCTGTTTGAATAAAACTGATACTTAATTTACTTATTACTTTAAGTATTTTTTAGTGAGCCACTTGCTCAAATGAGAAAATAATATATCAGTCTATTATTAATTAGTTTACGTTTACGCTTAATAGTTTATTCTTTAATACACATTAAATAATTTGCAATGCATAAAATAATCACTACAGCAATTCTGGCATTCTTCATTTCTAGCTGCCTTAGTGCTCAAGAAATCTTTTTATTTAAGGATGATGCCGGTAAATATGGTTATTGTGATGTATCAGTTTCAACCGGTCAACTGGGGTCTGTTTGGACGGAATTTCCAACATCTACCCCAACTCACCCTTTACTAAGGCCGTAACCTTTCCGATAAATAACAACTCAGTAACTATTGTTTCAATTGCTGGAAATCCAACAGCAAAAATGACCCGTCAGCAAGCTGTCGATTTAATGAAAGGTGCACCCGGCACTGAGTGTGAAGTAACTTTAAGGGTAAATTATACCCAACAGAATATTGATTATTTATTGCCTGTAAAAATAACAAGAGGTGTCTATACGTGCCTCGCCCGCACCAATTATCAGAAAGGAATAGCAGCTTTTAAACAAGGAAAAATAGAGGAAGCAATAAAGTATTTCAGCGACTATTCATATCCTCCTAATCAGATAATGTTTTATAAAATATACAGCGGCCGCATTTTAGATGAAATAGAATTTACAAATGAGGAAGATAAAACACCTTATCAAAAACTGCATAACCTGCCTAATATCGACAGCTTAAAAAAATACATCCAGAACCCAAGCGACAACCCTACATTAACTGCGCTGTTATCGTTGTATTGCAACAGTTATAAATTTAAAACAGAAGGTCTCACCAATGCCAAAAGAATACTAACTAAAAAGGCAGCTGATGAAGGTGATGTATGGGCGCAGGAATTAATGTGCTATACCCATGCCAATCATTTTAGAGACGATGATTTAATAACAGGTGACATCCTGCCCGATAAGCAACAGGCAATGTATTGGTATAAAAGAGCACTTGCAGGTGGCTCAAAACAAGAAGCAGAAATGTGGACAGCAGTCAGAAAAATGAAAACCTCAGAAGATGTCTATGGTGCAGACCTTGGCAGAACACGTGTGTTTGACTTTGAAGATGCAAAAGCAGTAACGCTGGTAGCCCATTTACCTCATGGCTTAATGGGCATTATACCCGACTATATTTCTCCCTTTGGTGTGCATGGCTTTGAAGAAGGGGTTGTCTACACAGTGAATACTCCTCATCTGCCTTTTACATGGAGCACACACATTATAAAAGATAAATCTTTTGCACTCAAGTATTATGAAGAAGCATTGTATGTTCTTAATAATAAGTTCAGCTATGGTAGTAATATTAGTAATGTGAAATGGTATCATTCTCCCGAGCAGGAAGGTAATATTTTAAAGAACAATGCTGCCAAATTTACAGCAACAGAAAAAGATGAAAAGGCCTATGCCATGAGCATGATGCTTTACCTCACAGAAGTAGCAGGCGGTTTCCAGATTAATTTACAATACGCAGAGCAGTAGATTTAAATAAATACCACGATGTTATTTTATTTTATTGCAGTACTTTCACCACCTCAATAACAACGCATGAATTATACAAAACAAAGTCTTGTTGCAGCACTGCTTTTATTAGCGGTAAGTATTAACCAAAGCATTGCACAAACTGAAATAAGGGCCGTAGAAGTTGGAGCAAGCTATACCGTTTACAACCGTCCCGGTCTTAATAATTACCTGAAAGTTGTTTCGGATTCTGCTCAGTTGCCAAACACGCTTCGCAGCACCCCAAGCTATGGAATACAACTGCGCTACCTTATCCGCAAAAACAAAATAGAATTTGAAGGAGGGCTTGCCTATTCCTTTTCTTATAACGAGTCAAAGGGCAATTCAGGGTCTATTGTTTCCAACAATACTCATGATATAGGATTTATTCTGGGAGTAAATTATGTACCCGTACCTTTCATTTTTGTTGGAGCACAGTTTATTCTCAATTCCTTTGGCGGCAACACCAAACTCTCCGGAACCTTGCCGGCAGGCATAACCAATAATATGGATCATCCACCTGCTGCAGGCATTAATATTTTCAGAGGCTACTCATTCATTGGTCGTGCACAGTTAGGATTTAATATCCCCTTTTTAGTTGAAGGAAATAGAGGTATGCGTGTGTTTGGTTATTACGATATTGGTTCAGGCTTTGACTTCTATAATTCAATGGACAATCAACTTGTCAAGTATAGCGGAAATCAAAAGACCTATACCACTGGCTGGGGTTGCGGTCTTCTGTTTTATATTGGAAAGAAGAACTGACTTCACCCGGTTCAACCCGGTATCAATACAATGCCGATGGCAATTGGGTAAAACAAGTCAGCTCCTACCAAGTTATAACCAGAGAAATACAATAATTCTATTTTAGTTACAAGAAGTGCAAAAGTCATTGGCATCATTTTAGTTTATTGAAACAAAAACCTTGTTACTTTGTAGCAGTAAATCTAAACCTATGAAAACCTCACGTATCTTCTTATTCCTTGCCCTTAGCAGTATTGTTATTTCGCAATCCGGTTGCAAAACAATGGAGCGTGTGTTGTATAACCACATTCGTGCAACGGTAAACTCAAAACTGTTTTCAACACAGGTAATATCAGGAACTTCAGTAGCAGGGCGCATTACCATTGCCGGAAGTACTACAACAGGCTCGCAGGCAATGACCATTATTGTTCCTGCTACTATTAAAGCCGGAACTTATAAACTCACTTCAACCGGAAGTTACCTCATAGAATATAAAGCCACCAGCAATGATGTGTATGCCGCATCCAGCGGTGAACTAATCATTACTTCACACGATACCAATCTGAAAAAAATAAGCGGCACTTTTCATTTTAAAGGGCTGAATTTAAAATCAGTTGCAGTTGATGTTACTGCAGGTAATTTTACCGTTTCGTATTTTTAAACAGGGCAAATGAATGCAAAACGGAGCAATTTAATTCTTGCTTTTTTTGTCCCTCTTCTGTTTTTGGTAATTGCTTTAGTAAGGCTTTATCCCTTTGAAAACACTCTGCCCCAAATTATTGCCGACAGCGGAAACGATTGGAGTAAATACGCTGCAAATGCGTTGGATATAAAACACAACGGCATTCTTATGCCGGATATTGAAGGCGCTTATGAAAAGCCCGCCAGTTTTTTTTACTGCTATTTTCTCGCCTTTTGCTTTTTTCTTTTTGGCGAAAATAATATTCCTGTTTACCTGCTTCAAAACCTGATGCTTGGTTTGTCAATCGTATTCGTATGGTTCACCTTCCGTAATAAAATGAGCAATATTATTTCGCTTGTTTTTCTGTTTGCACTAATTGTTTTTGGCTTAACGGATGTTAGTATCTACTATACTTTTCGATTTCTTGGTGAGAATCTTGCGCTGTTTTCTCTGTCTGTTTTCTTTCTTTTATTTCTTAAAGGAATTGAGAAGAATAATTTAAAGGCATTACTCATTTCTGCTTTATTTTTAGGTATTGCAGTGCTAACACGCCCCAATATTTTTCTGTTTGCAATAATGCTGATTGCCCTGTTGATGCTTTACGGATTTAAAACTCAAAAAGTAAAACCGCTGTTGCTGTTTGTTTCAGTGCTTGTTATCACTTCTTCTTTTTTAGCCATTCGCAATTACCTTGTGTGCCACTGCATTCAGATTATGCCCTCACAGGGCATGTTGTTCAACATGATTGCCTTCCACCCAATTCCTACTTCTGTTGATGTTTCAGCTGTAAACAGTTACTTCGCTGCATATCTGCAATACTTTTTACAGGAACCTCTTTTGTTTATCATGCATTATCTGAAGAAAGTGTTGTTCTGCTTTGGTTTTCTTAATGCCGTTGTTCCATCTTATCATTGGTTTCCACACTGGACTTTGATGTGGCTGGGCTATTTTACCTACCTCTTTTTTCTTGTTCGCAACAAGACAAAAACAACACTTCATGAAAAAGCAATACACCTTTTTATCTTCAGCTATTTCGCCTCACTGATATTAGTAGGACAAGTAGAAAACTATGGTTTTAGAATGTTAATACCCGGAAACTTCTTCGTGCTTTCCTTTGCATTCATAGCATTAGATAAACTCATTTACTTGTTGAAAAACAAAACTGTTGTGTCACCCTGAGCGAAGTCGAAGGGCTTAAATTTGCTGCTTAAATCAGATTTATATGAACGTCCATTTTATAGCCATAGGCGGAAGTGCCATGCACAATCTGGCTCTTGCCATGCATAAGAAAGGTTATCACATTACCGGCTCAGATGATGAAGTATTTGAGCCCTCCAAAACACGTCTTAAAAATGCCGGTATTTTACCCGAACATGAAGGATGGTTTCCCGAAAAACTGAATAAAGAATTAGATGCTGTTATTTTGGGTATGCACGCCCGTGCTGATAATCCCGAGTTAGCAAGAGCAAAGGAATTGGGTTTAAAAATCTTCTCGTATCCCGAATACATTTATGAAGAAACAAAGAATAAAACACGTATAGTTATAGGAGGCAGTCATGGCAAAACCACTATCACTGCTATGATTTTACATGTACTGAATTTCCACAGGATAGATTGCGATTACATGGTTGGCGCTCAGTTAGCGGGTTTTGATACCATGGTAAAACTTTCAGAAAATGCTAAGATTGCTGTGATTGAAGGGGATGAATACCTCAGTTCTCCCATCGACCGCAGACCAAAGTTTCATCTCTATAAACCGGACATCGCCATTCTCAGCGGCATTGCCTGGGATCATATTAACGTGTTTCCAACTTTTGATAATTATGTAGAGCAGTTCCGCATTTTTGTAAACCTGATTACAGAAAATGGTGTGCTTGTTTATTGTGAAGAAGATGCAGAAGTGAAAAAAGTAGCAGACGAAACAACTAACAAGATAAAGAAACTACCTTACTCTGTTCCCGAACACAAAATTGAAAATGGAGTTACACAGTTAGTTGTCACTTCGGGCGAAGCCGAGATGCAAACTATTCCTCTTTCTGTTTTCGGCAAACATAATCTGATGAACTTAAATGGCGCACGAATGGTATGCAATCAGATTGGTGTTTCTGACGAAATGTTTTATGAAGCAATACAATCTTTCAAAGGAGCATCCAATCGTCTGGAGTTACTTTTTAAAAATGAACACACTACATTTTTTCGCGATTTTGCTCACTCACCATCTAAGTTAAAAGCCACTACAGCAGCGGTAAAAGAACAATACCCAAATCGCAAATTGATTGCCTGTATGGAGCTGCATACCTTCAGCAGTCTGAATGAAAACTTTCTTGCTGAATACAAAGGGGCAATGGACAAAGCAGATGTTGCTATTGTGTATTACAACCCGCATACCATTGAACACAAAAAACTAAAACCTATAATACCCGAACAGGTGAAAGATGCGTTTAAAAGGAATGATTTGCAGGTCTTCACCAATTCTCAGGAACTTATGAATACGCTGAAAGCAAACGACTTCCACAACACCAATCTGCTCTTAATGAGTTCCGGAAATTATGATGGTGTAGATGTAAAGAACATTGCTACTATCTTTGGGCTGAAATAAAATTAATAGAACGCTGATTATTATGATGATTAAGATTCATTATGATTTTATCAGCGTAAATCATAATAATCATATAAAATCAGCGTTCCATCTCTTATGAAAAAAGTATTAATCATTATCGTAATTGTATTTGCCCTATTAATAGGCGCTGCCGTTGTTCTTCCCTTGGTTTACAAAGACAAAATAATTGCACTTGTAAAAGAAGAAGCCAACAAAAACCTTAACGCCAAAATAAATTTCGGAGATTTTGGTTTGTCACTTATTTCTTCGTTTCCTGATTTTCGTATTTGCATGGAAGATATTTCTGTTGCAGGTATCAATGAATTTGAAGGAGATACACTTGCGTTCATTAAAGAACTAAATCTTGATGTGGATATCATGAGTGTTATCAATGGAAAAGAGATTGGAATCAACGCCATTATTCTGGATGCACCGAGAATTAATGCTCATGTTCTGAAAGGTGGCAAAGCAAACTGGGATATCACAAAACCTTCTGCAGATATTGAAAAAGCAGCTCCTTCGGAGCCATCTACCTTTTCAATGAAACTGAAAAAACTGAAAATAAGTGATGGTAATATTGTTTATAACGATGAAGACGGAAACATGTTTGCTTCGATCAAAGACCTTGATCTTACGCTAAAAGGCGATATGACACAGGATAATACCTCTTTGAGTACCGAGGCTACTATTGCTGCACTTGATATAGTAATGGATGGTGTAAAATACCTTAGTAAAACTAATGTTGAAGTGAAGGCGGGAATTGATGCCGACATGAAAAACTCAAAATACACATTTACCGAAAATGAGTTGCGTCTTAATAATTTGTTTCTTGGATTTGATGGCTGGGTGGCAATGCCGGCCGAAGACATTGATATGGATATCAAGTTCAATGCAAAGAAAACTGATTTTAAAAACATCCTCTCTCTCATTCCTGCTGTGTATGCAAAAGATTTTGACAAGGTAAAAACCGAAGGGAAACTTGCATTGGATGGTTTTGCAAAAGGTCGTTACAACGAAAAAATGTTACCGGCATTCGGATTGAAAATACTGGTAGAGAATGCCATGTTCAAATATCCTGATTTGCCCAAGCAGGTTGATAATATAAATATAGATGTGAAGATTAACAATCCCGGAGTAGATGCAGATTTAACGGTTATTGATATCAGTAAATTCAACTTTAAGATTGCTGAAAATCCGGTGGAAATGAAGTTCCTGATAAAAACTCCTGTATCTGACCCTGACATTAATGGAAAAATTGCCGGAAAGATTGATTTGTCAAGTATGAAAGATGTTATGCCCTTGGATGAAGGTGCTGAACTGAATGGGAAGATTGCTGCCGATATTGTGTTGAAAGGAAAAAAGTCTTCCATTGACAACGAGCGTTACAGTGAGTTTGATGCAAAGGGCGAATTCACCGCTCAGGACATGAAATACACTTCAAAAGATTTACCGCAGGCAGTTGACATCAAATATGCACAACTGAAATTTTCACCTGCTTTTGTAGAGTTGGTTTCATTTGATTCTAAAATCGGAAAAAGCGATTTCAAGGCAAACGGAAAAATTGAAAATTTCTTAGATTACTTCTTTGCAGAAAATGGTTTGCTGAAAGGAAATTTCAATCTCACTTCAAACGTTATTGACCTGAATGAATTCATGAGCAGCGAAGAAGAAGCACCTGCTGCAACACCTGATACAGCTTCACTTGCAGTTATTGATGTACCCGCCAATATTGATTTTACACTTACTTCTGCTATTGGTAAGCTTATTTACGATAACATTGAAATGACCAACGTTAAAGGAAAAATCACAATAAAAGAGAAGAAAGTAGCGTTGAATAATTTAGATATGAATCTAATGAACGGAAGCATGAACCTTAGCGGAAGTTACGATGTTAGCAACATCAAAAAACCTCTGGTTGATTTTGATATTGCGGCAAACGGTTTTGACATCACTAAAACATTCAACACATTTAACACGGTGCAAACACTTGCTCCCGTTGGTAAGTATGCAAAAGGCAATTTTTCTTCTTCAATGAAATTTAAAACTGAACTGGATTCTAAGATGGAACCTGTTCTTACTTCACTTTCTGGAGGAGGAAAACTGAGCACCAATCAGGTAAGACTGGAAGGTTTTGCACCTATCAACAAAGTTGCTGATGCGTTGAAAATGGAGAAACTTAAAAAACAGGAACTGAACAATCTAAACCTGTCATTTAAATTTGAAAATGGGCGTGTAAATGTTGAACCGTTTGATATGACCTTCGCTGGTTTTAAAACTAAAATAGGAGGCAGCACAGGTTTTGACCAAACGATAGATTACGTAATGAATTTTGAAATTCCGCGCTCTGAGTTTGGAGGACAGGCTAATGCAGTTCTTGATAATCTGGTATCGCAAGCCAACTCTAAAGGAGCTGGTGTTAATGTTGGAGAAAAAATAAACGTGAATGCTTTAATTGGAGGAACAGTTACCAATCCAACTGTAAAAACAGGTTTAAAAGATGCGGCCAATGATGTGATGAATGATTTGAAAGATCGTGCGCAGGAAGAACTGAACAAACAAAAAGAGGAACTGGAACGCAAAGCAAAAGAAGAGGCGGAGAAGTTGAAAAATCAGGCTGAACAAAAAGTAAAAGAAGAGGCTGACAAACTGAAACAGGAAGCCGAGAAAAAGAAAAAGGAACTGGAAGATAAAGCCCGTCAGGAAGCTGAAAAGAAAAAGAAAGAAGCAGAGAAAAAAGCAAAAGAAGAGGCTGAGAAGAAGTTGAAAGGTTTGTTCAAATAACAAGGCATTATTGTTGTCATGCTTAACAAAGTGAAGCATCTTATTTTTATCTCCTGTTTGCTATTTCCGTGCATTTCATTTTCGCAGGAAATAGCCCCTTGCGACCTTCCGGATAATAAGAAAGCTCAAAAGCTTTTCGAAGAAGCAATGGCGGAAAAAAAGCCATCTGTTCGAAGAGAATTATTGGAGCATGCGTTGGAATTAGAGCCCGAACACTATCAGGCGCGTTATCAGTTTGCGTATGAGAACATCAAACTTGCTGAGAAAAATCCTATGGGCAGCTATGCTTTTGCAGCTAAAAATCTGGAGCAGGTAATTCAGGAATGTCCCAACTATCATCCCTATCCGTATTACTATCTCGGCAATATTGCAATGGGAAAAAAGGATTACGAAAAGGCTGTTCAGTATTTCAATAAATTTTTAAAACTGGAATACGCCAACGTCAGCGATTATCCGAAAGATTATGAGAAACGCATGGAAGAAGCCGAGCAACTGAAAAAGGATGCAGAGTTTTATGCGAATGTGTATAAAAATCCTGTGCCGTTTGAACCTGTTGTTGTTACAGGCATTTCCACTAAAGCCAATGAGTACCTCGGAATCATTTCTCCCGACAATGAAATGGCGC
>CANJWH010000045.1 GCA_947478465.1 Bacteroidota bacterium
ATGTAAAATGTTCTGTTATCGCTGAAGCCAATATTATAGGCCCGTTCCATTTCAGCATTCAGTATTCTCAGGCGCACATATTGTTTTGGTAAATCAACTTCTGCATCGGGTGTTCCGTTGGTAAGCATATAATCACCGTAAGCGGTGTTGGTAAATACAAACGCATTCGAGTTGTCATATCTTCTGCTGGTAAGCATCAGGGGAATATCATCAACACCATATGTTCTTGGCAATGCTAAAGCCGATTCTTCATCATCATTTACAATAATAAAACCACCCAGTCCTTTTGTCAATTGTTCTTGCGTCATTTCATGCAGATGCGGATGATACCAGTAAGTAGCAGCATTATTGGTTACTTTCCAATAAGGCTGCCATGTAGTGCCGGGAGGTATTACCTGATGCGGCCCCCCATCCATCACAGCAGGCAAATGCATGCCGTGCCAGTGCACTGTTGTAGAATCGTTAAGGCCATTATGTACGTTCATATGAAGGGTATCGCCCTTATTGAAAAACAAGGTAGGCCCCCAGAATTTATTATCCACACCTGCCGTTATGGTTTGATTTCCAGTTCTGAATTGTGCAAATGTATCAACCAGGTTAAGATTAAATGTAGTGCCTGACATGGTATCCGGAATCCACAGTGTGTTGTAGGTTTGTGCGGATAAGTTACTGTTAAGTATAACAGCTGAAACGGCAAGAAGAAGAAACTTTTTCATAATTTATTTTTAGAGACATATAGTTATTTAATCACACTTATTTTTTTGCTGATTACTTCTGCATTAGTGTAAATTCTTATAATGTATTCGCCTGCATATAATGTGCGGGTATCAAAATAGCTTATAGTGCTGCCCTGATTTACTGCTGTTGTTTGTACACATCTTCCGGTAATATCATACAGTTCCATTTTTACATTTTCTTTTAGCAGGCTGCCTAATTGTACAGCCACAAAATCAGTTGCAGGGTTAGGATAAACACTAACAGTAAACTCAGATGTTGGTGTAGTTCCAATGCCCGTAACCACAGGCGGAAAAATAGTTACCGATTCTGTTATGCTGCTAACCTTGCGGTTAGCCCATGTACCATAAAAAGTAGGACCAATCAAATAAGGATAAGCAGAGTTCCAGTTATCATCAACCGTGGCGAAATAACAATATGTTCCCGCAGGGTATTCAGGCGTAACACAAAAGCGTCCGTTATGCTCATCCAGATAGTCAGGTGTTGAAGGCGAAGTAGCAATGTATTCATAATCTTCCCTGAAATAGCCAAGAAAATAAGTGGCATTTACAGCAGGACCATCGGCAACATCTGTCCCATCTGCATGATGAGTTCTTACCGTTATATTTCTCAATTGATAACTTGAATTCATGCGTGTAATACCGCCTGTGCCGTCAACATTCAGGTAGCCGTAAGCACCGTAAACAGGGTAGCCATCGTAGGCAAAACCAAGCAATGGCGAATGCTGTGAACTATTGATAACATACAATCCATCGGAAGGGTAGAGGTCACACACAGTTGAAAGCACCACATGGTCAAGACTAAACGCACTTGGATTTTGATGATGATGATAATTACCCATTGCAGGATGCGCTTTTGAGCAATCAAATCCTCCCCTTTCAGCAGGAATGGCATCTCTGTTCCAGGCCTGTGTTGTTCCCATTCCACCCGGGCAAGTAGGGTTTCCCGGACCACCGCACAGGGCATTTGTATTTGGATTCCACGCTACACCATCGCGGTAATCAAACATGGCAACTCCGTTAATAAATACACCAATGTTTCCACCTGTGGTAGCTGTAAACGTTCCTGAAGTATTGGGAACAGGTACCAACGGAATTTTAAAAATTGCATTCTGATCGGTGGCTAATGAGGGATTGCCGTCAAGAAACGGACCGGTGATATAAGAAGGAATACCATTAGTAGTAGCATATGCATAACTGCCTGAATACGCCACTTCTTGTACGTTGGCAGCAACATTATCCTGCACCGGAGTTGGATTTGGAGAAACATAATGGCGGCCCATTATAGTAGTGTTTTGCAGCCACGAAGTAATGGCAGGATTGGTTTGTGCATTTGCAAGTATGCTGACTACTGCAAAAGCTGGTATTAGGATGATTTTTTTCATGATGATTGTATTTGGGTTTGTTTGTGATTATTATTTATTGGCTGTTGACTTTATAATATTTTTAGGATAGGAGAATGCAGGATTAAATAAAAACTTTTTATCGCTTAATGTAAGCAGAAAAGCAATAATATCAACCCGTTCGTTAGAAGATAATATAATTGGGTTTTGCAATTGTTTTGCAATTGTTTTACTCTGGTGAATGCCGGATGTATAGTGCTTTAATACATCAGATAATTTTTTAAATCTGCCATCGTGCATATAAGGATAAGAGAATTCTATATTGCGCAATGTGGGTACTTTAAATTTTAATGAGTCATCAGAATTTTGGGTTATTTTCATTCTGCCAAAATCATTAAGAGAGGCATATAAAGACAAACCATTATTTTCAAACAGCCCATTTGTAAATAATGGTTCTGCGTGACACGAATTACAATTCTTCTGAAATAGCTGATACCCGTTTTGTTCCTGTTCTGTAAATACTGCTTGTTTACTCATTATACTATCATATTTTGAGTTGGCACTAACAAGTGTAAGCATGAACTGAGAGATAGCTTTCAGCGTTGTTTCTCCTGTTATTACACTATCATTAAAAGCTTTAAAGAACAAAGACGGGTACAATGCAGAGCGCTGTAATTTGCCCGACACATGTTCTATATTTTCTCCCATTTCATCCGGATGACTTATTGGTGCAAGAGCCTGCATATCGAGATGGTTGATGGCTCCATCCCACATAAATGATTTTTGCCATGCTAAGTTCATTAATGCAGGTGAATTGCGTGTCCCAATGCTGTCGCCAATGCCATGACTTAATGCGTGATCAATATGCGTAAAAGCTGAGTATTGTGAATGACAGCTGGCGCAGGAAATAGTATTGTCAACTGAAAGAATGGGGTCATAAAAAAGAGCTCTTCCCAATTCTATCTTTTTTTCAGTAAGTGGATTTTTTGAAAAATCGTAAATTGGCTTTGGCCAGTTTTTGGGTGTTGTAAAAAACTTGTTCTCTCCGGCTTTGAAACCAAACAGCGAAACAGCAATCAATGAAAAGATAAAAAGTTTATTTTTCATCTTATCGAACACTAAAAACTTTGTTTAACTCATTAGAAAGTAAAACTGCTTCTTTGCCAGGTGACATAATGTGATTTTGTTTGCTCAGATCAATTTTTGAAATAATTTCTTCTGCATTAATTACAATGTTTAATTCTTTTGAATTATTGGCATTTAAAAGTACTGATTGTACTGTGTTGTAAGGATACTGGTAGCCTCCAAGATGAAAGGTGAATTCATTATTGCGTGTGTTACAGACTTTGCTTTTTCCTTCAAGTTTAAAATTGATGTAACCACTTTGCCAGGTCCAGTACATTCCTTTTGTAGGATCTAAGTCACCGCCCAATGCACCTGCAACATTGGTTGTGCTGTCAATACCCAAATTGAATTTTAGTTTATCAAACACAGTTTTTGAAGAAGAATTTAAATTAATGATTAAGGAACTAACAACTGAGGCATCTACCAAATGGAAACTATTCAGTTCTTTCCAAACAGTTTTTCCGTTCAAAAGAAGTTCAATGTCTGAGATGTAAAATCTTAAGATGTCAAACTGAATGGTGTCGTTATTGTTTTTACTGAAATATGACTTGCTTAAAACCAATGCTTCTTTGCCAAAAACAGGATTGAATTGTAATGTAAGCATTTCACCATTTTGTGATAATGAGATATTTACACTGACAGTAATTAACAACAGAATAAGTGTAAGCCTCAGGTTCATTTTTCTAAATCAGAAAGGATATGGCTTCTGATTTTCGGGTGTAAAATTATCCTGATCCTGTAAGTTAAGTGTTACAGAATTTTGAAAAAGTTTAATAAAATTCAGAATTATTACTCAACGAATAAACACTACCACGTCTTTTCAAAATCCTCTTTCTTAAACTCTGTTGTTCTGTCTGAATAATAAGAGGTATATCCTTTCTTCAGTTTCATCGGGTCTTTACTGCCGATACGTGATAATAATGCAATAGGGAAAAGAAAAAGATAAAACACAATGGTGAGAATAATTTTAGGAAACACCATGTTCATCAGGTCGCCAAGTTTAAACCATACCCATGCAATTTTTGAAGAAATAAAATCAGAAAGTATGCCTGCAATTCCTGTAAACAGCGAGATATAAAGTGGCCACTCTTTACCCGAAACAAGTGACACAAAAACAAAGCCCACTGAAATGGTGAACATGGTCTCTGTATTTTTTTCTTTTGTTGCCATCTTCTTGCTCCCCACTCCTTGAAATAAGGAGAGGGGCTGGGGGGGTTAAAACAACGTGTAAACAAAAGGTGCTACAGCAGTTCCTCCTCCAAATACAATGAGGATTCCCAATAGTACAAGCACAATAATAATTGGTGCCAACCACCATTTTTTACGTTCCTTCAGGAACATCCATAAGTCTTTTAAGAAATCCATGTTTTATTAATCAAGTTTAAATTCTTCTTTCCATTTATCTTTTTCATTCCACTGCGCTTGCTCCGTTTTAGTAAATAGAAAACCACCAATAACAAGGTAATCCATTTCTGTTCGCATAAAGCAACGGTAAGCATCTTCGGGTGTGCATACCACCGGTTCGCCCCGTACATTGAAACTTGTATTTACCAAAAGACCATATCCTGTTTTTTGTTTAAATGCATTTATCAGTTCCCAATAACGTGTATTAGTTTCTTTGTGCACCGTTTGAATGCGTGCTGAAAAATCAAGATGCGTTACAGATGGTATATCACTGCGAAGATAATACAGGCGTTCCCACAAAGGCAAATCATTATAGTTGGATGGCAGCTTTTTTCTGCGCTCTTTTTTAACGGGCGCAATCATCAGCATGTATGGAGATAATCCTTCGAGTTCAAAATAATCTTTACAATCCTCAGCCAACACAGAAGGCGCAAACGGGCGAAACCCTTCCCTGTATTTTATTTTAAGATTTAGTTTCTTCTGCATCTCTGCATTCCGTGCATCACCCAAAATACTGCGATTACCTAATGCACGAGGACCAAACTCCATTCTTCCCTGAAACCAGCCTACTACATTTCCTTCAGCTAACAGCTCTGCTGTTTTTCCTGCCAATTCATTAAAAGACATTTTCAGAAAAGGTGCTTTGTGTTTACGTGCCATCAGCTCAATTTCCTTTTCGGAATATTCAGGCCCCAGGTAGGAGCCAAGCATATCGTCTGTTTTGCCGTTTGGTTTTCGCTCTGCACCAAAGTACATATAGTGCGCAGCTTGTGCAGCACCCAAGGCACCTCCGGCATCACCTGCCGCTGGTTGAATATAAATATCGTCAAATAATTTTGCTCTTAATAGCTTTCCATTGGCAACGCAATTCAAGGCAACACCTCCTGCCATGCATAGGTGTTTTGAACCTGTCAGGCGTTTGGCTTCGGCAGCCATTTTCAAAACTATCTCTTCCGTTACTTCCTGAATGGCAAAGGCGAGGTTGCAATGTGCTTGTTCCAGTTCGCCTTCAGCATTGCGTTTCTTCATGCCAAAGAGCTGATCAAACTTTTTATCATGCACCATACGCAAACCTGTGGCGTAATTAAAATAATCCTGATTCAAGTGAATGGATCCATCCTCTTTGATATCTACCAGATGTTCTTTAATAAGCTCTATAAAATGCCTTGTTTCATCTGCATCAGGATTGCCGTAAGGAGCCAGTCCCATTAATTTATACTCACCTGAATTAACAGTAAACCCAAGGTAATATGTGAAGGCAGAATAAAGTAAACCCACTGAATGAGGGAATTTTAATTCTTTAAAAAAATGTATGTTATTTCCTTTTCCATGGGCAATGGAAGCGGTTGTCCACTCGCCAACACCGTCAATGGTAAGTATAGCAGCATCCTCAAAAGGTGAAGGAAAAAATGCACTGGCTGCATGTGAAAGATGGTGTTCGGGAAATAGAAGTTTTACTTTCTTCTTATCGTATTCACTAACGTTTTTAAGCTCATCATAAATCATTTTTTTTAGAAACAATTTCTCTTTTGCCCAAACAGGAATAGCGGTTAGAAATGAAGCCAAACCCTTTGGTGCAAAGGCATAATAGGTTTCAAGCAGACGTTCAAATTTCAATAAAGGTTTGTCATAAAAAACTATGGCATCCAGTTCGTCAATTGAATAGCCGCTTTGTTGCAGGCAAAATTTTATTGCATTAACCGGAAAGTCAGGAGTATGCTTTTTTCGTGTAAAACGCTCTTCCTGTGCGGCAGCTATTATTTTGCCGTCATCAAGGATGGCAGCAGCTGAGTCGTGGTAAAATGCAGATATGCCGAGGATTTTGGGCATTGTATTTTCAGGTGATTGCCAAAAGTAGCGTAAATTAAATTCTTATGTTTGTCCTTCAATTATTATGGCAACTAAACTAAAAGATTTATATCGTTTTCTCAGCCCGAGATTTCAAACTGTTCATCTCGACTATCCTGTTCAGGCGGTTCCGCGTTACAGCAAGCAAAATCCAATTCCTGTTTTAAATGAAGCTATTGTTTCGGGAAATGACGGCTATGCTTCGTTGTTAGAAAAGTTTAAAAGTTATTCAGATGATTTTACTGCATGGAAGTATGATCAGGAAAATGCACAAACTCCTTACTGGAACAACTCCTTTTTTCCGGGATTAGATATTGTTAGCCTTTATTCCATTATAGCAGAATATAAACCTAAACGCTACATGGAAGTGGGGAGTGGCAACTCCACCAAAGTAGCCTTTAGTGCAAAAAAGAAGCATAGTCCGCAAACTGAAATTACTTCTGTTGACCCCATGCCAAGGGCGGAGATTGATCAACTTGCAGATGAAGTAATCCGTCAACCTTTGGAGACAACTAATCTTTCTCTTTTCTCTTCATTAGAAAAAGGCGACATTCTTTTTATTGATAATTCGCATCGCTGCCTCCCCAATTCGGATGTAACTGTTGTGTTTCTTGAAATTTTACCGAAACTGAAGCCGGGCGTTATTGTGCATGTTCATGATATTTATCTGCCTTATGATTACCCGCAGTTTATGACCGAACGTTTTTATAACGAGCAATATGTATTGGGTGCCATGATTGCTGCTAATCCGCAACGCTACAAAACATTAATGCCTTGTTTTTACGTTTCTGAAAATGCTGAACTGGCTGCAAAACTTAATCCTGTGTGGCAGAAATTAGACAGCAGGATTGAAAAGCACGGAGGTTCTTACTGGTTGGAGATAGGATGAAGATAGCAGTCAATACCCGACTACTGCTGCATAACAAACTCGAAGGCATCGGGCGTTTCAGTTTTGAAACGCTGAAACGCATTACACGAAATCATCCCGAACATCAGTTCATCTTTTTCTTTGACCGCCCCTGGCACGAGGAATTTATATTCTCTGATAACATTACTCCCGTTGCGCTTTTTCCACAGTCGCGTCATCCTTTTCTGTGGTACTGGTGGTTTGAGTTTTCTGCTGCTGCCGCGTTGGAAAAATATAAGGCTGATTTATTCTTGTCACCTGATGGTTACCTTTCTCTTTCATCGGATGTGCCACAAATCCCTGTCATCCACGATTTGAATTTTGAACATTATCCACAGGACCTTCCTTATTTATACAGTAAATATTACCGTCACTTTTTTCTGAAGTATGCAAAGAAAGCTGAACGAATAGCCACGGTTTCGGAGTTCTCCAAAAATGATATTGCACAGCAATACGGAATTGCGTCCGATAAAATTGATGTGGTTTACAACGGTTGCAATGAAAACTTTAAACCTGTTTCTGATCAGGTAAAAGAGGAAACAAAAAGCAAGTTCAGCAAAGCTTGTCCGTATTTTGTATATGTGGGAGCACAGCACCAGCGCAAGAATCTGCAAAACCTTTTCCGCGCTTTTGATAAATATAAAAAGGATGGCAGCAATTATAAGTTGCTCATCTCAGGACAAAAAAAATGGTGGACTGCGGAAATGGAAGAAGCATATTCCGGCATGCAGCATAAGGACGATGTTATTTTTACAGGCAGACTATCGGAAGAAGATTTAGTAAATGTTTTGGCTTCTTCTGAGGCCTTGGTATATGTATCCTATTTTGAAGGCTTCGGCATTCCGGTTGTGGAAGCTATGCGCTGTGGTGTTCCTGTAATTTGTGCCAATACTACTTCTTTGCCTGAGGTTGCAGGCAAGGCTGCACTGTTAGTTAATCCAATTGAAGTAAATGAGATTGCAGTTGCTATGAAAAAGCTGGCAACCGATAATCAGATGAGAACACAATTAATCAGGGGAGGGCAGGAGCACAGCCGTCAATTTACATGGGATGCCTCAGCAGATAAACTCTGGCAGACAATCGTTAAAACAAAGCTATAATACAAGGTTCTATTATTCCACCTCAAACGAACCGTTGCTGATGAACACATCATCCTGTGAGTAAAAATCAACAGAGTACGAACCCGGTTTGGTAACTGTAATGGGAACAGTTACATAGTTCCAGTCTTTGCTGGGGATATCATACACATCATCTGATATTACCTCTTCGCCAAGCGTTACCGTTACATACAATTTAGTAAGTAAAAGATTTTCATCCTGCTCAAGTTTGGCTGATATTTTACGGGTACCGTTTTCAAGGCTAAATACGGTACTCTCACCTATTAATATTTCATTGTCAACACTTTTGCCAAATGTTACAACTGCATTTTCATAGTAAAATGTATTTATTTCAGATGAATCTGTTAGTGCATCTGATTCAGCGAAAGCAATACTGGCATTGGTTGAAGCAAGCACGGCATCACCTTTGCCTAATACATTAACTCTGTAGTCGCCTTCTTCGGTAAAGAGTAAATCAAACATTTCCCAGTTTAGTCCGTTTTTTAAATCGTTGTTAAATGCATACGTTCCGTACACTTCATATGAGCCGCTGTAGTTTTTCTTTTCAAGCCTGAGCGTTAAAGCATCTTTGATTTTTTTATCCTGCGAGTAAACTGTATATACATAACTACCGGTAGATGAAATATCCCAGGCCGTAAATACATCGGAAGCTACACCTGTTATTTTGTCGTAATCACCACACAGCACTACCGATTGTGCTTGGGCAATTGAAATGGCAAACAGAGCTGAGAGCAGGAGTGTGAGTTTTTTCATAGTTGTAAAATCAGTTTGGTTTGTAATGATTTAGGATGTAAAAGAACAAATAAAAAAACAATATTGAAAATGAAATGATATTGATTAGTTCTTATGCCAGAGCGGTTATTTCACTTCAAAGGAGCTTGATGTTATGTAAACATTGTCCTGAGTATAGAAATCAACATTGTAGCTACCTGCCTTTTTTATTTCAATGGGTACAGCCAGATAGGTCCATTCTTTACTGCCAATCTTGAAGGGTGTGTTTGAAACCAGTTCATCAGAGCGTTCACCGGTAAAAACTTCGGCTCTTATTTGTTTAACATCAAAAGGTTTGTCCATTTCTAATTTGGCGGTAATTTCTATCTTGTCTTTAAGAAGTGAAAAGGTATACGCTTCTCCTGCTAACTCGCCTTTACTATCAATGCTTTGACCAAAAGCAACTACAACATCTGAATAGTATTTTGGATTTGAAGAAGTTATTGGCTCTTGTGCTTTTGCTGAAAATGCAGCAATTATAATTGTGCTTATAAGAATTACTGTTTTTTTCATAGCGGTGAAACCGGATTGGTTTAATTTAAATACCTGCTGCGAAATAACAAATAATTGTAGTGCAGCAGGTATTTAATTTGAGCGCTCTGAAAACTAAGAATAGATTCTTACCATTGCCAGAGTAAACAGAATAATGATGAGAAAAGTTGTACGTAATAACATGCTGTTATAAAACGGCAGTGAATCGGGTTGTGCTTTTTTGCGCAGAAAAAACATAGCAAGGTAAACCAGTGGAACTGTGATCATGGCAAGAGTAAGCATTACCGAAGCTCCGGGCCAGTGCTGCACTTTAAACAAAATACCCAGCGGAGCAAAAGACAGAAAGAAACCAGATACCGCAGCTACTGTTTTTTCAGCTTTGTTGGTGAGGAAATAAAAACCCATCGGGAAATAGTGTATTGCCAAACCTGATAAACCAATTACCAGCAAAATGCTTGCACCCGGCCAGTGCTGTAGTTTAAACAGTGTGCCCACTAAAGCAATGCCTATTGCTGCTTTTTCGGTGTTGTTGGTGATGTTTTGTGCAGGTGCCTTTTCGCCTGCATCAAGGATGTTTTCTGACATGGTACTATTGTTTATTAGTTATTCCGGATTGCCGGCTACAAACTATAAAATGCAGCATTTTGTAAAAGTAACAGTTTGTAAGAAAATTATTTTTTACCCGTAATTACTGAGTGCATTAGTTCTGATCTGCAGGCTCTAACATATTATCAGAAAGTTTATAAATCAATATGCCTTTAAATTCGCCAATCTGTTCTTTTAAAAATGGCTTTATATATTCCTGATTCAATGTTTCGTTGTTTGAAATAAAAAGATAGCGTGCGCCTTTTTTTATCAGGTAATCAACATCTTTTGGCTCGTAAAAAATCATGTAATTAGACCAGCCTCTGTGGCCGCACAGGTATAACGAAGTGTTGAATGAGTTATCGGGTAATGAAATTACTTTATCATCCTCATTGATGCCTATTTCTTTCAGGTAGGGTTTCATCTTTTCAAAACGATACCAGTTGTTCTCAATGTCCCAGTTTGTCCATTTTGCTTCAGTAACAAAAGCATGATTGCTGACCATTATAAAGTTGCCTTCCTGTGCCAGCGTTTTTAATTTTACAATGCTCAGACAATACAGAAAATTAAACAACAGAAAAAAGGAAAAGAACAGTTTTAATCTGATGCCTTTAAACGTTTCAGGGAATTCGGTTTTAATAAATACTGTAAACGGAAGCAGCACACCTAAAAACACAATCAGTAGTGCGATGTAATAATAATCATGCACACCCATAAGAGGAGCCCATAAAATGAAATAGACAACTCCGCCCACCGGTATTAATATATTGGCCAGATAGGCAAACACGGTTAATTTTTTATTGAGAAAAAGGTTGGCAACGCCAACAAATAACAATGAATACAAAATGGGTTTACTGAAGTACACATTAATTGCAAAATTCTTCATTGTTTTTATCAAGGTGTCGGTCTCTTCTTCCTTCATTACCCACAACGGATAGATATCATTAAAGGTGTATTTGAAACTATGTAAACTGTTGTAATAACTTGCATACCAATACCACGAAAAAACAGAGAGTATTGCAGCGGCAAAACCAATCCACTCATGCAGACTGCCGGCATAAAGCTTTCGGGTCCCAAGTGATTTTACACGGAATACAGCTTCCAGTATAAATACCGAAAGGAGGAATACAAACGCAATGAGACTCGATACTTTTAATAATCCGCCCAAGGCAAAAAATGCCATTGACAGATAGAAGAAGCCTGCCTTGTTTTTTAAAATGTACTGCAAAAAGAAATACAGTGCGACCAATACAAATGAAAATGCAGGTGCATCGGTTAAAAAACTAACTCCGTAAATAACATAGGTGGGAGAGGTGAAGAGCAATAAGGAAATGCCGATTGCCCAGTAATTATCATTTAATAAAAGCCTGAGTGCTTTGTAGAACGCAAACATTCCTGCAAACAGTATCATTAGATAAAACAGGCGATACGACAGGTATGATTCGCCAAACAAATTCCATATTTTACCTACCATGTAATACAGTATCGGAAACTCACCGGCTGTTTTGCCTGTTGTTTTTTCATCACCCAGCAAAACATTCATCTCGGGGCTGAAGAAGTTGGCGCCCTCAGCATAATTATGACTAAGTGAAAGGCAATCGGTTTGTCGCCACAGATGCGCATTAAGCGGCCCGCGGTCTAAGACTGAATCGTAATAGAATGCAGCAAATGCTGCAAAAATTACTATAAATACTAAATCATTTTTTAAGAAACTATACTTGCTTTTTGCTTCAAGTGTTGACATACTATTTGTAACAGTTTATTTATGCCAAATGTATTAGAATTGTAAAGATAGTGCTACAGTCTGTTTTGTTATTTGTTTTCCGACTTCATGCGGGGCGAACAAATTTACCATCCCTTCTTAGGTCGTGCACCCATTTCAAATAGCAGCGTTCCTCCATTTACAATATCGGCATTGTGCAGAAAAGGTTCTTCTAACTTCTTCCCGTTGAGGGTTACTGACTGCACATAATACTTACGTGCAGATACATTGTTAGCTATTATCTCCAGTTTGACTTCTCTGTTTGCGGGGTTGGGATAAATAGTAGCTTTTGGAAACAGTGGTGTGCCGATGGCATACACATCCGTTCCGGGTGTAACGGGATAAAAGCCCAGTGCGCTGAATACATACCACGCACTCATTTGTCCGCAGTCATCATCGCCCCACATACCGTGGGGATTGTTCTGATAATTGAGTGCCCGTGCGCGTTTTACCTCGCGTTGTGTTTTCCATGCCTGTCCAACGTAGTCATATAAATACGTGTAATGATGCCCCGGCTCATTAGGATGGATGTAGCGAAAGCCTTTGAAATTCTTGTCTAATTTTTTAATAAAATTCTCTTTGCCCATCAGTTCAATCAATCCCGGAACATCGTGCTGCACGGCAAATAAATACGTCCAGGGGCTGCCTTCGGTAAAGCCTGCTTTTGTGTCTGTATGCCAGGTGCCGTCTGCATTGCGGGGTGCCATCATTCCTGTTGCAGGGTTGTAAACATTCACATAATTTTTGCTGCGCTTCATCATTAGTTCAAAGTCATCTTGCTTGTCGTAAGCTTTTGCGACCTGCGCCACACAATAATCATCAAAAGCACCTTCTAATGTGTTGGCTACCGCTTCATTTGTTTTATCAACGGGCACATAGCCCAGCTTTTTGTACCAGTGCAATCCGGCACGTGCTTCAATAAAAGTAAAAGGTGCGCGGTCGGCCCAGCGATTTACGCTGTCGTTGCCCGAAGGCACCATGGCATCTTTCATGCAGGCATTGTATGCTTTTTGTAAATCAATTCCTTTCACCCCTTTTACAAGGGCATCGGCTACCACGGCATCGGCATGAGTGCCAATCATTATTCCGGTATAAGTAGGGTTGGGCCATTTGGGCATGTAGCCGCCTTGTTCATACATCTGCGTTAGAGCGTTTACCATGCCCGCCACATGCTCGGGCGCAGTAAGAATAAGCAGGGGATGCTGCGCACGGTAAGTGTCCCAGAGCGAGTAATCATTATAGCTGATGCCCTTGTGAATGGTATCGTCAAAGGCGCTGTAATACCTTCCGTATTCACTGAACTGACGCGGAAATAAAAGCGTATGATACAGAGCCGAGTAAAATATCTTCTCTTGCTTTTTTGTTGCACCTTCGATTTCAATGCGGCTTAAATAGTTATTCCATTGTTGTGCGGTTTCATCTTTTACCTGCTCAAAAGTTTTGGTTGCTGCTTCGCGTTGCAGATTATCACGCGCCTGTTCTATGCTGATGAACGAAGTAGCAATTTTTGCTTCCACTGCTTTTGTTCCTTTGGCAAACGAAACCCAGGCACCGCAAGCATTGGCAAGCTGTTCGGTGGTGTGGACATAGAGCGTATCACCTTTCCATGTACCGCAGGAAGTAAAGGCTTCACTGAAATGAATAACAAAATATCCTTTAAAGCCGGGAAGCGGAGGACCTAAAGCTGAAGAGTGGCGGTCGCTGTTCCAGCCTGTTACCTCGGTGCGTTTTTTGTTAACTTTTATCCAGCCGTTAAAATCAGGAAGCTGACTGGCTTCTATCAATACCGATGGTTCGGTATTTTTCGGGAAATGATAACGCATGAGTCCGCAGCGTTCGGTGGCGGTCATTTCTACTTTTATTTTTTTGCCTTTTGCGCTGCTCATTTTTACTTCATAGTAGTGCGGACCAGCAGTTTCACTGCTATGCGAAAAGCGGCTGCGCTTTTCCATTAAGGTGTTATTTATTTTGCCGGTTACGGGCTTTAGCGTTACGTAACCGTAATCACCCATCCACATGGCAGGCTTGTGTGAGGCACGGAAGCCGCGCAGTTTATGGTCTAAATACTGGTAGTTGGGTATGCGTATGCGGCTGTTGCGGGTGCAGGCCGTCCAGTGCGTCATGCCAAAGGGGGGCGTTACAAAAGGCGTAGTGCGCCCGTAAAGAAAAAGGCCTTTGGTCCCAATGAGGGTGTTTACATTGTTAACCAAACCTGATTGCGCAAACACCTTAACCATTGCCATGCACAGCAGTAGGGTAGTGGTGAGCTTTTTCATTAGGCTGTGCGGGTTTGTTTGGTGGTGCAATTTACAATTTGGGTTGTAATAAAGAGAACGGAGAAAATGTTGTAAGTTTGTGTATGCGGAAAATGTTGGTGATGGATTTAATATAATAGTGGAAATTATAAAAATGAAAAAGCTAACACTATCTATTACTCTCTACCTTTTTGCTTTTTCACTCTATGCGCAATCGTGGGATTCTGTTGGAACAGGAATAAATAATTTAGTGTTGGCCCTTGCCAGCTATAATGGTAGCCTTTATGCAGGTGGTCAATTTTATTTAGCAGGTGAAGATACAGCCAATAATATTGCAGAATGGAATGGAACATCATGGTCTGCTTTAAGCACAGGAACAGGTAATGGCGGTTATGTCTCTTCATTAACAGTTTACAACGGAGATATGTATGTAGGAGGAGTATTTTATCTTGCGGGTGGTGTTTCAGTCGATAACATAGCAAAATGGAATGGAACAAATTTTTCTAGTATAGGCGGTTTAAGCAGTATTGTAAGAGCTCTAGCTGTTCATAATGGCTCATTGTATGTTGGTGGCTCCTTTGGTTTAGCAGGAGGTAATAGTGCAAATCGAGTGGCAAAATGGGATGGAACAACCTGGTCTGCCTTGGGTTCAGGGATATATTCTGGTAACCTTAGCACAGTTCATTCATTAGCATCCTATAATGGTGAGTTATATGCTAGCGGTTATTTTGCTGTTGCAGGAGGAGCACCTGCTAACAATATTGCAAAATGGAACGGAACAAGTTGGTCAGTTGTAGGTTCGGGTTTAAATAATCCAGCATTTGCATTGTGCGTTTATAATGGCGAGCTTTATGCGGGTGGCAATTTTACTACAGCTGGCGATAATTCGGCAAACTATATAGCAAAATGGGATGGTATAAGTTGGTCTCCTGTGGGAAGTGGAATGAATAATTCTATTAGCAAACTATGTGTATTTAATAATGAACTTTATGCGGGTGGTGGTTTTACCGTTGCAGGTGGTATTTCAGCTAATAATATTGCCAAATGGGATGGGACAAATTGGTCGGCAATAGGTGGTGGTATGGATTCTACAGTTGGCGCATTAGGCATTCATGATTCAGCACTTTATGCAGGAGGTTTATTTACCCATGCAGGAGATAATCCTGCAAATCATATTGCCAAATGGAATCCTTTAGGAATAGGTATGTTGGAAAGCGTTAATGAAAATGAAGTAGGTATCTACCCCAACCCCGCCACCACCGAACTAACCATCACCGGCTACGCACCTGCTTACTTAAAACTTTGCAACACCCTTGGGCAAACAGTATTAGAAGCCAACAAAAGCAATAGACTGAATGTAGGTAATTTGCCGCAGGGTTTATATGTGCTGCAAGTGTTTGATGAAAAGGGGCTGGTGGTAAAAACGGAGAAGGTTATAGTGGGTAAGTAAATCTTACAGTTGCCTCAGTTTGGTTAGTCTTTGCGCCCTTTGCGGTAAAAAATACCAACAGCGGTAAGAAAATCCAACAGCCTTTAACCGCAAAGAACGCAAAGTAGCAGCCCGCAGAGAACGCAAAGAAATTCAGATACTACAAATACCTGATCTTCATCAAAACCTTCTGCGCCTGATTAGCATTTACGGTAAGTTTAAATAAATCAAACTTAGGCCGGTTAAGTCCGGTAAGGGAAATTGGGGAGAGGTTTTATTAAAAAGGTCAAGGGAATGAATGAAAATACTTCAGGCAATAGAAGAATGCGATGGACACATCCATTAATCGCTTCGGGCAATGAAGAAATGCGATGCGGCCATTCCTTAATCCAATCAGGCAATAAAGGAATGCGATGCGACCATTCATTAATCGCTTCGGGCAATAAAGAAATGCGATGCGACCATTCCTTAATCCAATCAGGCAATAAAGGAATGCGATACGACCATTCCTTAATCCTTTCAGTGAATAGAAGAATGCGATGCAGACATTCCTTAATCCAATCAGGCAATAAAGGAATGCGATACGACCATTCATTAATCGCTTCGGGCAATGAAGAAATGAGATGCGACCATTCCTTAATCCAATCAGGCAATAAAGGAATGCGATACGACCATTCATTAATCGCTTCGGGCAATAGAAGAATGCGATGCGGACATCTATTAAACGGTTCAGGCCATTAAGTGAAGTTTTTTAAAGACCTGAGCAAGAATTTAAATTCCAATGCAAATAGTACCAAACCACTGTGCAGTTTTTATCCGCGTTGTATTACACACCCCTGCTCACGCACCGGCCATCGCACCCCCTCTCAAGAGGGGATGAGGTTAGGCTAACTTTTGTGCTTTGTAAATGGGCATCAGGTCAAATTATACTTTTAATCTGCATAGGCATACCCTCTTTAACCCTCAGGGTTAAGGTAGGTTCCATTACGGGTTCTGATTCGCCAACGTAGTTAAAGTCGAAATGCTGAATTACCTTGGTGAGAATAATGTCTGCTTCCAGTAAGGCAAAATTATTTCCGATACACATTCTGGGTCCTGCAGCAAAAGGGAAATAAGCAAACTTATCTATCTTTTTTACTTCCTCTGTTTCCCAGCGTTCGGGGTCAAATACATCCGGGTTTTTCCAGTAATCAGGATGCCGGTGAACAATATAGGGTGATATCAGAACGGTGGTGTCTTTCTTAATAAGGTAGTCGCCCATCATGTTATCCTCTGTTGATCTGCGTCCTATTACCCAAACGGGAGGGTACAACCTCATGGATTCATTGAAGCATGCCTTTGTATATTTCAGTTGCTGCAAATGCTGAAAAGTAAGCTCTCCATCACCCACTACTTCTTTTACTTCCTTTTTTAATTTCTTGTAAACTTCGGGATGTTTGGCAATCAGATAAAACGTCCATGTTAAAGCAGCGGCTGTGGTTTCGTGTCCTGCTAAAAAAATGGTCATCAACTCATCGCGCAATAAATTATCGGGCATGGCTTCACCGGTATCTTCATATCTTGACTCCATCAGCATGTCCAGTAAATCACCTTTTTGGTGCCCCGTTTTTCTTCTGTCGCTTATCAGTTTATAAATAAGTGTATCCAGAACTTTTCGTTTGTTTTTAAACTCGGTATTAGCCGCAGTAGGCACCCACAGGGGAAGGTTAATCCCCCTCAAAACCCTTTCTTCAAGAGCTTTAAGAAGGTATGTTAATGAAACACCTACTGATTTTGCTTCGGTTTTAAAGTCGGCACTCAGCATTGTTTTTGCAATAATCTGAAGGGTGATTTTCATCATTTCAGGTGCAAAATCAATTTTGCCTCCCTGCTGTGCCTCCACCTTCCATTCTTTTATCATTTCATTGGTGCAACTCAGCATTTCATCAAAAAGGTTGTTGATGTGTTGCTTATGAAAAGAGGGTTGAATCATTTTCCGCTGACGTTTCCATAATTGACCTTCGCTTGTAACCAGGCCCTCGCCCAGCAACAGTTTCAGGTGAACATACATCAGGTTTTTTATGTAGTATTTTTGATTGGTTTGAAGAATATCCCGGATTAATTTAGGGTCTGATATATGCACAACATGCAGATGCAGGAATTTTAAATGAACACTTTCGGGATTTGTTTTATCCAGGTTAATTAAAAACTGCAACGGATTTTTTCGCATTGCATTTCCGCTGCTAAAAAAAGTATTGCCTTTGAATTTTTGAATTTCTTTACCTTTCATTTTGCTGTCCGATTCCATTACAGCCGCAAGTTACGGATTGAGTGCTATAAAAATGATAAAGAAATGCTGAGCAGAAATCTTTACCGTTTATAGTTAAGTGATTTGCCACTGTGGGGGGTGTTCTTAAGCGCGCGTTGTATTACACACCCCTGCTAACGCACCAGCCATCGCACCCCCTCTCTAGAGTGGATGAGGTTAAGCTAATTTTTGTGCTTTATAATTAGGCATCCAGGCAATCCCCTCTAGAGAGGGGTGTCCGCAGGACGGGGTGTGTAATTTAGTCCGCAGGACAGTGTGTGTTTTTACCTGCGATCACACCTCTATTCTATCCTTTGCATTCTTATCAATCCAATCTTCAATCTCCCGCAATACGCGATAGATGTCATTCTTTATTTCACCGTCATCAAATCTTAGAAATGCAATTCCCTCTTGTTCTAATCTTGCTTGTCTGTTGTTATCATATTCCTGTTTATGGGTATGACTTGAACCATCAATTTCAATGGCTAAGAAAAGTTCACTGCAATAAAAATCAACAATAAAATCGAGTAGTGGTTTTTGCCTGTGGAAATCAAAGCCTCTCATTTGTTTTCCTTTCAATTGTTTCCAAAGTATAATTTCAGAAAGAGTGCTGTTGTTTCGCAGGTATCTTGCTCTTTCTTTTAACTCTGGTTTATAGGAAATGATTTTCCGTGGCATAAAACAAAAATAAAAAATCCAAATTAAATAAACTTCACGCTGCGTAAATACACACCCCTGCTCACGCACTTCCCATCGCACCCCCTCTCTAGAGGGGATGGGTTTTGGCAAACTTTTGTGTTTTATAAATAGGCGTCCACGCAATCCCCTCTAGAGAGGGGTGTCCGCAGGACGGGGTGTGTTCTTAAGCGTTGTATTGCACACCCCTGCTCAAGCACAATTCCATTAATGCACCTTCACCAGCCTCATCAATACCCCATCGCCCGGTTTCAGGGTAATCATGGGTATGGGTGTAATATCATGGCTAATAAGTTCCATTTCTGTTCTGGCCGAAAGCATGGCATTAATCAATTGCATTTCCATCATGGCAAAGCTGTTGCCGATACAAATTCGGGGGCCTGCACCAAAGGGCATGAAAATAAAACGGTTGTCGCCCTTCAATTCAAAATTTTTAAAACGCTGCGGGCGAAATTCAAAAGGGTTTTCCCAATAAGCAGGATGATGATGAAGCCCCGTAATATTAATGCCGATAATGCGGCCTGCCTTAAGAGGATAACCAAATGCCACATCATCGTTTACGGCCCTGCGCCCAACAATAGGCACGGGAGGATAAAGCCGCATGCTCTCATTCATTACCTGTCTGCCATAATCCAATTGGGGTAAGTCAGAAAATCCGGGGTTGCGTGTCCCTGCAAATTTCACGGATTCCTCTTTCAATTCCTTTTCGCAGGCGGCATGTTGCTTTATCAGATACCATGTCCACGAAAGTGCGTTCACTGTAGTTTCGTGTCCTGCCGCAAAAATGGTCATCAGTTCATCGCGTATCTGCAGGTCGGTCATGCCTTCACCGGTATCTTCGTATCGGGCTTCCATCAATAGCTGCAGTAAATCGTGCGGAGGATTTTTTTGCTGTTTACGCCTTGTAATAATTCCGTAAATAAGGTTATCCAGTTCGGCAATGTATTTGCGTGCCTTTATATACTTCGGCAAAGGAAAACTCCAGGGAATATGGAAAGGATTTTTAGCCAGACGACTGCCTTCATCATTCAGGTAGTTGATGTTTCTCCAGGTCATCTGTATATCTGCATCTGTTACATCGGTGGTGAACAGGGCTTTTGAAACAATGTCAATGGTAAGCCATGCCATTTCACGGGTAAAATTGATTTCGGTTCCTTCTTTTTCTTTCCAGCTTTTCAGCAGTCGTTCGGTTGATTCAACCACCACTTCACTTATGCGTTGCAGGCTCTCGCGGTGAAAGGCGGGCTGCATCAACGTTCTTTGTTTGCGCCAGCTTTTTGAATCAGCATTGGTTACCAGTCCGTTGCCTAACAACAAACCTAATACACGGTAGCCTCTGTCTTTTACATAATTGGTATAGTTCTGTTGTAAAACATGCTGCACAAGTTCAGGGTTTTGAATAACATATCCGCTCATCAGCGGAAAGTTTATCGCAAATATTTCAGGAAAATTCTGTGGCGCATTGCACAGCCTCATAAACTGATTATCACGCGAGGTCAGCGTTTTTAATAAGCTTACCTGAGGGGCTTTTTTTAGTTCGGTAGTTACCATAGCTGTTGAATAATAAAATCAGGTATTTGTCTGCTGCTGATTGTTCTTTATAAAGGGTGAAATTAGCAAGTATTTAACCCTGATAAAAGGATATGAAGGGTAAAAAAAATAAATTTACAGAAAATATAACCGCATGAATTAAACAAAACCAAATACCATGAAGGATTTTAAGGATAAAGTAGTAGTAATTACCGGAGCAGGCTCAGGCATAGGAAGAGCATTGGCCATGGCATTTGCAAAGGCGGGAGCCAAACTGGCATTGAATGATTATAAGCCAGAATCCCTGCGCGAAACTTCACAACTGTTGAATGCTTCAGCGGCTGTTGTGCTGGAGCAGGCCTTTGATGTATCGGATAAAGAAGCAATGTTTTCGTTTGCTGCTGCTGCGGTTAATCGCTTTGGTCATATTGATATTGTTGTAAACAATGCCGGAGTTGGATTGGGTGATTATCCTTTTCACGACCTTGATTTAAACTGGTTTGAAAAAGTAATGGACACCAATTTTTACGGTGTGCTGTATGGCAGCCGGGCGTTTATTCCTCATCTGATTGAGCGGCCTGAAGCGGCTCTGGTAAATGTATCCAGCATTTTCGGATTAACCGGTATTGCTAAGTCAACGGCTTATTGCGCCTCTAAATTTGCTGTGCACGGACTAAACCAATGTCTGATGCAGGAGTATGTGAATACGGGGCTTACCATACACAGCGTGCATCCGGGTGGTATCAATACCAACATTACTAAAAACTCACTAGACTATAAAGAAACCCACGATACATTTCATACTCAGTTTTTAAAACTAAGTCCTGATTATGCCGCTAAGGTTATTATGGATGGCATCCGGAAAAAGAAGAACAAAATACTCATTGGCTCTGAAGCTCATCTGCTGGATTTTGCTGTGCGAATGTTCCCTTATCTTGGCGGCCGGATTGTAAACAAGGAAATTCAAAGAAAGCTGAATCGCAGTTAAAAAAAGATATAAAGATGAACAATCAATCTACCACCGATTACGATGTTATTATAGTAGGAGCAGGCCTTTCAGGAATTGGTGCAGCCTATCATTTGCAAACGGCATGCTCCGGAAAAACTTTCGCGTTATTAGAAGGACGTTCAGCTATTGGCGGAACATGGGACTTATTTAAATACCCCGGCATTCGTTCTGATTCAGATATGTATACGCTTGGTTTTCCTTTCAACCCCTGGGAAAATCCTAAAGCCATTGCCGATGGTCCTTCTATTCTGCAATATATAAAAGACACTGCTCAGAAATTTGGCATCGACAAAAAGATAAAGTTCAACCATAAGGTTGTGGATGCTTCGTGGAGCGACAGTGATAAACTATGGACATTGAAAATTGCCGGAAATGAAAAGGTGCAGGAGCAACAACTGCGCTGTAAGTTTTTGTTTATGTGCAGCGGCTATTATGATTACGATAAAGGATACACTCCTGAATTTCCCGGCAGAGAATCGTTCAAGGGCACCATCATTCATCCCCAGCTTTGGGATTCGTCCATTGAATACGCCAATAAAAAAGTAGTAATCATAGGTAGTGGTGCTACTGCCGTTACGCTGGTTCCCGAGATGGCAAAAAAGGCTGAAAAGGTAACCATGCTTCAACGCTCACCCACCTATGTGGTAAGCCTTCCAAGCGAAGATAAGATTGCAAATTTTTTCAGAAAAGTATTGCCTTCAAAACTGGCTTACAGCCTTTCGCGCTGGAAGAATATTTTATTCTCCATCGGCTTTTACAATGCTTCCAGAAAATGGCCCGATGGCGTAAAAAAGTTTATTCAAAAAGGCATTAAAAAACAACTGGGTAAAGATTACGACATCCGCCATTTTGACCCTAAGTATAAACCCTGGGATCAGCGCTTGTGTATAGTGCCTGATGCAGATTTATTTCACTCCATAAAAGAAGGCAAAGTGGAGGTTGTTACTGATACAATAAAACAATTTACTCCCAAAGGAATTTTGCTGGCTTCAGGTAAAGAACTGGAGGCAGATATAATTGTAACCGCCACAGGATTGAAAGTGCAATTGCTCGGTGGTATGTCCATGCATATTAACGGTGAATTAGGTGATACCGGTAAAACGCATTGTTACAGAGGAGTGATGTTTAGTGATGTTCCCAATTTTGCCATTACAGTTGGTTACACCAACGCATCGTGGACATTGAAGTGCGATTTGAGTTGTCAGTTTGTTACCAAGGTGCTCAACTTTATGGAGCAGAATAATTACACTGTTTGCACCCCGCGTTTTGACAGTGCTGTATTTAAATCAGAACCCTTGCTTGACTTTGATGCAGGTTATGTGCTCAGAGCCTTTGACAGCTTGCCAAAGCAAGGTTCCAAACACCCCTGGAAAGTTTATCAGAACTATATTAAGGATTTGTTTTCTCTTAAAATGGAATCGGTTAACGATAAATACCTGGAGTATAAATAGCTTACCTGAAGGAAAGAAAACTGGTTTACAAATTCAGCGAATAAATTACCAGTCCGCTGCGTAGCTTAGGCTCAATGTAGGTGCTTTTTGGTGGCATAAAATAACCGCCATCAGCTATGTTGTAAATCTGTTCGCCCTGCACAGGGTAAAGGGTAAAGGCCACTTTCCATGCACCGCTGTCAACCTTGCGCACCAGTTCTTCCACGCCTTTGGTGCCGCTTACAAAACCAATGCGTTTATCGGTACGCTGGTCATGTATATCTAAAACAGGCGTGAGGATAAGTTCGGTAAGAATAGAAACATCCAGTGATTTAACAGGGTTGCCCTCGTTCAGTTTTTTGTCGCGCAGTTCCAGTGAATACCATGTATGCTCAAGGTACATGCCGAAGTGTTTGGCCTGTGTGGGTTTTACCACTTCGCTGCCGGTTGTCTTAACTTTAAAATTTTCTGAAAGCTTTTCAGTAAAGCGTTCAATACTCAATCCGTTTAAATCTTTTACAATGCGGTTGAATTCGCAAATCTGCAATTCATTATCAGGAAAATAAATTGCCATGAAATAGTTGTAGGCTTCAGTACCTGTATGATGCGGATTTTCTTCTTTCATTTCTTCGGCAAGCAGGGCAGAAGAAGAGCAGCGGTGATGCCCGTCAGCAATGTAAATATTGGGGATGGCAGCAAAAGCCGCAGTTATTTTCTCTACTTCTTTTGCAGTATTTATTTTCCAGAGTTTGTGGCGTATGCTGTCGGCAGTAATGAAATTAAAATCAGGTTTGCGCTTTGTTATTTCTTCTGTTATGGCAGCAATTTCTGGTGAAGGGCGATAGGTCATACAAACAGGTTCAGCATTGATATCACACACACGCAGGTAATTTTTTAAGGTCTCTTCGCGCTCGGTAATGGTGTGTTCGTGCTTGCGAATAACATTGTTCTTATAATCCTCTACCGATGCGCAGCCGATAATTCCTGTATGCGATATTCCGTTGATAACCTGTGTGTAAATGTAAAGTGATTCAGCGCTGTCCTGCACTAAAATTTTATTGTCAAAAAATGTTTCGAATCGGGCTTTACTCTTCCTGAAGAGATCGGGTGAGTTGGGTTCACTTTTTATATCAGAGTTGTGTTCTGGAACAATAACATGAAGAAACGAACTTGGATTTTCGTCAAGTATAACACTACGTTGTTCTTTTGAATAAAAATCAAAGGGACGGGTAACTACCTGCGCAACGTTATTGGCAGTGGGTGTAATTCCTTTGAAGGGTTTGATGATTGCCATGAATCAGGCTTTGAAAAAAGCAATAATCTTCTCGGCCATTTCAATGCCTATACGTTCCTGTGCTTCCATGGTGGCAGCACCAATGTGCGGTGTAAGTGATACCTTGTTATGTTGCAGCAATGCAGTATTTACATTTGGCTCGTTTGCAAAAACATCTAATCCTGCTGCAGCCACGTGTCCCGCATCTAATGCAGCAATTAAATCAGTTTCATTAATTACTTCTCCACGTGATGAGTTCACCAGCAATACGCCTTTTTTCATTTTGGCAAATTCTTCTTTGGTAAGAAGATAACCTCCTGTAAAAGGAACGTGAAGTGTAAGTGCATCGCTGTTTCTCAGCACTTCGTCCAACGAAACTGTTTTTACTTTTACTTCCACTCTGCCCAGACTGAAAATCTCAAAACCGATGGTTACATCAGCAATATAAGGGTCATAAGCCAGAACATTCATTCCGTTGCCCACCGCTATGGCAGCTACTTCCTGACCAATTCTACCGAAACCGATGATGCCCATTGTTTTTCCTTTCAGCTCGGTGCCGTTGGCATATTTCTTTTTCAGTTCATTGAATTTTGCTCCGTCAGCAACAGGCATTTCGCGGTTTGAGTCGTAGATGTTGCGCACCATTCCGTAGAGATGAGCAAATACTAATTCTGCTACCGAACGTGTAGATGCTGCAGGCGTATTCATTACATTAATACCCATGGTACGGGCATAGTCAACATCAATGTTATCCATGCCAACGCCACCACGTCCAACCAGCTTCAGGTTTTTGCAGGCATCAATCAAATCTTTGCGCACCTTGGTAGCACTGCGCACCAGCAAGGCATCAACATTTTGCTCGTTGATAAAGGCAATAAGGTTTTCCTGAGCCACCTTTTCGGTAAGAACGGTAAAACCGGCTGCTTCCAGCAAGCCTTTGCCGGTATCGTCTATTCCATCGTTGGCAAGAATTTTAATCATCTATCCTTTTGTTCTTGCAAATTCTTTCATCACATCTACCAATGCCTGAACGCTTTCCAGTGGTAATGCATTGTAAAGCGATGCACGGTAACCGCCCACATCTCTGTGTCCGCGGATACCGCTCAGGTTTGCAGCTTTTGCCAGTTTATCAAACTCAGGTTCCAGTTCAGTATTCTTAAGCAGAAAACATACATTCATATCCGAACGGTCTTCTTTCTCAACGGTGCCAACAAATAATGGGTTGTTATCAATTTCGTTGTAAAGTAAATCTGCTTTCTGGCGGTTTATTTTTTCAATCCATTCCACACCGCCATTGTCTTTCAGCCATTTCATGGTAAGCATAGAAACATAAATCGGGAAAACAGGAGGTGTGTTATACATCGACTCACCTTTGATATGCACTTTGTAATCCAGCATTGATAAAATTTTCCGTTCGGTTTTACCAAGTGCGCTTTGCCTTACTGCCACCATGGTTGCTCCTGCAGGTCCCATGTTTTTCTGCGCTCCCGCATAAATCAACGAGAAATCATTGCCGTTAACCTTGCGGCTGAAAATATCGCTTGACATATCGCATACCAGCGGCACAGGGCTTTTAGGGAATTGTTTTATCTGTGTTCCGTAAATGGTGTTGTTAGAAGTTATATGCAGGTAATCTGCATCAGCAGGAATGGTATATCCTTTAGGTATATAATTGAATTTCTTGTCCTCCGATGAAGCAATAACGTTGGTGTTACCAATCATCTTTGCTTCTTTAATGGCTTTGCTTGCCCATACTCCTGTGTTTACATAAGCCGCAGTACCGTTAGTGCGTAGCAGGTTGCTGGGAACCATGGCAAATTGCATGCTTGCACCGCCACCCAGAAAGAGAACATAAAAATCATCGTCTAAGCCCAATAATTCCTTTACCAGATTCTGGGCTTCGTCCATCACCGGAATAAAGTCTTTGCTGCGGTGAGAAATTTCCAGTAACGAAAGGTTAATGCCATTGAAATTCAGAACAGCTTCTGCAGCTTTATTCAATACTTCCTGAGGAAGTATGCCAGGCCCAGCGCTGAAATTATGTACTTTACTCATATTGTTTGTTAGTTTAAATCTGCTGCAAGTTGCAAAAAAAAAGTCCCGCTTTAAAGCGGGACTTTTTAGTTTATCAACGGCTGATTATTAATAGCCTGAAATAAAGCTGTTCAATTCTGTTTTACTTGATTCAAAACCGAATACATCATTTACCACATAGTAATTGCTTTGGTCATAAACCCAGTCATATGCAAATTTGGCAAAATCAAGCATGTTGTCTTCAAAGCCAAACAATTGACAGATTTCTTTAACCTGATTAGAGGTCAGACATTTTTTCTGAACAATCATTTTTGCCTGACTCAATTTTGTGTCGTCAAATCCGTTTGAAGAAATGCTTTTTTTAATTCCGTCAAACTCGCTTGAATTTGTAGAACCCGCCCAGCAATCGTTATTAATATGCGCTCTTCCTGGGCTCATAGCCGGTGCATTGTTTTGCGGAGGCATATTGTTGTTGCTGTAATTGTTTGATGAGGTAGTAGTGGTTGTTGTTGATGAATACGTAGTTGTTGTGGTAGCAGGAGGCATATAAAAGGGATCGCTGATATTTACGTTCATATTAATTCCGGGTGCATTTACATTCATTGTTGCATTGGTTGCAGGAACCCCTGTGGTAACGGTAGTTGTTGTTTGTTCCGTATATGAAATATTTCCAACAGGAGCTGTTTGAGTATAAACCATAACGTTTTGTCCAGGCGCAGGAGGTGCAGCCTGTGCCAGAAGAACCTCGCTCTGCCAGCGGCAAACGTATTCACCTTTGTTGTTTTTCATTACATTGAAAACGGTCTCGGTACCGGGATTGAAGTTCAACATTTTCTTAAGTTCGCCTAAGGCCTTATCTTCAAAAATGATTCTGGTATCGTAATAAGGTTGTGGTAAACCTGTAACCTTTACATTGGTTTCGGCTTTCTCATTCTG
>CANJWH010000046.1 GCA_947478465.1 Bacteroidota bacterium
AATGATCAGCGGTGTTGAGTAACGCTCAACACCGCTTCCTGAAAATCATTTTTGTTGCTTATGCCTTAAAAAACTTACGTAAATTAGACCTCGATTACCACATTAAATAAATGCCTTTTGAGTCCACTTTGTTCTGACAACATACAGTTAGAAAAATCTTTTTCCTCAGATTGAAAATCAAGAATAACATCTTCCAGTTGGTTTTTCTTCTTACTCAGAAGAAGATTAATTTTCCTGGCATTGGGATAGCCGTTTCGTAATTCAGAGGCCGCAGCATCCCAAAATTCAGGTTTACAGGAATAGCCGAGCGAAAAATATTTTAATTTCCCTTCGTTAATAATTCGTAACATTATCGGGTGATTCCCATTCTTTAACAACTTGGATTTATAGAGTATTATCTTGCTTTTTGCCATCTGATTTTTGAATTCCTGGTTTAAATATGGTTTAAACAAATGTAGTAAAAAGCCCTTAAAAACGACAAATTTGACAAAAATAATTTTTTAATAAAAACACCGGAAAGCTTAGATACATAAAGGAAAACAAGAGAAATACAAAAAAATACAAAACTTTAAATTTCTGCCTTACAAGCAGGGGGTCACTGGTTCGAACCCAGTAGCTCCCACAAAGCCTCGCAGAAATGCGGGGCTTTTCTTTTATTGCTTCTTTTTTACAATCTTTACAGACAATTAAATTCTTTCAAAGTATAAATGAAAATCGGTATCGTATGTTATCCCACCTTTGGTGGTAGCGGAGTGGTGGCTACTGAATTAGGCAATGCCCTTGCCCATAAAGGACATCAGGTACATTTTATTACGTATGATATGCCTGTTAGATTTGACAGCTTTTCTCCCAACCTTTTTTATCACGAAGTTAGGGTAAGCGATTATCCTTTGTTTGATTACCAACCTTATGAGCTGGTACTTTCAAGCAAATTAGTGGACGTGGTAAAACATGAGAAATTAGATTTACTTCACGTACACTATGCAATTCCACATGCCTCTGCGGCATATATGGCAAAACAGATTTTAGCCTCGCAGGGAATAAAAATTCCTTATATCACTACACTGCACGGAACCGATATAACACTTGTAGGAAAAGATTCATCGTTTGAACCTGTTATTACTTTTGCTATTAATGAAAGTGATGCAGTAACTTCTGTTTCAGAAAGCCTGAAGCAGGATACTTATAAATTCTTTAATGTAAAACGCGATATTGAGGTAATTCCAAATTTTGTTGACATTAACTTATACAGCAAAGCGAAAAATGCACTCACCAAGTTCAATTATAATACAGGCGACAGAAAGGTATTATTGCATATCTCAAACTTCCGTCCGGTAAAGCGTGTTGAAGATGTGGTGCGCATTTTTGATAAAGTAAGAAAAGAAATTCCTGCCAAACTTTTGCTGGTGGGTGATGGACCTGAACGCAGCAAAATTGAAGCTCTTTGCCGCGAATTAGGGACATGTGAGGAAATTCAATTTCTCGGCAAACTGAAGGCCACTGAACAAGCTTTAGCAATGGCCGACCTTTTTATTTTACCTTCTGAAACCGAAAGTTTTGGTCTTTCTGCATTGGAAGCGATGGCAGCTTCAGTGCCGGTTATTTCATCTAATACGGGTGGTTTGCCAGAAGTAAATATTCATGGAGTTTCTGGTTACCTAAGTAATGTAGGTGATGTTGAAGACATGGCAAAAAATGCAATCAGTATTTTAAAAGACAAAAAAACACACGATAACTTCCGAAAGAATGCGTTGAAACGCGCAAAAGATTTTGAACTTTCAAAAATTCTTCCGCTTTACGAAAGCCTTTATGAGCGTGTGATTAAAAGGTAGTTTATATGCACAAAACAAAAATTCTTTTCTCTGCTTTTATTTTAATTCTCGGTTCAGCATGTTTATTGTTTCTTTTTTCAGTGAAAGAAAAAAGACAGCCTTCACCTGCAGAAATTCAGGAAAATGAAGAAATGAAACAAAGGCGTAAAGAGTGGTGGGAGAAAAAACATGGGGCAGCCGAAGGAGTTGACTGGCAAGCAATGGACGAAAAAACAAGAAAAGAAAGAGCAGAAAAGAGAAATTTATATCGCAAAGAATTATACAAAAAAGGTCAACTTAAATCAAACGAAAAAATTCTTGAAACTCTTGGAAACGGATCTTTAACAGGTGAATGGCGTGAGCGAGGTAGCTCCAATATTGCAGGACGGATGCACACCTGTGATGTTGATTTTTCAACCAATACAATTTATGCAGGCTCATCAGGCGGAGTATTGTGGAAAGGAACCATGAATGGCAACAACTGGCAACCGTTGAATGATTATATGAGTAACGAAATTGTTTTCGTGAGACATCTGGAAATGCAAAACGGAAATCGTCTTATTATGGCAGGTGGAAAGTATTTCTATTACAGCAATAACGATGGTCTTACTTGGGAAACAGCTACCGGATTAGAGAACTTGTTGGACTGGGGCAATGTTGTCCGTGTTATTGTTACTTCTACAGAACCAAAAATTTTCTACACGTTAGTTTTAGAATGGGATTATGGACCTGCCTGGGAACCTGTTGCAGCATTATACAGATCTGATGATCTGGGCGAAAGTTTCACTCGTTTAATTTCTTATTCAGGTTGGGCAGATAATACCGACATCTGGACCGACCGTTATGGGACAACCGGTGATGTATACTTAATCAATGAAGCCGATTTTTACAAACTGGATAATACAGGACAACCTGTATTAGTTACCACTATTAATGGTGCAGGCGGAAGAGCTGTGCTTACAGGTGTTGAAGAAAATAACGACACAGTGCATCTTGCTCTTTATTCAAGTGACGAAATTTATCGCAGCGATAACTCAGGAATAAACTGGACTAATACCGGTATTGCACCAGATGGATTATGGGGGCGCAACAGTTTTAAATGTTCGCTTGATAATCCTGACAGACTTTATATAGGATCAACTAATTTATCTATCAGTGGTAATGAGGGCGCTACGTGGTTTGACCGTAACGACTGGAGTGAATATTACGGGAATGTTCCTTATGCGCTTCATGCAGATATTGATGGAATAGATATGCTGCGTGATATGCTTGGAAACGAAGTTATCATGGTTTCAACAGATGGTGGACTTTTTAAATCATTCAACCAACTAGATCAGGTTGAAAATATTACAAGATTTGGAATTAGAACGGGACAATTTTATTCGACCTATACCAATCGATTAAATACTAACTATATTTATATGGGAAGTCAGGATCAGGGCTTTCAGAAGTGCCGAGTTGATTCTGGCGGTGTATTAGGTTTTAAACAAAGTATTAGTGGTGACTACGGAAGTATTATTTCGGGAAATAACGGAAGTAGCCTGTGGACAGTATATCCAGGTTTTGCCATGTATTATCCCAATGCTGCTGATTTGGGTGATTTTCAAGCTTCCTGGGATTTTGTTGGAAATGGATGGCAATGGATGGCGCCCATGATGCCTGACCCTTTTGATTTTAATTACGCATTTACGGGAGGAGGCGATTCTGATGTGAGCGGACAATACATCTGGCACCTTCAATATATCAGTGGTAATGTTGAAGCAGAAAGGCTTCCATACAATTTCAGCATTAACAATACTAATGAAATTACTGCAATTGCTTATTCTCCCATTGACTGGAATTATAGATATGTTCTTACAAACAAAGGCCGCTTTTTTTATTCCGATGACGAAGGACAAACCTGGACTTTATCTGCAAACTTTAACGAACCTGATTTTCGCGGAAATGTAATTATTCCATCCCCAACACATTTAGGAAGAGTAATTATTGGAGGCAGTGGTTACAGCAACCCGGGTGTATTTATTTCTGAAAATCACGGACAGAATTTTTCACCACTAGACAATTCAATTCCTCAGACTTCATTCAATGATTTAAAACTTTCGTCAACTGAATTGTTGTTGTTTGCCGCAACTGATGCGGGACCTTATTGTTATAATTTCAATACTCAGGAATGGTTTGACATGGCCGGAATAACTGCTCCCGACCAGAATTTTACAAGTGTTGATTTTATTCCATCACTTAACACAGTTAGATTTGGCACTTACGGTCGCGGCACATGGGACTTTGCCATTACTGATGAACCTTTAGTTTCGGTTGCTGAAAATGAAACAGAGAATCAACTAACTATTTTTCCTAATCCATTTTCACAGACCACGACAATTTCATTTAATATTGAAAAGTCAGCTTCTGTTATATTAGATGTTTACGATGTGAAAGGCCAAAAAGTATATTCTGAAACCAAAGGAAAACTTTTGGGTGTTCAACAAATTAATTTTAATCGCGCGCAGCTTCAAAGCGGAGTTTATTTTGTTAGCATTTCGGCAGGAGAAGAAAAAATCAGCAGAAAAATAATTGTTCAGTAAATTCATGAAAAGTAATGTCTGACAATAAGAAAACCTCCAACACACAACCCAATAATCCTTTACACGGAATAACATTGTCTACCATACTCGAACGCCTTGTAGCAGAATATGGCTGGGAAGAATTGGGCGAGCGCGTAAGGATAAAATGTTTTATCACCAATCCTTCACTTAATTCAAGCCTTACATTTTTAAGAAGGACACCATGGGCCCGGGATAAAGTTGAAAAACTATACCTCAAATTGATTCAGAAATAATTCTGTAAATAGTTCAAAAATACCGTTCAGCAATATCTCTCAAACTATCTATAGAAACGGGTTTGCTAATGTAACTAATGACATTAGGAAAGCTTTGAGATTTAAATCGGTCTATATGGAACACCGAAGAAGTAAGCATAATAATTCTCACTTTCTTAAGGGCAGGTTCAAAGGTTAATTTTTCAAATTCTTCCAAGAATTCAAAGCCATCCATTACAGGCATATTTATATCTAAGAAAATCAGGTCTATTTCATTTTCCGGTTCACTTTTATATTTTTCAAAATCCGAGAAATAGGCCAATGCTTCTTGCGCACTTTTTTTGCTGGTTACCTTTTCGGCTATTCCCGCTTTTTCAATAAATCTGCGTGTAACATATATGGTTGTGTCATCATCATCAACCAGCATTATGTGTTTTATTCTTTTCATTTAACGGGCTAAACTATGGAAATTTCCTAAATATCAAAATGCTACTTCTTAATATAAACGCTGAATACGGCACCTTTTCCCGGCTCACTTTCAACAACTACTTTTCCGCCCATAGCCTCTACCTGAGATTTGATGATGAATAATCCAATTCCCTTCCCTTCTGTTCCTAAATGAAAACGCTTATTCATCTGAAACAATTTATTGCCATATTTTTTCAAATCAAGACCAAGTCCATTATCGGCAAAACGAATACACACAAAATCTTTGTCAACCGAAGTTGTGATTGAAACTTCTGCTTGCTTATCGAGTGAACGGTATTTAATAGCATTAGTAAGCATATTAATTAATATACTGCGAAACTGTGATGCAGGGTAACTTACATCATTGCATTTACTAAAATCAAAACTCACCAATATACCTGACTTATTAATTTCCTCTTTCACACTCTCCATTACATCTTTAAGTGTTTCTTCAATATTGATGTCAATTTTCTCGTCAAATTTATTTTTGTTCACAGCTACAATATCAATCAAATCACCCAAGGTGTTGTTCAATATTTTCACACTTTCTTCAAACTTCTTAAAGACGAATTTGTTTTCTTCCTCGGCAGGATCTTCTTTATTGTAAAGATTAAGCAGAGCAATAAGGTTGGCAACAGGTGCGCGTAAATCATGCGTTGCCATGTATGCAAAACCTTCCAGTTGCTCGTTTGATTTCTCTAGTTTAATTACAGTTTCTTTAAGCGCTTTTTCTCTAAACTTTTTCTCTGTCACATCATCACCTGAACTAAGCACCCCAATAACGTGTCCGGACATATCTTCAAGCAAACTGTTATGCCAGCCAACTATTCGCTCCTCACCTCTTTTAGAAACCACCTTACGTTCATAATATTCAACCAGCTCCGCCTCACCTTTCATTACTTTTTTAAATCCTTCAATTAATTGATCCCGCTCAAATTTTGATGCAAAATAATCAAACGCATTTCTTCCGATTACCTCTTCTTCATGAGTTAGTCCTATTATTTCCAAGCCTTTTTTATTTAACATGCTTATTCGCTGATCGCGATCAATTACAACAAGTATAGATCCTGCCATGTCAAGATAACTTTGTGCTTTGTCTTTTTCTGCACGTAAGGCAATCATGGCTTTTTTTCGCTTCTGATAATTGATGCTGTTTAAAATACTGACCACAGAAAGTACCAGTGCAAGAATGCATGAGAACATAACCAGCACATTGAGCAAAGTCCATTTAAATGAGAGTTCATCTGAATATTTTGCTAGTTTTTCCCTAATCTTATTAGTGGTTATATCATTTAGTTCAAGTGCCTCATTCAGCTCACTTTTAAACTCCGTTTTTAATTGATTTAGTTCAGCTTCCCTTTTCTCCTCAGCTTCATAAATTCCCGAGTGAATAATCACGGCCTTTCTAACAATGGAGTCAAGCGAATAAATGTAATCTGACATTTCAGGATTTGCTATATTTCTTTCTCTGAAATTATTTACTGTTTTAGTGTAGGTTTCAAGTCCGGATTCCCAATTGCTATTCGTTCGGTATTTGTCTTCAAGGTAAACAGCCTGAAGTTCAAGTATAGCGTGATTTATCGCATTAATCTGCGTAATGGCGGCAACATGATTAGAGACATCATCGCGTTGTTGTTTTACAGAACGAATCAACGTTACGCTCCATATCACAAATAGCAGTGAAAGAATAACTGCAACGACAGCGTATATGCGGGAAGTATTATTCACAAATTAAATCCGGTGGAAAGTAAAGGTCATAAATATTCATGAGAAGCTAGATAAGTTTTCAAATAATCAGCAACCCCTGATTCTAATGTGGTAAATTCTTTTTCATAACCTGCAGAACGAAGTTTGTCCATTTCTGCTTCTGTGAAGTATTGATACTTATCACGAATATCCTCAGGAGTGTCAATGAATTCAATGTTTTCAGCAATACTCATTGCCTTGAAAACATTTTGCGCAAGGGAAAGAAAAGTTCGTGCTTTGCCTGTTCCTAGGTTATAAATTCCGCTGTGTTTGCGGTTAAGCATAAAATGAAAACACACATCACAAATATCTTTCACGTAAATAAAATCACGCAACTGCTCTCCGTCTTTATAATTTGAATTATGCGAACGGAACAATTTCATTTTTCCATTTTGTTTCACAGAGTTGTAGGTATGGAAAATCACTGAGGCCATTCGCCCTTTGTGATATTCATTAGGACCGTAAACATTAAAAAACTTAAGGCCGACCCATAAATACGGCTTACGTTTCTGAGTTAGAACCCACTTATCAAAATCATTTTTCGAATCGCCATATGGGTTCAATGGTTTGAGCTTGGGGATATTTTCGTCATTGTCAGAAAAACCCAATTCTCCTAAACCATAAGTAGCTGCAGATGAAGCATAAACCAAAGGCAATCCAAACTCAACGCAACTATTCCAAACCTCTTTTGAATAATCGAGATTGAGTTCATCAAAAATAGATTTATTGAATTCTGTAGTATCGGTGCGGGCGCCCAGGTGAAATATAAATTGAACCAATCGCTGATTTTCTTTCAACCAGTTAAAAAATACTTTACGTTCAACTCTCTCAGATATTCTCTTTCCTTCGAGGTTTTTGTTCTTTTCTTTATCCGAAAAATCATCAACTGCAACAATATCATAATACTCTTCGCGATTAAGCTTTTCAATTAAGCAACTCCCTATAAAACCTGCTGCGCCTGTAACTACAATCATAACTCGTTAATGTATTTTTCCACTTTAGGCAAGTGTTGTTTTACCCAGTTCTTCATCAACTCCACTTCCTTATCATAATCTGTATTCTGAAAATATTTATGGTCTTCCAACTTCCATTTCTTTTCATCTTTCAATGCAAAAGGCTTTATTTTTTGTGCATTTAAATCAATCATTGCGGTGATACTTTCAACCGTAATAATTTCTTCGCTCTTCAATTTGTAATATTTCTCTTTCAAACGTTCTTTATAATTAAACGCGTTTGTTTCAATCAGCCTGCTTATTAATCTGTTTCTCTTAAAGTCAATAAAATTAACGGGATTAGGCTCACCATCACCATCACGCCCGAAACTGTGGTCGAAATCATAAGGACAAATTTTATATGGTGTTTGTAAATTCTGACGATAAAGATAATTGTTATTCACCACGCCATCTCCATTGTTTGTTATCAGCAACAATAAGTGAAAGTCAATAATATTTTCAATATCAAATACGGAATCAACTCCGCCTGTCTCATTGGTAAACTCTTCGGGTGTTGAGTTGTGCAAAAAATCCGTTAGCTCATAAATAACGAAATGCTTGTTTTGCTTTGTAAACTTAGGATAACGTTGATTGAAATAAATATCGTCAGAAAATTCTTTTCTTCCCTTTTCAGTCCATGAGTTCCAACGTTCTGCAGTCATAACATAATCAGCATAAACTCGATGAAGCGAATCAAGTACTAAAGGCGGCTGACTTAATGGAGCTGCTTTGAACAACACTGCAGTTGTATCGTTCACATCTAACCCAAGACGCTTTGCATCCATTCGATCAGTAAGAAGATACAAACCATGGTAATCATTATTTAGAAAAACCTCAGCCCACGAAACAGTTGGGGCAATATTTCCTTCACTTAAAAGCCGATATAAATCGTAACTTATTTTATTTCGTAAAAAGGTTTTATCAATATAAGATGCATTCAGTTTCCAGTCATCATCAGCCTCCATATCTTCCAGTTTTCTCTTTTCGCTCAATTCAATGGAAAAAGATTTTTTATCAAAGGCAAGGCTTTGATTTCCTTTATACATGATGCCTGCTTTCATATGCTCAAATACACTATAAGCTTCAGAATTACTATATGAAACGGTGCAGGGTGTTTTTTTCTCTGTATTTATTTTTGAAATATCAGTCTCGATATAAACTCTGGAAATACCTGCTTCATTTTTAGAACAGGATGACAAAACAGTAAAAGTTAACAAACATAAAAACGATAAAAATCTGTTTTTCATTCGTTAAACTTTATCCCGAAATGATTGTAGGTAAAGCGTTCTCTTCCATCATCACTTGGACGCGAGACGATGCCTCCGGCACTTTTCAAATACATACAGGCAGAACCACCCTGGTCGCACGACATGGCTTCATAACAGCCGAGTGCCAGAAGAATATCAGCAGCTTCTTTCAATCCTATTCCCATGCTGTAAGAAGGTTGTCTGCCGTCTACTACCATCAGAAAAAGTTTCCCTCCTGTTTTATCAATTCCCATAATAGTACGTGGTTGCTGCCAACCGGGCTCGCGTTCCAGGTTTTCACCTTCCAGAATAATATCAAAACGTCCCCAGATGGTGTTATACTTTTCATCTGTCAGCGTTTTATCCACTAATTCCTCCCGGAAATATTTTGCGTGATTGCTTTTATCAAATGAAAGAAAAGGGCGCTTGTCATTATCCATAAGTAAAATCGTCTTACCTTTCACTATCCAGTTACCAATCCATTCTCCAAAGCCACAACCCTGACGCGGGTTCATACCTGCTTCACCATTGACTGCAACCACACAATTGTTTTGTTTGGCAAAAGCACTGGTAAGCCATTTTTCTGTTAGCACCGGAGTAATAACAACTTCCAGATTTTTATTGGTTAAATCAATGATAGAGATATAAGCATGTGTTAAAGGCTCTTTGATTTTCAAAACCATAAAATCAACTGCTTCCCGCTCGGGTTTTGAAACTATTTCAACGTCACCGAATTTCTCAGAAAGAACTATATTCAGACTGTCAATATTATAAGTTGTCTTTACTGCTCCCTGCGATGTAGTTGTATTAGTTGTAGTTTGTTTCAGCAACATTTGTGAGCGTAGTTCGCGTACTTCGTTTAATGTGGAAACTATTTTTACATCTGCAATCAATGCCGCACTAAGAACAATAAATGCAATGAGCATAATTATTATTGCAGGTTTAGGACTTACATTTTTCTTTTCATAACGACTTTTAATAATAAGCCATAATGCAAAGAAGAATAACATCAGCACCGAAAGCAATAGAAACAACGGTAACTCTAGTAAACGCCAGCAAACGGTTATGGCATTATCAAGTGCATTATTGAAACTATTTCCCATACTCTATTTTTGTTTTCCGCACATGCTGAATAAAAATTCTTCAGCGGTTTCGTTGCCTAATGAAGCAGCCTTTTCAAGATCGGCACAACATTTATCCTTTTGATTAAATCGCTGGTAAATCAAAGCGCGGCTCATAATAGCATAATCGTTTTCGGGCTCCAGATAAATCACTTTCTCGAAATCTGCAAAGGCAAGTGAATCTTTATCTGTTGCAGTTAAAATATCTGCTCGCTTAAGCAAAAAATCAATATTTTCAGGATTAATTTTAAGTGCACTGTTGTAGCTGTTCAGCGCATCTGGATATTTTCCCAAAAGGTTAAAAACGTTTCCTGTTTTCAAATGCGCGTCAACATCTGAAGGATTTTGTTTTACAGCCTCGGCATAATCCAAAACAGCAAGATCAAGACTTCCAGTTTTTTCATGCATTTGTCCTCGCAGAAAAAATAAATAAGCAAGCGTTGTATCACTTTCTTTAGCATCAATAGCTGCTGATAAATGTTTCAAAGCTCCAGCATAATTATTGCTATCAATTGCTGCTATTGCTTCAGCGTAATGACTTGTACCACTCGTTTGTTTTGTTCCGCATGAAAATAAAATCATCGCAACCGGAAGAAGGGATAATACAAAAGTCCTCATTTTAATTAGTAATATGAAGCGTTGTTCCGTCATAATAGGTTTGGTATTTCTTTAGAGGCAAACCTGCAGGACCATTGATTACTGAGCCATCCACCACAATGAATTTTGAACCACAGCAGGTATCAACCAAAGTAATATTATCGGTATCCATTTTTACTTTCCCACAAGTGTTGGTTGGCTGGTAGGTGCAGTGACGGTCAAAGGCATAAAATTCGTCCTGCGCAAAACGGTAAATGATAATTCCGCGCGAACCTCCATTAATGTAAAGCCAACCGCCAATAACATTAATGTCATTATACTGAGGATTGGCGGGATAAATATCAATGTTTACAGGCACGTAAGGAATATTGCTACTGTTATTACTCTTACTGCAGGATGTAAGCAGAATTAGTGTAACAGAAAGGAAAAATAAGTTTTTCATTGTTGCCAAAATTAGAGGATTTTCTCGCAAAGACGCAAAGTGCGGGAAAGTCAATAAACTCTATTCAGTTTTACGGGCGGGCATAAAAAATTTCACCATCTGCTCCTTGTTATTAATTTTCAAACGGGCAACAAAAATTCCCGCTGCATGTCTTGGCTCTTCAATTAGTAAATTGAATTGTCCGGCTGCATGGTTATCGTCATCAATCAATAAGGCTTTCGCCCCGGTAATATCAAACCATTCAATCAAAACACTGCCTGCATTTGCAACATTATAGTGAAGGTATGAGCGTTGTTCGGCATCGTTGTAATAAACATACGCGTTAATTTCCAATGAGGGTGGAATAATAACATAATCCCGAGCCTTCTCTACTGCACGCTTTGCATTGATACGTCCGTGACCAAGTTCATCGCTCCAGGGACCTGAAGGACCTGTTGTGCTGTAATCATAACCGCCAACAGTATCACATGTTGACTCTAAAATATAACGAGCCTGCGCCTGTGTTAATTCAGGACGTATAGAAAGTATCAAGGCCATTACGCCTGCAGCATTGGGGCAGGCAGCCGATGTTCCGTTAAAGGTGTTGTAATAATTAGAATTTGCACTGAAACCATTTGAACCGTTCATATCAGTTGCAGGGATTTTTACTCCGGGTGCTGAAACATCCAGGCCATCACCCCAGTTGCCTCCCCACCATGTTTCATGATCGCAGGAAGTGTTACTTTTCCACTCATCACACATACTGGTTGCGTTTACTGAAATGACAATTTCGGTTCGTGCAGGCCAGATTGGAATAGTGTCAGTCAATCCGTCATTGCCACTGGAATGCAGCACAGGCAAACCTTTTCCGTTTCTTCCGCTATTCACGGCTTCATTGATTGCTATATTCACAATTGAATCCTGTCCCGGGAAAAGCGCGAGGAAATTATCTGTTATCCCCCATGAGTTGCTTGAAACATCTACATCTGCAACCAGCCATTGGTAACTAATTCCATTTACAAAAAATTCACTGGTTGACCACGGGATTGGGTCACCGCCAACACCAACCGTGATGTAGTAAAACACTCTGATGGGAACGATTTTACAATTGGGTGCAATGCCGGCAATGCCAAGACCATTATCGGCAACAGCGCAAACAATACCTGAGCAGCAAGTGCCATGTCCGTCTTCGTCAAAATTGGGAGTAGGATACCCTTTTGTGTTTTGTACAGAATCCTGACAGGCATCATAACCTGCAAGCAGGTTCGCCATCAAATCTTCATGCAAGGTATCAACTCCCGAATCAAGAATTCCTACTTTAATATCAGCTGAACCCATGGTGATTTGCCAGGCTTCTGTTACTTTCATATCAGCACCGGGAGTGCCGTTGTATTGTTGCGAACCTCCAACATTTTCCAAATTCCACTGGCGATTGAAACGTGGGTCGTCAACAGTTACCGTTGGTGAAAAATTATAATTGGGTTGTGCATGAGCAAACTTTCCTCCCTGCATAAAATACTGTGAAAGCTCAAATGGATTTCCTTGAGAATTTTTATCAACTCTGAGTTTGTAAAGGTTCTTGATGAATTGATTTTCGCCAATGATTTTTGTTTTGGTTGTTAAAGCAAGTTCACGCAGTTGTTGAAGTTCGCCTGCATGATTCAACTTTACAAAAAACTCATCGCCTGTGGTAATCAATTCTTTTTGTCCTGTCTGATAAACCGGAGCAACATAAGCTACAACTTCCAGTTTATTCAACTCTGCTGAAACAGGTTTATAATCCGCATTTTCATTTAATTCAATCAATGTGGTTTTATAAGGAAAGCGGTTTCTTGAGTCGGTTGGTTTTATCCCCTGCACCGATTGAACAAGTGTATTTAATTCCTGGGCAGAAAGGTTTTTAGTAAAACGAACAAAGATTTGATGTATTTCGGGCTCGGGCTTTGCATAGGTATTTATAATGATTGCAAAGAAGAGCAGGCAAAACAAAAAGAGTTTTTTCATTACGACAATAATTTTATCAAAGGTAAAATAAAAAAGTCCCTTGCCGAGGCAAAGGACTTTTCGTTTTTAATAGCGTATTGTTAATAGATTACTCCGTTACCGAAGTTGCTTTCACTTCTTCTTTTACCGTTCCTGCACCGTTGATATCGGTGATGGTGATATTCTTTTCTGTGTTTTCATTTAATGATGAAGTAGCAGGCGAAACAACAGCATTAGGTTCTTCGTGTTTTACTAAGTGCTCTACTGCAATCAAAGGAGCGATAGTTAAACCAACCAGTGATGAAAGCTTAATTAAGATGTTCATAGAAGGACCTGAAGTATCTTTGAAAGGATCTCCAACAGTGTCACCTACAACGGCAGCTTTGTGCGGTTCTGATTTTTTGTAGAACATTTCTTTCTTGCCGTTCACTTCAATTTCCACACCTTTCTCGAATGATTTTTTTGCATTGTCCCATGCGCCACCTGCGTTGTTCTGGAAGATAGCCCAAAGCACACCGCTCACTGTAACACCTGCCATGTAAGCACCCAATGCTTCAGCGCCCATGCCCAGACCTATAATAATAGGAGTAACAATAGTGATAGCACCCGGAGCCAACATCTCACGTAATGCAGCTTTGGTAGAAATCTCCACACATTTATCGTATTCAGGAGTTCCTGTTCCTTCAAGAATACCCGGAATTTCGCGGAACTGTCTGCGAACTTCGTTTACCATGTCCATAGCAGCTTTACCAACTGAATTCATTGCCAATGCAGAGAACACAACCGGTATCATACCACCAATGAATAAAGCAGCCAACACTTTCGCGTCAAAAATATTGATACCGTGAATTCCGGTAAGTGTAACGTAAGCTGCAAATAATGCCAATGCAGTTAAAGCCGCAGAAGCGATTGCAAATCCTTTTCCAACAGCAGCAGTTGTGTTACCAACTGAGTCAAGAACGTCTGTTTTTTCACGAACTTCTTTAGGCAATTCGCTCATTTCAGCAATACCACCTGCGTTATCAGCGATAGGACCAAAAGCATCAACCGCCAGTTGCATAGCAGTAGTAGCCATCATAGCTGATGCAGCAATACCTACTCCATAGAAACCTGCCAAGGCATAAGCACCCCAGATAGCTCCTGCGAAAATGATAACCGGAAAAGCTGTTGAAAGCATTCCTGTTCCCAAACCAGCTATAATATTTGTAGCTGCACCGGTTGCTGATTTCTGAACAATTCCCAGAACAGGTTTGCCGCCCAAACCTGTATAGTATTCAGTAATCATGGAGATTAAATAACCAACTGCCATTCCTATACACACTGCGAAAAACACATTGATAGATGAAGTAGTCATTACGTTGAACTCACCTGCGTTGAAGGCACTCATCAGAATTGTTTCAGGCAACATCAACTTAATAAGGAAGTATGAAGCTGCTAATGCTAACAGCATGGCAACATTGTTTCCACGGTTTAAAGCGCTTTGTACTGTGTTTACATCTGCTTTTGCATTTTCTTTAACGCTTACCAAAAAGCTACCAATTATAGAGGCAATGATTCCAACTCCTGCAATTGCCATTGGCAACAAAATAGGACCGATACCACCAAAAACGGCAGAAATATTTTCAGCATTAGAACTTCCCATATTATCGCGGATGATATAGTTACCAAGCACCATAGATGCCAATACGGTAGCCACATAAGAACCAAATAAATCGGCACCCATACCGGCAACGTCACCTACGTTATCGCCTACGTTATCGGCAATGGTTGCAGGGTTGCGCGGGTCGTCTTCAGGAATTCCTGCCTCTACTTTACCAACAAGGTCAGCACCTACGTCAGCAGCTTTGGTATAAATACCTCCGCCTACACGAGCAAACAACGCAATTGATTCCGCGCCCAAAGAGAAACCGGCCAATACTTCCAGCACTTTGGTCATGCCATCGTATCCGCCACCTGTTGCAAAATTGCCGCCCATGAACTGGAAAAAGAAAATGATAAATAAAGAGCTTAAGCCCAATACCGCCAGACCTGCTACACCTAATCCCATTACGGTTCCGCCACCGAAAGAAACTTTCAGGGCTTTAGCCAATGAGGTTTTAGCTGCCTGCGTGGTGCGGACGTTAGCTTTAGTTGCTATGCGCATTCCCAGAAATCCGGCAAGCGCTGAAAAGAAACATCCTATTACAAAGGCAACTACAATCAAAACGCTTGAATGGGCTGCTACTTTAGGAACCTGTGAAAGGATACCCAAGGCTGTGCCAGCCAATAATACATAGATAGCGAGAATACGGTACTCGGCTTTTAAGAAAGCCATAGCACCATCTGCAATGTTTTTTGCAATGCCAGTCATTTTTGCATCGCCTGCATCTTGTTTTGTTACCCAGCTTGAAAGTATGGCCATGTATGCCAAGGCTACCAATCCAAACACGGGAAGAATGTAAATCAGATTTTCCATATCCTTATTTAATAGTTATTGTTTAGTTTTTTTTTGAGGGGCGCAAAGGTATTATTAAAATGAAATTATGCAAAAGAGGGAGGACGCAAAATATTTTACCACTTAGGACACAAGGGCACGGAGGTTTTTACCGCAGAGGCGCGAAGGCGCAGAGAAAAATAAAAGCCCTGCAAAATTTTACAGGGCTTTTAACACAGAGGATACTTAAGTTCACAGCGTGTAAAAGACCAATTCAACAACATAGTTTACTATAAAAATAGTTTCCGGATCGATTGACAGATGGGTTTGATTTAGAGGTAGGGGCATTTGATTGGGTGGCAGAGGCACTTGACTGAGGTGCAGCACGATTTGATTGAGGTGTAGCACGATTTGACTGACCGACAGGAGCATTTGACTGAGCGTAAGACACGTTTGATTGGGTGACAGCGGCATTTGATTGAGGTGCAGTTACATTTGATTGGGTGACAGCAAGAGTTGACTGAGGTGCAGAGTGATTTGATTTACCGGAAGCAGCAGTTGATTGGATGGCAGGGAGGTGTCGGAAACGAACAGAGGCGTTTGATTGGGAGGAAGAAGGGTGTGATTTGGGGATTGGAAGAAGAAATTGGGAATAAGTTGACTTGACACTCCCTTTGACACTGTATGCTCGGAATACAAGTGAAGAAGATTGAGGATTATCTAAAGGGGTTGACTAACTTAGGGTGACAATGGTTACAAATAACTCAACCACCAATAAGAGTGCGAACTTTTATAGCTGTTATACCACTTGCAGGGAAAATACAGCAGCGCAATAGCAAAGAGCCAGATGAGATAAACCTGCCAGAGGTGGAAGCCGAAGTTTTCAGGTGCTTCGGGCAGTTCGCGTTCAAAATCAATTTCGCCCAAGGTATGTCCGGTGGCAAAAAACAAAACACCTGCTATTATATGCAGCAGATAGATATGCAGTATATAATAGAAGAGAGGAACACGTCCTATTATACTTATAGCTTCTACCAGTTTGCCTTTCAGATTTTGGGCAAAAGCAAGAAAGAGTAAAGCAGGTCCTATGGTCATCAATAAATAAAGCAGTGAGGGCGGATATTTGGTGCAGTCAATAAAAGACAGAGCAGTGAACACATCTGTTTTCTGTTTTTCCCAGTGATGCGCATCACCATAAAAATTACCCGAACGCAGGGCCACAAACAAAGCAATGCAACTCAGACCAAGAATGATAAGCGTTGTTCTTCTTTTCTGCTCATTTACTGCACCCGAAAACAATGCTCCGAAAGCATAGCCTGTCATCATCAATCCTATCCAGGGTAAAACAGGATAGGCTATAATAACACTATGATGTTCTGCTATGCTGAATTTTTCCTGCTGGTGCAAAACAGACCACACTAAACCTGCATGCTCCTCCTTAGCGGCATCAAAAACATCTAAGGCATTGTGTCCTGCAATAATAAGCAGGCCGGTAAGCAATATGAGAGGGCGGGGCAAAAAAACAAAGCACGACATTACCACCATGCTCACTCCTATTGCCCATATCACCTGAAGGAATACGAGTTTAAAAGTGGGGTCAAACATCCACCCGAAATAAATAACCGTTACTTCAAGAATAATGAGCCACAAACCCCGCATAAATAAAAAAAGGGTCAGCTCACTCTTAGTCTTTTTAACTCCAGAAAAAAAGATGGAAGCCCCGGCCAGAAAAACAAACACGGGAGCACAGAAATGGGTTATCCACCTTGTAAGAAATAATGGTGTGGAAGTAGTTGCAAAATCAAGCGGGTCGTTGCCATTGAAAAAATCAAGGTGGAGAAAATCACGGGCATGGTCGAGTGCCATAATTAACATTACTGCACCGCGTAAAAGGTCAATGGAGGTAATACGGGATTTTGCAGCAGCTGACATCTTTCAAAAATAGAAGATTATTAATGATAATTGTATTTCGTCACCCTGAACTTGTTTCAGGGTCTCTCATATTGAGATGCTGAAACAAGTTCAGCATGACGAAATGGTTTGGCAATTGTCATTCTGCAAAAGTAAAATTTGCAGGCAATACATTTCATTATGTGTCATTTGTACTTTGAATTGCGTTATTTTCGGCAAATAAATATTTTCTCCTTATGCGCATTTATTTTTCTATTGCCTTTTGTCTGTTCTCTTCTTTTTTTATTTCCGCGCAAACCATCAACACCAAAAACATTGAAATTGTACGCGACAGTTTTGGAGTGCCACATATTTTCGGGAAAACCGATGCCGAAGCGGCTTTTGGTCTGGCATGGGCAACAGCCGAGGATGATAGCAGCAACTCTCAATATTTATTGAGTGCCATAAAAGGTTTACTGGGCAAACGCCTTGGTATGGAAGGAGCTAAAATAGATTTTGCAGTTCAGTTTCTGGGCACATCAGACTATGTGGAAGAAAATTATGAAAAAGAAATTCCTGATGATTTTAAACGCGTACTGGAAGGCTATGCAGCAGGCGCCAATGCCTATTTAACAAAGCACCCTGAAAAATTATGGGATAAAAAATTGTTGCCTATTCGTCCGCAGGATATAGTGCAGGGCTACATGCTGGGCATGGCGCTCATGGGAGGCGTGCAGGGCACAGTGACTAAAATGGTGGACGGCCGCATTATAAAAGATATGCCCAAGCCCGAAGACGGAATTGGCTCAAATGCTTTTGCTTTTAACTCTACTAAAACAGAGCACGGAAATACCTTTCTGGCGGTAAATGCACATCAGCCGATTGAGGGTTTGCTCTCATGGTACGAGGCGCATGTCTGCAGCGAAGAGGGATGGAATATTATAGGTGCACTGTTTCACGGCTCGGCAACAATTTTCCTGGGCACGAATGAAAACTTAGGATGGGGACATACAACCGGGCAGTTAGATGAAATTGATGTGTACAAATTAAACATGCATCCGCACAAAAAGAACTGGTATAAGTTTGATGGTGAATGGAAAAAATTAGAAACGCACCACGCGAAATTAGTGGTGGCGCTTGGCAAAAAGAAAAACTTCAAGCTGCATGTGCGCAAAAAATACTGGACCAGCGTTTATGGCCCCACTATGAAAAACGACAACGGAGTTTTTTCATTGCGCATGCCGGCACTGCTGGAACTAAAACCATCGGTGCAATGGTTTCGCATGAACAAGGCCCGCAATTTTACCGAGTTCAAAAAAGCATTGGATGTTCAGGGCTTATCGCGCCAAAACATTACCTACGCTGATAAAAACGACACCATATTTTTTATCGCTAACGGTTTAATACCCCACCGCGACAGGCATTACAACTGGAAAAAAGTTTTGCCGGGTGATACCTCTGCAACGCTATGGGATAAAAAATATCTACCAATAGACAGCCTCGCACATTTTCTGAATCCCGATTGTGGCTATGTGTTCAATACCAACAATGCAGGTTATGAAGCTACCTGCGATGGTAATAATTGTACACTTCCGCAATTCAATCCGGGCATTGGTTACGTTGAACAGTACAACAACCGAAGCCTGCGCTTTGAGGAAATAATGAATGAGAAATACGCCAACTCAACATTGAGTTTTCAGAATTTTAAAGATTTGAAATACGATCATACTTTCCCGAAGAGAGTAACATTTAAAGGTGATTTCTGGATGGACAAATTCTTTCAACTCGATACGGCAAAGTATCCCGACATAGCTGATGCCATCATTCGGATTAAAAATTTTGACCGCACAGCAGATACACTTGACCGCAATTTTCCAGTTTTTCTTTTTTCAATATACAGATTGTTACAAGGTCCTGGCGAACGCAGGCATGGAGTAGATAAAGATGACACCAAAATGGAAGAGTTGATGGTTGCCTGTGTGCGTGAAGCAAAAGCACATTTGATGGAACACTTTGGAACAATTGATATTCCGCTTGGCAAAGTTCAGGTGCTGGAACGTGCCGGAAAATTTTATGGACTGAACGGAGGACCTGACGCTATCCGCGCTGTGTTCGGGGATATTTTACCCGATGGCCGCATCCGCATGAAAGCCGGTGACGGATATGTGCAGTTGGTTCAGTTTACAAAAGAAGGTCCGCAAATAGAATCCATTAATGCATTTGGTGCATCAAGTATGCCGGGTAGTCCGCACTATACCGACCAGATGCCACTATTCTCTGAGCAAAAAATGAAAAAAATGTCGCTCAAAAAAGAGGATGTTTATAAAAGTGCAGAACGGATTTATCATCCCGAATAAACTTAATTCGGCTTAATCGCTCTCACCCTCTTCAACGGATTAATGTTGTTGAAGTTAATTGAGAAACGGATGCGCTGCCAGTAGTTCTTGGTCATAAGGTCAAGGTTGCTGTTAATATCAGACGAGCTTAACAAAGGAAAATAAATCTCAAACACATTAGGTACAACCGGCACAGAAAGCCCGGCATTAAACATCAGAAACTTAGAACCCGGATATGCATTCTTCGCGTCTTTGTATGTTCCGAAATCCGCATAAATATTCAGCGGAATTTTGCGGTGAACAGAAGTTTTCAAATTCAAAGCAATCAGCCAGTCAGATGTTTGTCCCACTGAAGTAGGCACTTTAAAGTTACCATCCGTTTCAGTAAACTGTTGTGAGAAAACACCTTTTGTATCTGTTCTTCCCAGAAAGGTATCGTCATACAGGTAATCCTGAAAACCGCGCTGTCCGGCCATACGAAAGCGATACGGACCAGTGTTGTCTTTGATAAAAAACTGCCCGGCAAACAAACGGATATCAAATCCTTTGTTCTTTCCTTTAAAGCTGATGCGGTATTTTGCTTCAATTGATGCTTTTACAAAACCTCTGCCCTGCTGCACATTAATTTTTCCAGACCACGGATTTATTTTGCGGCTGTCTAGAAATGTCTGAGTGTAATCGTTCACATAATAATAAGTATTGTTTCCAACGTATCCGTTTTGTGAAGCATCAAATGCCGGAATTTCTTTTGAAACACTGGTATGTCTGAAACGGAAATTCATGGAAACAGAACTGCGCGGGTCTCTTTTAATACTGAAACTGACCTCGGGTTTAAATACATTATAATTAAGGTAGCCAACATCAGGACGGTAAAAATATCCGTAGCGCTGACCGGCAACACCAATCCTCAAGTCCTGTAAAAAAGAACCGGCAGGATGGAAGGTATAACCAACATTAAAGTAGCCTGCAAAATCATTATTGCCTGTTCCATATAAAGGCATAAGAGTATAGTCTAATTTATTGGCAGGGAAAAAACTGTTGTAAAATACAGCACCCAGCAAAGTCTTGTTATAGTTATTCCAACCGATAACAGGTGAGAAAAATAATTGCGTGCGGTCTGAACGCTCCAGCGTTCCAAGAAATTTAATTTGCAAAGGCTCAACTGTTCTCATCAAACCTTTGGTGCGGATGGTATTGTTGTTCTTGTCAATTTCAGGCGCTTTTTCATTGATTATAAATTTATCATAATTGCCTTCCGGAAATTCCAACGTGCGTGAATCGGCAAACCCGTCAAACCATTCGGTCTTCATAGCTGAGTCCTTATTATATGCAGTGATGGAAACCGGGCCTGCTATTTTTCCGCAATTATGGATTTTCAGTTTCCATGTTTTGCGCTCATCATCCTTTTTAACTGAGCAAACTGTGTAGTCTAATTTTTTGGTGGTGTTAACCATATCATCAAAGAACCAATCTAATTTACCGCCACGCTCTTCTGCTACCTTTTTAAAATCTTCGGGTTGCGGATGTTTGAATTTCCATTGGTCAAAATAGTTGTGCATGATGGCATCCATTTTTTCTTCGCCCAAATAACCCATCAGGTAATCCATAACGAGAGCTGTTTTCATATACACAATGGTTCCGTAGTTTATTTTCATGTACTGCGCTGAATGCAATTCTACAGGTTGATCAAGATTATGACGGGCCGAAAACAAATAACCCAATTCATTCATGGCGCCTTGAGGAAATTTATCAGCACCCAAAAACCGCAATGCTGGCGCAGGCAAATTGCCATCCAGCACATCAGCAAAAGTCATGTTTGGATATTTGTTGCGCATGTAGCGAGCTTCAATAAACGAATTGAAGCCTTCATCCATCCAGGGGTGAACACGTTCGTTGCTTCCCAGAATTCCGTAAAACCAGTTGTGTCCCACCTCGTGCATAATGGTTTCTTCCAGCGTTCTTTTATTTCCGGAGGTTCCAATAACTGTAATGTTAGGATACTCCATTCCGCCTCCTGCACTAAGAGCTCCGTCAACTGCAGTAACATGGTTATATGGATACTCGCCCACTTTCTGAGAATAGAATAAAGTAGCATCGTTCAAGTATTCAATTGCATTGCTCCAAAGGTCAGCTTCACCATCCGTAAACATAGCCCATGTTGTTACTTTACGTTTTGATTCAGGCATTTCCACCTCACCTTTTAGCACGTTGTAGCGTTTGTCTGCAAACCATGCAAAGTCATGCACCTTGCTTTGTTTAAAGCGCAACGTCTTCATATCATCCGATGATTTGGGAAAAGTTTTTCCGTCACCATAAGAAGTTTTGTTTTTTGTTTGCTCGGCAATTTCATTCAGCCATTTCAACTCTGCTTCTCCATCAACCATATCGCCTGTTGCACCCAGCACATAGTTTTTAGGCAAGGTAATGCTCACATCAAAACTTCCGTACTCAGAATAAAACTCGCCCTGATCTAAATAAGGAATAGGATTCCATCCGTTGCGGTCATACACAGCCGGCTTGGGATACCACTGAGTTATTTGGTAGCTCTGACCCAAATGTCCAAGGCGTGAATATTCGCCCAAAGGAACCTTTACGTGAAAAGGAGTAGTGATAGTAAGCTTACCCTTTGGCTTCAATGGCTCAGTTAAAACCAGTTTACAAATGTCGATGTTCTTAGAATCATATTCCCATCTTACAGCAGCTCCGTTCACTTTAAAGTTAAGGCTATCTATAAAGCCGCGATCTTCTTCGCTGGCATAATACAGTTTGGTTTCACCATTTTCAACCTGCTGTTTTGCTAAAGCCGTTGTGTGATTTTTGTAAGCATTGGGCCACAGATGAATATAAATCACATCCAGCCAATCAGGTGAATTATTGATGTACTCCATGCTGATATCAGCATTCAGCTCATGCTTTGTATCGTCCAGTTTTACATGAATGGTGTAGTTTACCTCTTGCTGGAAGTAAGGCTTTTCTTCCTGGGCAGAGAGAAAAAACGGAAGAGCAAGAAAAAGAGTTGAGAATATTTTTTTCATAAACGAGTTTTTAAATTTCAGTTCAGAATTTCAGCCAGCTTCTGCTCTAACTGCGCTCCACGCAAATCTTTGGCAATTATAATTCCGTTTTTATCCACTAAAACAGTTTTTGGAATACCGTCAATATTATAGGTTTTTACAAAAGACGAATTCCAAAAAGCTAGTTCGCTACCATGTTTCCATGTGAGCTTATCTGCTTGAATTGCCTGCAACCATGCACCTTTCTCTTTATCCAATGAGACACCGAAAATTTCAAAACCTTTGTCTTTATACTTTGCATAAACCTTGACCACATTTGGATTTTCTTTACGGCATGGTCCGCACCATGAAGCCCAGAAATCAATCAACACCACCTTACCGCGAAAAGAAGAAAGTGCGATCTGCTTACCTTCAGGATCACTCACCATAATTTCGGGAGCCTCTGAACCAACCGACAAACGTTTCATCTCATTTACTCTTGCCACAAGCGGTTTTACATAATCCGAGTTGGGGAAATTAGTATTTAAGCTTTCTACAATCTTAGCTATCTCATTTACATCTTCCTGTGGATTCAGATATTCAACTGCTAATAGAGGAAGTAATGAACTATTGTTTTCTTTAGCGAAACTTAAAACATATTCGCGGTTAGCAGCATTAATAGAAAGAAACTGAGAAGTAAGCGAAGCTGCAGTGATAGAATCAAGTTTTCCTTCCTGAGCCAACATATTATATAGCTTACTTAATGAATCACGTGTTGCAAAAGATTGTTTCATTCCATTAAATAGGTTGGCTATTTTCTCCGACTCGGGGGAACCTTTTATAGTATAACCATCCTGCATATTTAATGCATTCGCAGTCAATTCAACGTTGGAAGTTGAATCAAGTAACATCGTTATAAAATTGTTGTCGCTCAAACGCACACGGTAAAATCCGTATTCGGGAATTTTAACATTCATTTTAAAATCTCCGTTCTTTTCAATCTTTACCGAATCAAGTTTATTGACTTTGGTTGATGTCAGTTGCTCAAAAAACAATGTTTCGTTTTTAGCATTTTCAATGTTACCGCTTATTTTTGATTTGCCGTTTGAGCAGGAAATTATCAATATAGAGAGGCTTAACAGAAAAGAGAAATACTTAATTAATGTCATTTTCATTTTTATTGTTTTTATGTTGGGCAGGCAAAAATACATTTATTCGGCATTTCGCTATTAGGATGTAACTAAGGTTACCCTGAACTGATTTCAGGGTATCACAACATGATGCTGAAACAAGTTCAGCATGACGGAAACACATTATATTTGCCGCTTCACTTGCACCATTGAAAAAATTTCTCGGCATATTATCTTACCTCGGCAATTATAAATCACTGATTGCGGCCAACTCATTTTTCAATTTGCTCAGCACGCTGTTCTCCCTGGTTTCGTTTGCGGCAATAATTCCCTTTTTGAAAATCCTGTTTAGCAGCTCAGAAAGAAAAAACACTACACCAGTTACATTTTCATTCTCGCCAGATGCACTGATGAACTATATTGACTATCGGCTGAACTCATACATTTCAGTTCACGGTGCAAAAAATGCACTCCTTATTATATGTATAGCAGTAATTGTTTTATTTCTTCTGAAAAACATTACCCGCTACCTGGCATTCTATTTTATAGCTCCTGTTCGTGCAGGTGTAGTTCGTGACCTGCGCAAAAAACTCTACTCAAAAATTCTAGTACTACCCCTCTCCTATTATTCTAATGAAAGGAAAGGGGACATCATTTCAAGAAGCACCAGTGACATTTCAGAAATAGAATGGTCTATTCTCGGTTCCATTGAAATGCTGTTTAAAGAACCCGTAACATTTATAATTTTTCTCGCTACCTTATTTATAATGAGTCCTGAGCTTACTGTTTTTGTTTTAGTACTCTTACCGGTTAGTGGCTATTTAATAAGTAAGATAGGGAGCAAGCTCCGCAGTTCAGCAAAAAAAGGACAAAGCCGCTTAGGAGAAATCATCTCAACACTGGAAGAAACTATTTCAGGAATGCGAATTATTAAAGCATTCAATGCACAGCCATTTATGGAAAACCGATTCAGCAGCAGTAATGAGATGTTCTTTAAAATAATGGTTCGCGTTCATCGTTTATTAAACCTTGCATCGCCCGTTAGCGAATTTATGGGGGCTATTGTAATAGTTGCAATATTATGGTTCGGGGGTAATCTGATATTGGACAAAAATTCTGCACTTACAGGTGAGTTCTTTATCGCCTATATAGCCATCTTCTCACAATTGATGCCACCAGCAAAATCATTCAGTGAAGGTTTTTTCAGATTACAAAAAGGGATAGCTTCTATGGATCGGGTGAATGAAATCCTAAATGCAGAAGAAAAAATCCGTGAAGCTGCAAATCCGGTTCCGGTGAAAAAGTTTACCGATAGTATTGAATTCCGGAACGTAAGTTTCACTTATGGAAAAGGTCATGTACTTAAAAACATAAACCTTAAAATAAGCAAAGGACAAACCATTGCGTTGGTTGGTCAGTCAGGAGCAGGTAAATCTACTCTTGCAGATTTGCTACCCCGCTTCTATGATATTACTGAAGGCGAAATTCTGATTGATGGCGTAAATATTAAAAACTACAGCCTGCAAGATTTGAGAGGGTTGATGGGTGTTGTTTCTCAGGAATCCATTTTATTTAATGATACCATTTTTAAAAATATTGCACTGGGAATGCCTAATGTTCCGCCTACAGCAGTTGAGAAAGCTGCAAAGATTGCTAACGCTCATAATTTCATTATTCAATTTCCGGAAGGCTACCAAACAAGCATTGGAGAAAGGGGTGGTAAACTATCTGGCGGGCAGCGCCAGCGTCTGAGTATTGCCCGTGCCGTTTTGAAGAATCCACCAATTTTGATTATGGATGAAGCTACTTCTGCGCTTGACACAGAATCTGAAAAACTCGTTCAGGACGCACTTAACAACCTGATGAAACATCGCACATCATTAGTAATTGCACATCGCCTTTCCACAATTCAACAAGCTGATTTAATAGTGGTGATGCAGGAAGGAGAAATTGCCGAAACAGGTTCACATAACGAATTAATGAGCAAGAACGGCATTTATAAAAAGCTTTACGATCTCCAGATCTTCCAGTCAGCAGAATAAATTCACTTTGTTGAAACTTCATTTCCGGGCACAAAATCAGTGTCTGTAAATCTTAAAATCCCAAAAAAAATATTCTGTTATTTATTGCTACAAATCTAAAAATTCGGTTTTGCTTTTCAACAAAAAAAGAAGAAAATCAAAAAACTGTTAGTTGATTTTCATTCAAAAAAAAGACAAAAACTGAAATTATATATTTTTATAAAATATATAACACCCTGTACATGTATTGATTTTAAAGGAAAGTAAAAAAGTGTAACCTTTAGTTCAGCACTAACGTTATAGTCCCGGTTTTACAATTCACTAATTAACAATTAATAGTTAAAAACTTATTTAGAAAGTTGTTAGCGAAAAAAAATCTCAGCATACATTTGAGATGTTTAAAACCAATAATTATTGTTTAACTAAAAAAAACAAAAAACACCATGGCAAAAGCAAAAAAACCTGCAGCAAAGAAAGCCGCTGCAAAACCAGCCGCTAAGAAAGCTG
>CANJWH010000047.1 GCA_947478465.1 Bacteroidota bacterium
GGTCCAATCGGTCCTACAGGTTTAACAGGATTAACAGGCGCAACAGGTGCTAACGGAAACGATGGTGCTACGGGTGCACAAGGCCCTATTGGTTTAACAGGAGCTACAGGACCTCAAGGAAATACAGGTGCAACAGGAGCTAACGGAAACGATGGCGCTACTGGTGCTCAGGGCCCAATCGGTCCTACAGGTTTAACTGGATTAACTGGATTAACAGGCGCTACCGGAAATGATGGCGCTACCGGTGCTCAGGGTCCAATCGGTCCTACAGGTTTGACTGGATTAACTGGTGCAACAGGAGCTAACGGAAACGATGGCGCCACAGGTGCACAAGGTCCAATTGGTCCTACAGGTTTAATAGGATTAACTGGTGCAACAGGTGCTAACGGAAACGATGGCGCTACCGGTGCTCAGGGTCCAATCGGTCCTACAGGTTTGACTGGATTAACTGGGGCAACAGGTGCTAACGGAAACGATGGTGCTACTGGTGCTCAGGGCCCAATCGGTCCTACAGGTTTAACTGGATTAACAGGCGCAACAGGTGCTAACGGAAACGATGGCGCCACAGGTGCACAAGGTCCAATCGGTCCTACAGGTTTAACAGGTGCAACCGGTGCTCAGGGTCCAATTGGATTGACAGGAGCTACAGGACCTCAAGGAAATACAGGTGCAACAGGAGCTAATGGAAATGACGGTGCTACCGGTGCTCAGGGTCCAATCGGTCCTACAGGTCCTACTGGATTAACAGGTGCTAACGGAAATGATGGCGCAACAGGTGCTCAGGGTCCAATCGGTCCTACTGGATTAACAGGTACTAACGGAAACGATGGCGCTACCGGTGCTCAAGGTTCAACAGGAGCTGCCGGTGCAAACGGAACTAATGGAGCAACTGGCGCTACTGGTGCTCAAGGTCCAACAGGAGCTGCCGGTACAAACGGAACTAATGGAGCAACTGGCGCTACTGGTGCTCAAGGCCCTATTGGTTTAACAGGCGCTAACGGAACTAATGGAGCAACTGGCGCTACCGGAGCTCAAGGCCCAACGGGGGTTGCTGGTACAAATGGAACTAATGGAGCAACTGGCGCTACTGGTGCTCAAGGCCCTATTGGTTTAACAGGCGCTAACGGAACTAATGGAGCAACTGGCGCTACCGGAGCTCAAGGCCCAACGGGGGCTGCTGGTACAAATGGAACTAATGGAGCAACTGGCGCTACCGGAGCTCAAGGCCCAACGGGGGCTGCTGGTACAAATGGAACTAATGGAGCAACAGGCGCTACAGGTGCTCAAGGTTCAACAGGAGCTGCTGGTACAAATGGAACTAACGGTGCTACAGGCGCTCAAGGCCCAACAGGTGCAGCTGGTACAAACGGAACTAATGGAGCAACAGGCGCTCAAGGCCCAACAGGTGCTGCGGGTACAAATGGAACTAATGGTGCAACAGGCGCTACAGGTGCTCAAGGCCCAACAGGTGCTGCTGGTACAAATGGAGCTAATGGTGCAACGGGTGCTACTGGCGCTCAAGGCCCAACAGGGGCAGCTGGTACAAATGGAACTAATGGTGCAACAGGCGCTACTGGCGCTCAAGGCCCAACAGGTGTTGCCGGCACAAATGGAACTAATGGTGCAACAGGCGCTACAGGTGCTCAAGGCCCAACAGGTGCTGCGGGTACAAACGGAACTAATGGAGCTACTGGTGCAGCAGGGCCTACTGGTCCAACTGGAGCAGCTGGTACAGCCGCAACAATAACAATCGGCACCACAACAACCGGAGCAGCTGGAACAAGCGCTTCAGTAACAAATACAGGAACCAGCAGTGCTGCAATTTTTAATTTTACAGTTCCACGTGGAGCTACAGGTGCAACTGGAAGCAATGGTGCAACAGGACCTACCGGAGCAAATGGTTCAAATGGAACTAATGGTTCAACAGGTCCAACTGGTGCTGCCGGTGCAGTTGGTGCAACAGGTCCGGCCGGACCTGTTGGTTGTGGTACTCCTAATTATGTTGTTAAATCTAATGGTACATCTGCTGTTTGCAGTCAGATTTTTGACAATGGAATAAACGTTGGAATTGGCAGTGCTTCGCCTGGATATAAACTTGATTTGAATAGCGGAACTTTTGGATTTGGAAACAGCAATGTTAGAACTGAAACTAGAAATGATGCAGGTCTTCAAGGAAATGCAGGTGCTCAATCCGGTTTTTTTGAAACATCAGCACCTACAAATTATCCTGCAGGAGCTTCAAGTTGGTGGCACCTGATTGACACACGTCACAGTAATAATGGCAATAATTACGCAATGCAAATTGCAGGAAGTTTCTTTGACCAGGATATTTGGTTTAGAAAAACAAATGGTAGTTCTACTCAAGCATGGACCAGATTTTTAACTACTAATGACAATGGGAATTACATTCAAAACCAATACGCAGGTCCTCAAGGCGCAAATAGTTGGATAAGTGGAGAAACCCGAACTGGAAGTTGGTTTAGAAATAGTTCTGAAAATACAGGATTATATAATGAGGCAACTTATACAGGAATATTTTCACCAAGTGTTGGTGTAATGGCCATCTATAACAATGGTAGCTTGGGAATAGGAACCACTGCACCTATTTCTAAGTTACATGCGGTTCAGGATGCTGACAATTTACCTGTCATATTTGGTCAGAATACAAACACTTCATCAGGCACCACATCCTTTGGAGTTAGAGGGGAAGCTAATGCTTCAGGTCTTGGATCTGCAGGTGTTTATGGGTATTCCAACAGCTATACTTCAAATGAAATTGGAGTTTTGGGTGATTATGGTTTGTGGGGAGCGTCAGTTTTTGGTCTTGCATGGGCAGCAGCTTATACTGATATGCCAAATACAAGAGATTATGGTGTCTTCGGAACAGTTAATTACTATACAGGTACAGGTGTTTATGGTTATGGACCAACTTCAGCATATGCTTTATATGGAGCAGGTAATTTTGCAGTTACAGGAGCAAAATCTGCTTCTGTTCCAACAACAAAAGGTAACCAATTACTTTATTGTACCGAAAGCCCTGAATTATGGTTTGAAGATATCGGTAGCGGAAAACTTGTTAACGGAGTTGCAACCATAATTCTTGATGACTTATTTATGGAGACTGTTCAAATTGATGCCGAACATCCAATGCAAGTGTTTATTCAGGAAAACGGAGAGTGTAACGGAGTTTATGTTCTGAAAGAAAACAACAAATTTACTGTTAAGGAAAAAAATAATGGTCAGTCAAGTATTGAATTCTCTTACAGAGTTTTGGCTAAAAGAAAGTATTATCAAGACCACAGATTTGGTGTTGATATTAACCAACCGTTCGAAGACAATACAAAAAATGCAAAATACGTTGCTCCTATAACAACAAACCCAGAAGAAATGAAAAGGTTTGTTGAGGAAAAAACTATGGAGAAGGAACAAATGGCAAAAAAAATGAAAGCGGGAAATAAATAGACTATCTCTGATTGCAGTCTAAATAAAAAAGCTACCGAAATTCGGTAGCTTTTTTATTTAAACACACTTTTTCTGTTGTGAGATTTTAACTTTCGTGCAGATGAACCAACTATGATTATTTTTTGTTTTAGTAATTTTAAATCCTTTGTTTTACCATCTCATAAATATCATAAATAAAAAATAGTTTCCATGATTAAAAATCTAACTCAAAGTGTTGTCGTCTTATTAGTAACACTTTTTGTAATGCCTGTCTTTGCGCAGGCTCCTGAAAAAATGAATTACCAGGGTGTAGCAAGAGATAACAGCGGCAATGTTCTACCCAATCAGGCTATAGGATTACAAGTTAAACTACATAGCGGAACCTCAGGTGGTGCAGTAGTTTATTCTGAAACACATGCGGTATCAACAAATGGTTTTGGATTATTCAATGTTCAGATTGGTGCAGGAAGCAATGTAAGCGGTACATTCTCTTCTATTGGTTGGGGAACTGATGCCTTTTATGTTGAAGTATTGATGGATGCAAGTGGAGGAACAAATTATTTAAGTATGGGAACACAACAACTTATTTCAGTGCCTTATGCTTTGTATGCTAAAACTTCAGGAACGCCTGGTGCTACAGGCCCTGCTGGACCAACAGGTGCTACTGGTGCAGGAGCCCAAGGTCCAACAGGTGCAACAGGTGTAACTGGTTCTACAGGCGCAACCGGATTAGCTGGTAATGATGGCACATCAGTAGTAATACAAGGCAGTGTTGCCAATGCAGCTAGTCTTCCTTTAACAGGTAACTCACAGGGTGATGGATATATTACACAAGATACCGGACACCTTTGGGTTTGGACTGGCAGTTCATGGACCGATGCAGGACTAATTCAAGGTCCTGCAGGAGCTACGGGTGCAACCGGTGTAACCGGTAATACAGGTGCTACAGGAATAACCGGTAGTGTAGGAGCAACTGGTGCAACAGGTCTTACCGGCCCTGCCGGAGCAACAGGAGCAACCGGATTGACAGGAGCAGTAGGCCCTGCCGGAGCAACAGGAGCAACCGGATTAACAGGAGCAGTAGGCCCAGCCGGAGCAACCGGAGCAACAGGATTAACAGGTGCAGTTGGCCCTGCCGGAGCAACAGGAGCAACCGGATTAACAGGTGCAGTTGGCCCAGCCGGAGCAACAGGTGCAACCGGATTAACAGGTGCAGTAGGCCCAGCCGGAGCAACAGGAGTTACAGGTAATGCAGGTGCCACAGGCCCAACAGGAACCATAGCTGCTTCATTTAGCGTAACTGCCAGCGGCAGCAGTGATTACATTGTTGGAAATACTTCTGATTATGTAGGTGGCGATAATACTGATCCCACGCTTACCTTAATGCGCGGGCTTACTTATACCTTTGTAATCAATGCATCCAGTCACCCATTCCGAATTTCAACCACCAACGGAGGAGCCGCTTTTACAACGGGTGTAAGCGCAGATATGGTAACCAACGGAACAGTTACCTTTAAAGTTCCTATGGATGCACCTGCCTCGCTCGTTTATTATTGTACAAGCCATAGCAGTATGGTAGGAACAATAACTATTCCATAGAAGTTTACAGCAAACTTGATAATAGCCCCTGCGCCAAAAGCACAGGGGCTATTTGTTTTTATAATAAAACCTTCTACTTCTTTATCAGTTTTCCGGAAACAACGCCTGCATTTGTTTTCAGGCGGTAGTAGTATAGCCCTGCATTAACATCACGAAGTGAAACGGATAGCTTGTTAGTTCCTGCTGCCAGCGGATACTCGAGGGTGTTTATCAATCTTCCGGTTACATCTGCCAGTTCAAACACTATGTTTTGAGCAGCAGCTAATGTAAATTCCAATGTAGCATAATTAGTAGCAGGATTTGGATAAACCTGTAAGCCAAGTTGCGCAGCAAGGGATGATTGCACACCAACCGATGTAGGATAAATTTTCAGGTAAGGGCGATTTGCTCCTGCACTGGTGGTATCGTCTGAGGTAGGACCATATAGAACTACTGCTGCATTGTTACAACCTACGGTTTCAGAATAGAATTCAAATCCGTGATTGGGTATTGTTTCAGTTGCCCAGTTGCGGTAGGTTTGGGTAATATCGTATTCTTTTACTTTCAGTGAATCATTCCAGTTGTGGTTAAGTATGGAATAAAAAGGTGTGCTTTCTTTGGCGGGGCGAGCTGAAAAAGAAACGGTTGTTTCGCTCCAGGGCTCAGTTATAGCAGCCAGATGAAAATCTGCCACACAGTTGGAATAGCAATACGTTCCCGGATTGGTGTGGTTAATAACCAACATAACGGAGTCAACTTCAACCGGCAGTGTGCTTATGTCAAATTTAAACAGAGTAATCCATGTTGTGGCGTTGCAATTGCTGATAGGGGTGATGTAAAATACGTTTTCAGTACCGTGGGTAATATTATCAGCATCACCAATAAAGACATCTTTGCCACCATTTACACCACCTTCGTCAGTGCCATCGTTTAGTCCGGGTCCGGGTTGAAAAATAATAGGGGTTTGTGCTGCTGCAAATTGCACGAAAAAAAGAAAAGCAGAAAGGAAGTAGATAATGTGTTTCACGGGTTATAGTTATTAGGTTTTAAGTATTTATTGTAAAAGAAAAGTATCCTGATGAGCAGTGTTATTTTTTAACTAATTTACCTGAAACTTGGCCTGCATTTGTTTTTAGGCGGTAGTAGTATAGCCCTGCATTAACATCACTAAGTGAAACGGATAGCTTGTTAGTTCCTGCTGCCAACGCATACTCGCGGGTGTTTATCAATCTTCCGGTTACATCTGCCAGTTCAAATACTAAGTTTTGTGCAGCAGCTAAGGTAAATTCAAAAGTAGTCTGATTGCCTGCCGGATTAGGGTAGCATTGTAAACCCATTTGTTTGGAAAGCTGTGACTCAATACCTACAGGAGTAGTAAATATCTTCAGGTAAGGACGGTTAGCTTCTTCAGTATCATCTGACGAAGCAATGTTAAAGAAAACGGCTGCGTTGTTGCAGGTAATAGTAGGGCTGTAAATATTAAATCCATAGTTAGGTACTGTTTCATTTTTCCAGTTACGGTAAGCAGCAGTGATGTCGTATTCTACAAAACCAAAATCGTTGGGAAATGAAATATTTACAGGACCGTAAATATCACTTCCGCGTGCCGGGAAGTTGTTATAATTAATGGTTGTTTCGTCCCACGCAGCAGCTATAAGGGCAAAATAAAAATCGGCATCACAGCCCGAATAGCAATAGGATGTGTGCGGATAATGCTTTACACCAAAGAATACTGAATCAACATCAGCGGGTAATGATGATAAATCAAACTGTATAAAAGCTTCGCAGTGGGTAGCATTGCAGTTGCTGATTGGCAGCGCCTGAATATAACCGCTGGTTCCGTAATTGGTGGCTGCATCACCTTCATATACCCAGGCATCTTTGCCGCCTGAAGCACCTCCTTCATCTGTGCCGTCATTACTACCGGGTGAGGGGCGGAAAATAATCGGAGTTTGCGCCAACAGCAGTTGTGCTATAAATAAGTGTGCTGTAAGTATGTAAAACTTTTTCATAATGATTTGTTTTTGGTTTAATAATCTGGCACAAAATTACCTTGCCACCAAAGCATGCAGAATGACCTCTGTCAATTTTGATAATGATATGTGTCAGCAACTCCATCAGACTTTTTTAAGTCTTTCTTTTAAGTCCAGAGCATTCAAAAATTACTTATTGATTTTAATCATGTTTTTTCGAAAGAATTATCATGCTTAAAAAATGGTTGCGCCTGTAATTTTGTGTTAATGGGAATAGCTGTTCTCTAATTAAAAGTAAATGCATTGTTATAATTGCAAAGGAGTTGAATGTCAAACAAGCTAACACGTTACTTTTTCACTTTAATGCTGCTTACGTTTTTTGTAACGGCATACAGTCAGGATACCGTTCAGGGTTCTATCTGTAAATTTAAGAAATATCCACCCGTGGCTTTAGAAAACGTAACCTTACAACTCCGCAACGAGCCCGCAAGTTTTGGCCGAAAGATGCTGCGGGGCAGTTTGCTCGTTATTGGAATAGATGCAGCAGAGTTTGGCGGACTTGCCCTGCTTAATCCCAGAATAAGCGGATGGGGTTCGGGTTCATTTGATAACTATGGCAGCAACATGAAAAGAGCTTTTACCGCACCTCCGGTTTTTGACAAAGACAAGTGGTATTTTAATTATGTGGGCCATCCCTATGAGGGTGCCTTGTACTACAATGCCGTTCGTTCGCAGAACGCCACCATGTTGCAATCATCCCTGTTCTGTTTAGGGCACACGTTGTTATGGGAGTATGTAATTGAATCGGGATTGGAACAACCAAGCATACAGGATCTGATTGTTACCCCTGTAACGGGCATTATACTTGGAGAGTTGATTAACAGGGGAACCAGGGCTATGGCCCGCAACGGCTTTAAATGGTATGAGGCTACAGCGGTAGTTATTCTAAATCCGATGTATGTGCTCAACAACGGATTTCGTTTTGCAAGAAAAACCTAAGTTGATACTGTAATTGAGATTTTATAACATTGCAGGAACGAGAAATGTTGAGGTAAATAGTTAAGAGATTCACTACATGATTTGTAATAGTTATAAATGACCGAATCATACATCATACTTATTATTGGTATTGTATTAGTTGTATTCTTTGAATTCACTAACGGTGTTCATGATGCATCGGATTTGATTGCTACTGCCATTGCATCCAACACCATTACTCCCGGAAGGGCAATTGCTCTGGTAACATTTTTTACTTTTCTGGGTCCCCTGCTGGGTGGGGTTGCAGTTGCCGATACCATCGGGCAGTTCGTGAAAATCAATCCGGAAGAAACTACCCTTTCACAAATGGTTGTGATCAGTGCTTTGCTTTCTGCAATCATCTATAATCTGGTGACCTGGAAATTTGGTTTGCCCTCATCTTCCTCTTCATCCCTTACCAGCGGATTGGTAGGTGCAGGTCTTCATGCAGTGGGTCCGCAAAAAATAAACTGGGGACTTGATGCGTTGCAACACTTTCAACTTTCGGGATTTATGAAAGTTATTACGGGCATGTTTTTTTCGCCCCTTGCCGGATTTATTATTGGTATCCTCATCATCAAACTGTTTATAAAATTATTCAGCCGGCTTTCCATTAAGGCAAAACCATTTTTTATTATTTCACAATATTTTTCTATTTCGTGGCTGGCTTTCAGTCATGGAACAAATGATGCCCAAAAAGGAATGGGTATGATTGCAATGATGTTGTTGGCAAGCGGAATTACCCCAACCTTTACTGTTCCCTTTTGGGTTATTTTACTGTGTGCAGGCAGCATAACACTGGGCACCTTGTTTGGCGGCTGGAGTATTGTTAAAACAGTTGGGTTTGGTATTTACCGCATCAAACTCATTCATTCACTTGCTGACCAGATTGGTTCGGCAGCCGTTATTTTAAGTTCATCACTCATTGGTGCGCCTGTTTCAACAACGCAGGTGGTAACTACAACTCTGGTAGGAATAGGCGCAGGCGAAAGACCCGGGCATGTGAAATGGCAAAATGTGGAAAAGATTTTTGCCGGGTGGTTTTTAAATATTCCCATTTCAATTGTTACCGGTTATTTAATCAACTTCATTCTTTCAAAAATCATTCTTTAACTAATTATCATGAAACTGTTTAAAAAAATTCAGGAGTATATTTTACCCAGAGAGGTTGATTTTTTTCAGGGCCTGCAGGAGCAAAGTATCCTTATCAAAAATATTATTGATGAGCTGCACAATATCTACATTACCAAAAAAAGTTCTGACGGTAATGTTAAAGAACTTATACAGAATGCACAGGATATACGAAGAGAAAAACTCAATGAATTGTATCAGGTATTTATTACGCCTGTTGACAAAGAGGCAATAGGCCGTGCATACATTAATCTGGATTGGGTGGTAATGAGCATTGAGCACCTTGAGGTTGAATTAAAGATTTATAAAATTGCTGACCTTACTGAATACGAAACCATAATTAATTTACTCAAAGAAGAAATGAATCATATACATCATGGTTTTGAGATGTTGCAAAAAAATGATTTCGACCATTTTTCAAAACGTGTTTTCAGTATTGTGCATTGCGACAATAAGCTAATTGAAGAATATGCCCGAAGGGTTGCGGATCATCTTGATTCGAATGATTTGAAAATGATATTAACTCATAAGGAAATACTGGCTCAACTCAAAGAAATAAGTAAACGCATACGTATTTGTGCCAATGATCTGGAAGATATGTTGTTTAAAATGGGGTAATACAATTGAACCGGATTTACACTAACGAGCAGTGAATACACACCCCTTGCCACCGCACCGGCTTGCGCTCTCCCCTCTCGAGAGGGGATGACGAGCAGCGGCAGGAGCAAATAAAAAAGGCTCATTCAGCAGCAAGCTGAATGAGCCTTTTTTTATACCGTCATTGCGAGGACGAAGGACGAAGCAACTTAGCGAAGCGTTTTCATTGCCTCTGGCAATAATCTCCTGATTAAGTTTATTAGTTTGATTGTGAGATTGCTTCGTTCCTCGCAATGACGGTTTGTTCACTGTGGACTATTGACCATGTGCTGTGGACTTTCTATTACCACTCCACCATCTTCTTGCTTACCACATCACTCATAGGACTTACACCGGCAGCATTCATTGCCCAGTAATACAGGTAATAGGTAGTACCTATCTGCAATCCGGTAAATTTTTTTGTGCGTGATTTATTAAAGTCAATAATACAATCAATACCTGAAGGCGATGGACCGGGCATTGCCGGACCGCTGTTAGCATCCGTTACTACCATTTGACCGAGCCCGTTCATAACCGCATTAGGCGGTATAGGGTTATTAGCTACCAGAGCGGCATTGTAGCCGACAGCTCCCGGAATAATTTCGCACTCGGTAACAAACTCTCCTGTAATACCTTTTGCAAACGTAATACCTGTTGGCTGCACAGGAGGATTACTGCTGCTTGCGCTTCCCTTGGTAGGCTCATACCCTGCCAGACTGATGATGGTAGGATCACCCATGGCAACTGAATCTACATACACCCGCAGGGTGTCCAGTGCGTTCAAAATTGCCGTCTTGCTCAGGTCAAATTCAGCTTTGCTTAGTGAGCGTGCCTTATACAAGGCCAGCTTGCTGGCGTAATCACTTACCAGTGCAGCAAATGCTGCCTGCATAATGGGTGGTGCAACAAATATAAGTATGTTGTTATAAATGCCTGCCAGTAGCAGTAATGCAAAATCTTCCAGTGCTTTCAGTTTTATTCTTTTGTAGTTTTCTTTTGCGCGTATTTGTGCCATTTTATTTATTTTTTTAGTTATTAATTTAGTTGTTTTTTTGTTGTTCAGTACAACATTTAAGTAATCCTGCGCAACCTATTTGTAAAGCTGGGCAACATGTAAGTAATCATGCGCAACTTATTTGTAAAGCTGGGCAACATCTAAGTAATACTGCCCAACTTATTTGTAAAGCTGCGTAACATTTAAGTAAACCTGCTCAACATTTAAGTAATGCTGCGCAACATGTAGGTAATGCTGTACAACATTTAAGTAAAGCTGTGCAACATGTAACTAAACCTGCGCAACATTTAAGTAATGCTGCGCAACATGTAGGTAATGCTGCGCAACATGTAGGTAATGCTGTACAACATTTAAGTAAAGCTGCGCAACATGTATGTAAAGTTGCACATCATGCAAGTAATCCTGCACCAACAATAGTTGGCGCTGTTTTTAAAGCAGTTTACACCTTAGATAAGGTATAGTATACTACTTCGTTATTGTTTTGTTTAGACCAGTATGTCAAAGAACCTCTGTGCCGCTGCTGTCAGTAAAGCACGGCACAAAGGTGTGGCAACTGTAAAATGATTTATTGCAGGCAAATAGCCCATTGCATCAAAATAGCAGGGCTGCCATCATGGAGCATACTAATGTAGGATGTTGAAGAAACGCCTGTGGCAATAGTTTGTTAACGCACCGGTACACACCCCTTGCCCATTCATTTGCTCACACACTCCCCTCTCGAGAGGGGATGTCGCGCAGAGACAGGGGTGTGTTTTACCACCTCACCCGATAATCCTTTGGAGTATTTCCCGTGTATTTTTTAAACTCATTATTAAAATGCGAGGGTGTTGAAAATCCGCATTGCAAACTTATTTCGGCTGCCGAATAGTTGGTGTTTTTTAAAAGCCGGGCTGCTTTTTGAGCTTACTGGTAAACACAAATTTTTTCAAGGTACTGCCGTGCTCTTTTTTAAAGCTGCGCGAAACGGTGCTGCGGTGCAAGCCCATTTTGCCCGCCAATTCATCACGCAGTTTTTTTTCATCAGCACCCGCGTTCAGCAATTCGGCAGCCATAGCAGCAAGATTATATTTCAGCTCTTTGGGCTGATACAATCTGGTAACCAATGCCCCTATGGTTTGGCGGTAAATACCATCCATATTAATATGGGTACATGCCGTGTTCATCTGAAAATGCCGGTACAATTGCTTAACCAATGTATGCAAAGGCATACCCGCACTAACGCTGTGCGAGGGCAGGGCCAGCAAATCAATATTATAATAGCTGCACAGGCTAACCCCTACGGGAAATACAAATACCTGTGTGCCTGCCTTAGCCAGCTCCAGCGACATTCCGCTGTTTTGTATATACACCATATCACCTGCCCCGCAGCTGTAGCGCTGCCCTTGCGCTGCTATGCTGTAGCTGCCCTGCAACACATAACAGATAAAACCACAATACAGTGTTACATCGCCACGGTAATAAGGCTCATGATTTTCGGCTGTGTAGTGCAGTAAGGCAAAAGAATTCCCGTTTGCCGCATACGTAGTTGCGGTATAACAACTAAAAGTTCGGGTAGTTTTACTCCCCTTGGTATCGCTGTGCCCACTTGACATGACAGAACGAGGTTTTGGTTTGTGAGGCTAAGATATTAAGTTTTTCTTAAACGGCAAAAATTGGGTGTGATTTGTATGTAAAGATAAATTTATTTATATTTACAAAGCCTGAAAGAAATCATACCTATACACCCAAATTTAGGCGGGTAAGTATGATTTTATCAGACCTATATACAAGTTAGCGGCAACTCTTGGGCGACAGTGCTACTTCAAACTTTCGGTGATTTTAGCGAACAGACCTTCCCTATCTTTCTTCACCTGACTGATAAATTTTTTATCTACCGCTGACAGCTTATCGTATTTCGCAGACCATAAAATGACTTCGGTTAAGACAGGTAACAAGTCAATTCCCTTTTGACTTAGTTTGTAAATCTTTTTTGAGTTGTGTGCTTCATCAATAGTTCGTGTGACAATTCCTGTGTCTTCAAGCAACACCAACCTATCAGCGAGAATGTTTGTTGCAATCTTTTCTTCCATCTGTAAAAACTCACCATAGTAGTGTTTGCCTTTGAACATTAAATCACGGACAATTAAGAAAGTCCACTTATCGCCAAAGATTTCCAAAGCAAAGTTTATCGGGCAATCCGACTTGCGTTTTTGTGTTGCCATGCGACAAAGATAAACAACTACTTGCGATTTACAAGTAGTTGTTTATCTTTGCACCCATAAAATCATTTAAAACTAAAGCACATGGCAACAATCCACAACGACATCACAGTAAACGCAAGCATTGACAAGATTTGGACAATGCTTACAGACCTTGAACTTTTAGACAAATACGACCCGACAGTTAAGAAATCAACTTTGGTTTCTACAGAGAAAACAGGCATCGGAGCAAAAAGGAAAGTGCTTATGCTTGACGGTAAAAATTGGTTTGACGAAAAAGTAACTGTATTCAAACCTAACGAAGCATTGACCTATCAATTAACCGACTGTTCCTTTCCAATCGCAGGACTAAAACACAGTTACTCTTTTGAAAAAATCGGCAACCAAACAAAAGTGAAACAGGTAATGGAATACACTGTTAAGTTTGGCTTGCTTGGAAAATTGCTTGACAGTTTGATGATACGCAAACAGTCAGACAGCGGAATAAAAAAGTTTTTCGCAGGACTAAAATCCTATGCTGAAACTCATTAACCTTCACTTATGGCATACAACGAAAAGTTAGCAAACAGAATTCGTGAACGACTTGCAGACCTTCCCATTATTTCAGAAAAAGAAATGATGGGAGGTTTGACATTTATGGTAAATGATAAAATGTGTGTAGGAATTATCAAAGACGAAATGATGTGTCGCATTGACCCTGACTTTCACGGAACATCGGTTGAAAAAACAGGTTGCCGAACAATGGACTTTACCAAACGACCAATGAAGGGTTATGTAATGATTGACGACACAGGAATGACTACCCAAAAAGAATTTGACTACTGGGTTGACCTTGCACTTGACTTCAACAAGAGAGCAAAATCTTCTAAGAAACGACAGAAGTAATTTGAAACTTTCTACCTTCGTGCGGAGAATAGAGCAGCCGCTAACAAGGGGTTTGCGATAGCGGGGGTTCCGTGCTTCGCAGACACATTTGTGCAAGGTGGAAGTTCAGTTCTCCGTATGAACTTTAGTGCTAAAACTCCCCGCCATCGCAAACCCCCGAACCGTTAGCAAAAATGCCTTTGTACAAATTTCTTAAGTAAACTGCCCGCAACTTATATCGGCTAACGGCAGAATTTAAAAAAAACGTTGTTATAAAATGATTAGTAAATTTGTAACATTATTAAAATAACAAAACAAATATGAAACGATATTTACTTTTAGCAATTACATTATTCTTTTTCGGAAACAGCAATGCACAGTTGGTCTCCTATTCGCTGCAGCTAAGTTATACTGTTGCACAGCTTGATAGTTTTTTTACTGCCAATGGTTTTGCTCTTCCGGTACCGCCACAATATGATATTGATGTGTATCAGGTTATTTACAAAACACCCTATAAGGATATTGATTCATTAGTAAATGTTTCGGGTATTGTGGTGTTTCCAAAAAACACTACCTGCGCAAGTGGCCTGGCCTGCTATGCCCACGGCAGTTTCAGCAGATGGGACGAGGTTCCCAGCTACAACGGACCTGAGCGTCCCATCGGGTTTTTCTTTGCCGGTATCGCTGGTGTGGTAACCGCCATGCCAGATGAGCTGGGCTTGGGCCTCAGCGACAGCAGCGTGCTTATACATACGTACATCAACAAGTTTCACTCCGGCCATGCATCCATCAACATCATGCGGGCTGCACGGCAGTTATCCGATACACTTAACGTTTCACTTAGTGGCGAAGTGGCCCTTACCGGCTACTCAGAGGGTGGCTACACTACTATGGCTACTGCAAAACTGATTCAGGAAGAGTATTCCAGTGAGTTTAATGTGGTGGCGCAGGCGCCCATGAGCGGCCCCTACGACCTGAATGTAACCATGACGGATTTAATGCTTTCCAATGAGCCCTATGCCACACCCGCTTATTTGCCCTATCTGCTTCTGGGCTACCACTCAGTATATCCTTCATTGAGTCAATTGTATCCTACTCCTTCTGATGTATTCAATTCCCCTTATGATACCATTATACCCCCTATGCTGTATAGCAGAAACTATTCGCTGGGTGAGGTAGGGCAGTTTTGCACACAGGTTCCTCGTCAAATGATTAAAGACGAAGTGATTGCTGCATTTGAAAGCGACCCCAATCATCCGCTGCGCCTGATATTGGCCGAAAACGACCTGCTGGGTTGGTCACCGCAGAAACCTGTAAAAATTGCTTATTGCACGCTTGATGAACAGGTGCCTTATCTGAATGCAGTACGCGCAGACTCTGCATGGCTGGCCAATGGCGCCCCGGATGTTCAGATTGAGAATTTTGGGGACCTGAGTCATGGCGGCTGTGTGCAGCCCGCGCTTACTTCCGCATCATTTTATATATTCGGTAAATTTTCACCCTGCACCGGTATTCACGAAATCCCGGAAATCAGTTTTACGGTATATCCCAATCCTTCCACCGGTAAGTTTGTAATTCTAAAAGAACAAGGTGTGTTTCAAATCTCAATATTCAACATAAACGGACAGAAGATTTACCACAACACATTGATGAACGATATTGAATCAATAAGTCTTGAAAACATCCCTTCCGGAATTTATTCATTAGAGTTGAGCAATATGAACGGGTTGAGAGCACACCGAAAACTGGTGGTGCAATAATTTTAACTATAGGTAATCCCCCAGGCGCGAGGCTTTGCCTCGTGTGTGAATAAAAACAGCAGGCTTAGCCTGTTAAAAATAAAATCCACAAGGCAGAGCCTCGCGGGTACTGTGTTATCATGCACATCATTAAAAATAAAAGTGAGTGAATAAATTAACTTTTAAACATGAAGATTAAACAACCACTACTTTTCTTTTTTTCTTTCATCATAACAGTTGCGCAAGCACAAATTACTGAAGGCGACTTTTTAAAATCTGTACAACACCGTGACAGTTTATTCTTCAAAGCCTACGACCAACAAGATACGGCTACCTGCAAAAAAATAGCTGATGAATCCGGATTGCAATACAGTAAACTCACTGCTGAAGTCAGGAAAAAATACAGTGATTATTTACCGACTATTTATTACAACCTGTGTTGCATCTATTCCTTGACGGGTAATAATGCGAAGGCGTTTGTGTATCTGAAAAAATCAATTGATGCAGGCTACTTAAATTTTGCTCACATACAAGAGGACAGCGACTTAAACAATATTCGTAATGAAAAAGAATTTAAAGACCTTATTGCCTCATCACAAAAAAAGTATCTAGACCGTTTGCAGCTTGTTATAAAAGAATTCAAACAAGACACCAACACAATTATCACTCTTGCTGAATACGCAACTTTTTATTATTCCAATTACGACACCGCCTTGCTGTATTTTACCCGTGCTTATGAATTAGCAGGGAAATTAAAAAATGACAAATATCGTGCAGGCAGCTTGGCTCAGATTGAACAGGTTTATACAAGGAATAATAATTTCAGAAAAGCACTTGAACTTAATTTTGATCTGCTAAAACTTTATGAAAACATGGGCGATACAAATGGTATTGCTGCTACATGGCTTGAATTAGGTGGAGTGTATGATAATTTAGGTGACGAAGAGAGTTCTGTTTTGTATAATAAAAAAGCCTACGCTTTATACAAAAATCAGGGAGACAATAAATTAAGGGTAATAAGCAGTGCGAATAACATAGGATATAGATATTTAGTTCTTAATCTCCCAGATTCTGCCTTGCCTTATTTTCAGGAATCAAATGCTTTAACAAATAATGAAATAAAAACTACCAATCCGGTAACTTATGCATTCACCTTATATGGTCTTGGTAAGGTTAATTATCAGTTGGGCAATTTGTCTATAGCAACATCCTATTACAAAGAAAGCCTGGCACTGATGATTAATAAGACCGTAAGGTCTTATGATAATTGGATTCACGGACTAATCTGCATGGGACTTGGTGAAGTATTTAAATCAAACGGGCATACAGACTCAGCAATTGTTTATTACAAAGAGGCGCTGAAAACAATGCCTGAGGTAATACTTATACCAGCTATTTACAGAAACCTTGCCGAGCTTTATAAAAACAGTAATACAGATACTGCTTTCAATTATTTAATGATGGAAGTAAAATTAACAGACAGTTTGAATAGCGCCACTAATAAAAGAGATATTAAAAACCTGACTTTAAATGAACAGGAAAGACAAAAATCCATTGCTGTCAAACAAAAGCAGGAGGATGAAGAACGCAAGCAAAATATTCAGTATGCCTTAATTGCAATAGCACTTGTTGCTCTTATTATCTTGTTTCTGTTTCTTAGCCGTAGTTTTATTACCAATACCAAACTGATTACTTTTTTTGGAGTGATTGCTTTGTTGCTTGTTTTTGAATTTCTCAATCTGTTACTGCATCCATTCTTAGAAAGAATTAAGCATCACTCACCTGTATTAATGCTGCTTGCATTAGTATGTATTGCAGCTTTGCTTGTGCCTTTGCACCACAAATTAGAAAAGTGGACAACAGTTAAACTGGTAGAGAAAAACAAAGCAACCAGATTGGCAAATGCAAAGAAGACAATTGAAAAGTTGGAAGAAAAACCTGTTCAAACACAAGAGGAGAACACGAATGTATAATCGTTATTCCGTAGGCGAGGCTCTGCCTCGCGTCTAAATTAAAATAACAGGCTTAGCCTCGCGTGTACTGGATCCAACAGCGCTTTGCCTTTGCATTTCCCCATATTTATTTACATTAGCGCAAAACAAAACAATCCCAAAACCTAACAAAGTAATCAAAGTTTAAAAAAATGAAGAAACTTTTACTCGCACTTCTTTGCATCATAAGTATAAACATAGCAAATGCTCAAAATGTAAACATCCCTGATGCTTTATTTAAAGAAAGACTTGTAAACGATCCTGCAATAAACTTCAGTGGCCGCATCAATATGAATATGGTACAACGTATCGCAACAGATTAGACTCAACATGGGTTGCCATGACTGGTGCTTTGGTTCAAAGTGAACATGTTCACATTATTGCATACAACTCAGCAGAACAAAGCAGAATTTCAAACTTACTCACTGCAGCAAGCATAAACTTAACCAATGTTGATTTCAGATTATTTCAAACAAATGATGTATGGGTAAGAGATAACGGACCTCTTTTTGTAAGAGATGCTGGCGGAAATTTAACCATTGAAGACTGGGGTTTTAATGGATGGGGTGGAGATTACAACTACAACCTTTGTAATACAATACCTGCAAGTGTTGGAGCTGAATTAAGTATTCCGACCGTTAATTTAAACTCTGTAATGGTAGTTGAAGGTGGAGCTTATGAGTTGGATGGTAACGGAGTATTGCTGGCAACAAAAAGCTCAATATTAACGCAAACAAATTCAGGTGGTGCATTAGCTGTCAGAAATCCAGGAATGACACAGCAACAGGCAGAATCAATTTTTACACAATATCTGGGTGCAGCTAAATTTATTTGGCTGGATGGTTTTTTAAGCACAGATGACATTACCGATGCTCACATTGACGGTTTCGCAAAGTTTGCCAACGAGAACACATTGGTAACAATGAATAATTCTGACCTCCAATATTGGGGACTCTCTTTAAATGACATTGCAACGCTATATGCTGCAACCGATGCAAATAATGTTACTTATAATAAAGTATATCTTCCCTTAACGCAAAATGATGTGGTAACCACCTATGGTAATAATTTAGGCTACAAAGGTTCGTATTGCAATTACTATATCGCAAATAACGTTGTTTTAGTTCCAAATTACAACGACCCGAATGATGAAATTGCAAATGCAATTATTCAGGGATTACACCCCGGAAGAACAGTTATAGGAGTTGACTGCAGAAATTTATATGAAAATGGAGGAATGGTTCATTGCGTAACACAACAACAACCTGTTGCTTCTGCAAGCAGTAGCATTAATGATAATTTAAAAGAGGCGATAAAAGTTGGACAAAATTTTCCAAACCCTTTTAATAAGACAACAACAATTAATTTAACACTTATTTCAAAAGCAAAAGTTCAGCTAATAGTCTATAATTCCTTTGGACAAATTGTTTCTAATTCTGTCGCCACAGATTATTCAGCAGGCAATCATTCATTAGTAATAAATGCTGACGACTTGCAAAATGGCATTTATACTTATCTGGTAACAATAGAAAATAACAATTCAATTACTGGACGCATAGTTGTTTCCAAATAATACAATTCAATTAAATGGGTGTTATGCATTAGCAAATAGAGTAGAATTACATTTGTTAAAGTTGATCAACCACTTGTTGAAAAAGATTGCGCCACCTTGCGCGTTCTGCCTTCAGCAGATTTTCTTTGTCTGCCATTAAAACAATAACTATGTTCTTTCCGGGTTGCACATAGATGTGTTGCTTATACATGCCGTCAGCCATAAAGTCACCATATTCTTTTTCGCCAATGTGCCAGCAATAGTTGTAGCCAAAACTGCTGCCTTCGGTTGTGTCACGATTAATGGATTGTTCGTACCATTTTTGTGAAATAATTTGGCGGCCGTTCCAATTTCCTTTGTTCAAATAAAGTCGGCCTAATTTGGCATAATCAAGCGCAGTAGCGCCAATACAGCAAAAGGTAAGGTTTTCGCCTTTGCGGTCTTTTGTCCATATAGCATCCGAACACATGCCAAGGGGGTTCCATAATTTCTCGCTCATATATTCAGCAGGGGTTTTTCCTGTTGCGCGATGGAGTATAAGCCCCAATAATTGTATATTAATGTTCAGGTATTCTTGCCATGTCCCGGGTTTACTGCTAAACTTAATGTGTTTCAATGTTTTGTTTGTATTGTTGCCGTAATATATAACAGCATCAGTTTTCAGATTGTAATGTATTCCTGAAGTCATGTTCAGCAGGTGCTCAATTAGCAAATCCTCAGCACCGGCAATCTCTGCTATTTCAGGAATGTATTTTACCACCTTATCTCTAACACCGCTGATAACGCCCTCCTCTATGGCAATACCAATCAGGGCTGAAGTAAAGGATTTGGCCACTGAATAAGATGCGTTTAGTGTGTTTGGTTTTATATCCTTTCTATTATACTCATATAACAATGTATCATTTTGGATAACCAGAAAACTTCTGACCTTGTGATCATTGCATAATTCATCAAGGGTAACAAAATAGGGCGTGCCGCTTCCCCAATCGTTTACTTTTATCTTTCTGCCTGTGTTGGATACATCAGCCTTAAACTCAAAACAATTATCCGAAGCCTTTAGTTCTGAATGAGGAAAACGGAGAATATCTTTTCCATCGGGCTGTCCATAGAATACTGCTCTTAGCGGAATGCAGCCTGAAAGAACTACTATCGCAAAAAGAAATAAACCACTCCTGATTTTCATAGCTTACAATTAAGTGATTACGATTTAACGCGAAGGTGTTAAGTTCTTCCGCTTACTCTGTCTTCCCCAGTTTCAACAATACCCCGATGCCAAATCCCAGATTACTGAAAGGCGAGGTAACCAACAATTCATCTTTGGGCTTGCTTTCATCTACATTGGCATTATTAAGTTTGTTATTGCTTTGTGCTGTAAGCTCGTCAACAAAATTTATCTGACTGTGGTAAGCGCCCGGGTTACTAACCAGTTGATCGGTAGTGTTGCCCTGTATGGTTATATCATAGTGCACAATGGTCATTTGCTTTCCGCTTACGTTCAAGTGCTGACCAATAAGATCTACAAATACTTCAAATCGCTTTCCCAATTTGCGGTGTATACCTACTCCGCCATTTATCCCCAGAGCAAAATTAGCCTCTGTCTCAGCATCTAAAACTGCGGCAAGCGGACCAACAAATGTATGTTGTGCATCAATGGTGGCATGATGATAAATCTTTCCATAAACAGGTAGTGTCAGTCCTGCATGTGCCTGAATAAACCAATTATCATTCAGCGGAACATCCAGTGTTAGCGATGGAATAACAGCCAAACCCCTCACATAAGTGGTAACATCCATTATAGAACCTTGTCCAAGCAACGGATTATTATCTGTTACGTTTCTTGAAGTTATATTGCCCCCTTGCAGCCATAATACACCCATTTCAAAACCCCAGTACTTACTCAGTTTATAACCGGCTCCCAGATAGTAATTAAAACCTTTTGTGTATGTATCGTGTACATAAGAAATTTGTTTTAGCGAATCCACACTGTTGCTCATATCCAGTATAGTGCCGTCAGCAATATCAAAAGAAGAAGAAGAAGGCATAAGCGATTTAGGACTAAGCCCAGCTGGCAAAAATCCTTTTGTTCCAAAACCGGCTCCAGCTTTAATATACCAGCGTGGTCCGCTTACCTGAGCAGTTGAAATAATAGGAAAAAGAAGGAGTAGTAAAAGATGCTTCATAAGTGTTGTTGCTGAATAAGTATTATTTTTTTTCACGACAGACAAAACTAATGATTTCAAAACACTGCAAAAAAATAGTTTAGCTGAATTTAATAATGATTGTTATTCATTAATTATTTTAAGTAAAAAAGCTCTGACTATTGTTTAACTAACCATAACAATGGATACTTTTGTAACAGCAACTATTTATATTCGTATTGAATTGAAAAAATGGACTTCAAGATTTATTTCAAAGACATTAACACTAATAGAATTACAGCATTGGCTGGTGTTTCAGGGTGTTTTGTGGTTGGCTTTGGTTTAATAGCATCGGCCACCCACTATTCTGGTAAGGAAGAGTATTCAATGCTGAACCACTTTATTTCAGAATTAGGTCTTGAACGCTCCAGTTCTATGGCTTATGCTTTTAACAGAAGTCTTATGACCGGGGGAATTATGTTCATGATTTTCGCAATGGGGTTGGGTAACTTTCTGGGCCAATCAATCCATGCTAAAATAGCCACAGTTACAGGCATGATAGCTACCCTCAGTTTTTCGGCAATAGGCTATTATACCGGTGATACATGGGTTGCACATCTTATAGTAGCTTCTGTTTTTTTTGCAGGAGCTATGATTACAATATTGTTGTTCAGTTATGCCATGTGGACCAACAGACAGGCAGGTTTTCATCCTGCCATTTGTATGCAGGGACTTATGGTAGCTGCCTTTTATTTTGTTGCCATGCTTTGGCCCAAAGAATTGATGTTTCAATCCATCAATGATCCTGAACATTTTGTTCGTCCTGCTTTTTGGGTGCTTACTATGTTGGAGTGGGGGTATTGCCTGATGGTTTGCACCTGGATATTAATGGTTTCGGCTAACCTGGCTTATATCATGAGAACCGAAACAAGTGAGGTTATTGATACCGCCTCAGAATAATTTGTTGTTCTACAGCTAATAAACCCAAACGAATGAAACAGTCAGTCCGTACCTTGTTTTTATTGGCACTCCTGCCGCTTGTTTCTTGTGCACAAAAAGAAAGAGATGGAGGTCCGTGCAGCTACGAAACAACCTATTATCCTGCACCTATTATTCTCATTTATCCTATAAATGAAACAAGCAGTGAAGTAGTTGTTACCACAACGCTGTATGGACAAACGGATACGCTTCACTTCTCACAAGAAGGACACGAATATTTTTTAAACACCGAACTGGCCGAAAGAAATTTAAAGGTGGGCGATACGCTTAGCTTTAAGATAATGGAGATCACTGAAGGGAGCTGCAGCCCCTACATTAAGTGGCTTACCAAAGAAAGGTATAAGAAGTAGAGTTAGTCATTTGTATACCATGCAGCACCGCCCACACTAAACGGTGGAGCGTTTTTATGCGCTTCGCAGGTACAGGAAGAGTTTCCCTCGTCAGGGCATTTCAGAGCCAGCTTCAATGTTTCCTGCCACTTTGCTTCATCTGCCTCATCGCCTTTGTGCAATACGCGGTCATCAAACATATTTACACTGCTGTCTTCCAGTGTGCCATAATATTTGGCTCCGCACTTTTCGCAATACCACCATTGATAGCTTATTTCAATAGGGCGGTCGCCACTGTCCTCTGTCTTTAAGCTGACTTTGCAGCGAAGATCATTTCCGCATTTTTTGCATATCATAATGGCAGCTGGTGTTGGTTATCAGGTTAAGGCGATAGTACAAACTCCAACCGTCATAGCTTTTAGCGACTTTACTCGACCACTTTTTCCGACTCGCTCGGACTCGACTTTTCATTGGGACAAGTTAGTGCTCAATCTGAAAACCAATTATGGATTTTGTTTTAGAAGTGTATAATAATGCAGAAATATGATTTTATGTTAATGAAGAATTGAACGATATTTGTTTGCATGAAAACATTAACCAATAACTTTCTTTTTCTCTGCCTGATATTTTCAATATCCAATAGCATAGCTGTCAGCCAAAACGTATACATCCCAAATGTTACCTTCAAAAACTACTTGCTAAATAATCCAGCTATTAATACTAATGCTGATGCTGAGATACAAATTACAGAAGCCTCATCATTTTCAGACACAATCAATGTCAGTGATATGCATATTACCGACTTAACAGGAATAGAAGCGTTCACTTCACTTACATATTTGAACTGCTCTGCCAATGACCTGACAAGCCTGAATGTTTCTACCAATACAGCACTACTTGTTTTATATTGCTTTTTTAACTCACTAACAGACTTGAACGTCAATACAAATACATCTCTTGAGGAGTTTGTTTGTGACAATAATCTACTTACCAGTTTAGATGTTTCCGCTAACACTAGTCTTAAAATATTACGATGTTCTAATAACGAATTAACTAGTTTAGATGTTTCTGGCAATACTGCTCTTACTTTATTGCGTTGTAGTAATAATCAAATAGGCAGCTTAGACATTTCTAATAATAGTAATCTTTTTCAGTTGCATTGCTATGTCAATCAACTTACATCACTGAACGCAAAAAATGGAAATAATACTAGCTTACTGGTATTTTTTGCAACTTACAATCCCGACTTAACTTGCATACAAGTTGACAATCCAGCTTGGTCAGACACTAATTGGCTCGGGGTTGATTCTATGGTGGTTTTCAGTGAGAACTGTAACACAGGTTTAGCAGAAGAAAACAATCAACCCCATACAATAAGTATTTACCCAAATCCCGCAAGTAATTTCATCACTCTTGAAACCCAAACCACAAAAGGCATTTACCAACTTCAGGATATAACAGGCAAGATATTGTTAGATGGCAATGTAAACGCTGCTATGTTTAATTTAGATATAAGCGCATTAAGTAAAGGGGTTTATTTCCTCAGTCTACAAACCAATGACGGACTATTGATAAAGAAAATAGAAGTAGTAAAATAATCTAACCACCGCGACTCCACGACAAAAGGACAAGAAGCACTGGCTATAACATGGGGTTTGCGAGATAGGGGCTGACCGTTTCGTTTTATGTTTAGTTTTTTTTATTAATATTTAGTTCTTCAAAGACAATTTATTACTCTTAAATCCCCTACCTCGCAAACCCCCGAAACGTTAGCGGCTCGCTCCTCCGGGGCTTATTCATTTTCGTACTTTTCTTTTCTACCCCGCTGAGCGGAATATTCCTTTTTATCAATTATGCAAAGCGGCATCAGGGCTGAGCGGCATTTGCAATGCCGCTCGGAACATAAAGGAAATTGCATTTCCGCATTATTATTTATATAAGCACAAAAGAAAAAGATGAAAGTATTTAATGATAATTACAAATTAACAGGTATTGCGAGCGGCATTGCAAATGCCGCTCAGCCGCACGCGTTGAACATTGCGCCCAGCGGGGGAATACTATGGCAATTATATTCTTATCTTATCACTTCTATAAATCCTTTCTTTCTCTCACCATCAGGCAAAGTCATTATATAGTAATAAACCCCTGAACTAACTTCTGAACCTCCTTTGGTGTGCCCTTCCCAACTAACATCAGGGCTATCAGACTCTAAAATTAATACTCCCCAACGGTTATAAATTTGAATTAATGAACCTTCAGGTAAGTTCTCTATAATAAATGCATCATTTATATCATCACCATTAGGGCTAAAAATATTTGGAATTATTAGTTCTTCCACTGGCGGTACTACTGCTACATAATCGGTGCAAGCGAGTTGATTATGATATTTATAACTATCAATAAAGTTTGGAAAAGAATAGGGCAATGTTCCATTTATATTAAAACCGGGAGAAATATAACCACAAGCCAATCCGGTATTGTTGGGAAAAGAAATTACATCAAGATAAATAGAGGATACAATGTATATTTTGCCATCCGGTGCAAGTTGCATAGCCATTGGAGGTTCTCCAGTTATATGAACACTGGTTTTAGAACTGACAATTGTAGCACGAATACCCGAACTTAAATCATATTGGTAAATCTCATAAGAGCCGGTTAATTTTGATACATATAATTTTGAATTATCCGATGAAAATGAAACACCATAATATCGAAGTGATGTATCGGGTTGTAGATTGACCTTGTTACTGATGACCCCTGTGTTATTATTAAAGTCAAATAATTCAGCAATAGAAACATTAGTATTTGCATTTACCAAGGCAAGCTTTGAGCCATCAGGAGAAATCTTCATTTGTCCGATAGCTTGGTCGCATGCCGTTGAGGAATCAGCAGGGTGGTAGGAACCTATATGTGAAATCACGGTATCGCTAATTCCATTTTCTGTTATTAAATAAGAATAAAAAGCATCAGAAAAATATTTATGCACTACAAGCCAGATATCAGTTCCGTTTGCATGGGATGTGCCAGCCATTTTTTCACCGGCAGAATCCAAAAGGAAAATGTTTTTATTAGAATTGTCAATCCCGCCTAAGCTATCATCATTACACATATTCACTATAGAATAACGCAATCCATTTTGAAAACAACCTTGCATTTCATCTAATGTAAAAACATAAAATATAGAATTGGACTTTGGTAACGGGGCAATAAAGACTCCTTGAGTTGAAGACTCTCCCCCCAATAAACCTGAACCATTTTGCATGATTTGATGATTCTTATTCCATATCGTAGTTGCTGTTGCATAGAATAACAAATTACCTGCACTATCAGAAATAGATGCAGTGCCTTCTATATTTGAACTTCCTGGAATTTGCCCATCTGTTAAAAGAACAGGCGAACCGGAATTGAAATCTATTCCATTTCCTGCAAAATACCAGATGTTACCTTGCTTCTGAGCAAAGAGAAAATTAATAGAAAAAAATAAAAAAAGTATTGTGACACTTGCTTTCATCCTTCTTAATTTTCCCGAAAGATAAACAAATGCTTCCCTCTCAAAAACAAAACTGACCGCCCCGACTCCTGACAAAAACTAACGCGGACTCCACGCAAGACGAGAACAGCAGCAGCTAACATAGCCTTTACGCGATTTGGGCTAACCGTTTCGTTTCATATATTTGCTATTAATTATGTTCATTAGCGTTTTGATATTAGTCCCACATTTTCAATTGATTAGGATTTTGTTCTTTGAAATATTGTAATTGAGTTTCTTGAAACAGTTGGTTTATGGGCGTTTTCTCAAAAATTGAGATGCTCAAAA
>CANJWH010000048.1 GCA_947478465.1 Bacteroidota bacterium
GAGGTGCATATGGTTACGTTGATTCATAACCTTGCCAACAAACTGGGCAAGATGATTAAACTGCCGCTCTCTGATTTCGGATTAATAGAAGCTAATCCTGATAAAGCCTTACATGCATTGAAATCCGGTTTTGCAGCGACCGTATATCCCGGCAGCGACCGCGATAATTCAAAACCATTTTCTGAGCGTAATAAAATTGATTTTTTCGAACACACCGGCTACGTAAAGCTTGCATTAAAAGCACAGGTGCCCATTCTTCCCGTTGTTGGTATTGGTGGTGCAGAAACTGTTTTTGTGCTTTCGTCAGGCAATAAAATTGCAGAAGCTACCGGGTTAAAAAAGTTTTTAAAATTACATACATGGCCTGTATACTGGTCGTTTCCGGGTGGATGGCACGTAGGTCATTTTCCTTATTTTTCCCTGCCCCTTCCCTCACAGATTACCATCAGTGTGCTTCCGCCCTACTCTGTTGATGAATACACTCCTGAAGACGCAGAAAATCCTGATATTGTTCAGAAAATAAATCTGGAAATCATCATCATGATGCAGGAAGAAATGAACCGCCTTGCAAAAGGGAGAATTCCTATTGTTGGATAATTATTTCTCCAGAACCTCTTTTATATTAGGCTTAAAATAAAGATTGCTTTTCAGAATCTTGCCATCTTCCCTGAAAATGGGTTGACCATTTTCGTCCAGCTTACTCATGTTACTGCGATGAATTTCATCAAACACTTCGTCAATTTTGTGTTGCAGTCCGTGTTTTAAAATTGTTCCGAAAATAATGTAAAGCTGGTCGCCAAGGGCATCGGCAATTTCGTGAATATCTCCTTTGCGGCAGGCCTCAAGATATTCATCTGTTTCTTCTTTAATAAGATTGTAGCGCAGCATATAATCGCGCTCTTCAGGTATTCCTATTTCGCTGGCATTACCAATCTGAAACACTTCGTGAAACTCATGCACACTCATAATTTTAGAAATAATGCCGGTAGTATTTTTGGTTTCGCTCATGGTTCAGTTGTGATAAATGTATTTATTGTTTTTGCGCAGCTTGCCGTCTTCATCATATTGATTGCTGACATCCAATTGTCCGCTGGCATTGTAAGTGTATTCAATATAACTCATCAGTTTTCCGTTAAAATCATAAACCGAAGAGCGTGTGATGTTTTTGTTTGCATCAAACACATACACATCGTAACCTGTAAAGACATGGTCACCCGTGTAATGATTATGACGTTCATAATTATTAACAAAGTATTCAATATTGGTATAGCTCAACAACTCGTTTGAAGCTGAGTAAACCGATTTACGGTAAATATTGGTTTCACCATTATAGTATTGATAAACAGTGTAATTTTCAAGCTGATTGTAGTTAAAACACGATTCCTTTTGAAGCAGCGTATCGGTGTATTCAAATTGCTTGTAGGCAACCTCTACTCCGTTTTCAATATGAGAAACATTGCTCAGGTTTGAAAGTGCATCGTACTTGTATTCCTTTTCTTCCATCAGTTTACCTTCTGCATCGTAAGATCGTATAACTGAAATCTTACCATTTTCGTAAGTAAGTATGTCGTATTTTTTTAATCCTCCGTCAACAGCTTTGTAATCTATTCGGCTAAGTTGTTTCTCGCTGTTGTAATAGTAAGTAAGGTAACCGATGGACGCACTGTTCTCAAAACGAAATTCTTTGCAAAGCAGACCTTCCATTCCTTGCACATCATCGCAGGGCGAAAACTCGTCAACGCTGCATGAGGCAAGTAAAACAGAGAGAATAAAAACGAGAGAATAAAACTGCTTCATTGAAAACAAGTTGCGAATTTATGAAATTCTGAGCGTTTTAACTGTAAGTATTCTACCAAGAATAATAACATACTTAACTATTTAGCAATACCAGTTATTTAAAAAAGCAAAGGGTTTATTTCTAATTTTAGCCAATTAATTATAAACAGATACATGAAAAGATTTTACTCATTATTAGTTTTTAGTCTTGCGGCAATTACTTTAACTGCTCAAACACCGGTTGTTACCCGCGGACCATATCTTCAGTTCCCAACCTCTGCAAGTATTAAAGTAAAGTGGAGAACGGATGTGCTTTGCAACAGCCGCGTATTTTACGGAACAACACCGTATGACCTCAGCGAATATTTCGAAGACCTAACCGATACACTTAATCATACCGTTACCATATCAGGATTAAATCCTTTCACCACTTATTATTACAACATCGGCAACACAACCGAAGTGCTTGAAGGAGGTGACAGCACTCATTTTTTTAAAACATCTCCTGTAATAGGCACCGTTCAACCCATCAGAGTATGGTCAATAGGTGATTTTGGAAAAGGAAACGATGGCGAAGGACAAACCCGTGATTCATACCTCAATTATTCGCAGGGCAAACATACCGATGTATGGCTGTGGCTGGGTGATAACGTTTACGATGCCGGAACTGATCAGGAATATCAGGACAAAGTTTTTTCGGGACCTAACGGTTATCAGGATGTTTTTAAATGGCTGCCTTTTATGCCAACTCCCGGCAACCATGATTACCAATCTGTTCAATCCATAGTTGGTGGCACACCACCACCGGAGCATACAGGACCTTATTATGATATTGTTGATGTTCCTACCAATGGTGAAATCGGAGGTGTACCTTCCGGTTACGAATTGTATTATTCTTATGATTATGGCAACGTGCATTTTATCTCGCTTAATTCAGAGGTAGGCTGTGTTCTTCCAAGTCCTAATAGTAACGACTGGACAGGCGCTGGCGGTGGATTCTTAGGAGCTCCTGCCTTTACAGGTTCGCCATTAGTTGACTGGCTGCATGCCGATTTAGAGGCCAATACACAGCCCTGGGTAATTGTATATTTTCATCAACCACCTTACACAGATGGTTCGCATGATGCAGGTGCTTTTTACGAAGTATTTATGCAGGCCATGCGCGAAAATTTTGCTGAGATATGGGAACAATACGGTGTGGATATTGTGTTGTGCGGACACAGTCATGTTTACGAACGCTCGCACATGATTCATGGTTTGTATGATGATGCCACCACCTTTGACCCTGCCACCATGTTGGTTGACGGCAGTACCGGAAACGCTGCTATGGGCGAGGCTTACAAAAAATACACACAAGGCAGTAATCCTAATTACGGAACTGTTTATGTGGTGAACGGAAACTCAGGAAGTAAAGAAGATGCTCCCGGATTTACCCACCCGGTTATGGAAGCTGAGTATGGCTGTGATTCATGCATGGGTTCTTTTATTATGGATATACATGGTGATACACTGCGCGGTCGTCATCTCAATATTTTCGGAGAAATAAAAGATGATTTCACCATTTATAAAATTGACGGTGTAGCTTCGGTGCAGGAAAATGCAATTGTAAACAACATTTCTATTTATCCAAATCCTTTTAAAAGTGCTGTAAAAATTGAGTATGCACTGAATGAGCAATCGCAGGTTGTTATAGATTTACTGGATATCAACGGCAGAAAAATTCAGGAGATTTTCAGAGGCACACAAGGCAATGGAAACTATGTTCAGGAGTTTAATGCCGAAGCTTTAGGGCTAAGCAAAGGCACTTATACTATCCGTTTAGGTAACGGCAAAAAAACATATTACAGACGATTAGTTAAGTTTGAATAATTTAGCACCCATTAACTATTAACCAATAACCAATTTTCAATAACCATGAAAAGATTATTACTATTATTTATACTGTTAGCAACAGCAGCTCAAAGTCAGGCACAAAGCCTTTGCCCCGGAGGTTTGTTAACCAATGAAGATTTTACTTCAGGGCTTACTAACTGGACACAATTCGGCACCATAACAACTGCTACGGTGTTACCAACCGGCACCGGCTGCCTGAATAATTTTTTAACCCTGCAGGCAACCAATAACAGCGAGTGCGGAGTAGAACAGCCCGTAGTATTGAAACAAGATACTTGCTACGAGTTGTGCTATTGTTATGAATTTCCGCAGTCGGGTTCGTTGTTCAATGCTAAACTTGTAATTGCTGCCATCACTTCTGGTGTTACCGTAAATCAGGTTGTTACCAATACCATACCTGCAGGACAGGGACAGATACTGGATTTTATTGCGTCCAATACATTTATTCCACCCACTTCAACCTGCACCGCTGTTTTTCAGGCAACCGGAAATTATACCAGCATTGTTATTGTAAACAAAACAACCGGAAACATAGGAACCGATGTGCGTGTGGATAATGTTTGCCTTACCCGCCATGCCTGTCCATATAATCCATGCGACAGTTTAGATGCAAACTTCAGCTATACTCCAAGTGGCAACACTGTTAATTTTACAGACCTCTCCACATTTGCGGTTGGCTCTACCCTATCTTGGAGCTGGGATTTTGGTGATCCTCCGTCAGGCGTAAATAATACTTCTACGCTGCAAAACCCTTCGCATACTTATCCCGGACCGGGGGCATATTTTGTTTGCCTTTACCTTTCATCTGTTTCATCTGACGGGCTTACCGCCTGCCAGGATACTTTTTGTTTAGATATTAATGTACCGGGTACAGTTGGTATTGACGAAGCAAATTCAGGCAGCCTTGTTATGTCTCCCAACCCTGCTGATGACAATCTTCAGTTTAAAGGAACAGCCCTTGCAGAAAGTATAACACTGTACAATAATTTCGGGCAACTGGTATTTAAGAACAGTGTTAAAAACAACAATGTTACACTACCCCGCACGCTGTCCGAAGGTGTTTATAACGCTGTGATTGAAACCGACACGGGAACACTGCATCGGAAATTAATGATAAAGCGATAGCTGATTATGTAAAAAAGCCCCGCAAAAATGCGGGGCTTTTTTATTCACCTTCCTTCGCCACTATAGCTAATCGTTTCCCATCAGGACTTATAGCTACCCGTGTAATTCCGGTAATGCCTTCACTTTTTAAATCGGCTAAAGGTGTCCATATTTTTGTTGCCGGGCTTAGCATATAAATACTGCTTTCTTTTGCCATAATAAAGTTGCCCTCGGGTGTAATGCAAAAGTCTTCGTTGCCTTTAACAGTTGGAAATAGTTTTTCAATGGTTTGGTTATTTCCAAATTGAATAGCTCCATTATCTAACTGCAAACCGCCTTTACTGTATTTGCTGATATAATACTGAGCGGTATCGCTTTTATCCACAAAATAAAATGATTTTTCATCGCGGGCTTTCACCATGCAGCGCCCCACTTTTTCAGCTTCAATATGTGTTTGCCATTTTCCAACTTCGGCTAATTGCAAACTCACCGGCTCGGTAAGAATAAACAAGGCCAGTTTATCTTTTGCATACCAGCAATGGTAGCCAACCGAGTCAACGGATTTTTCTAAAATGCGCACAGGCTTTTCTTTGCCGGTTAAACTGAATTGCCAAAGGCGCTGCGCTGAATCTTTTTCTACCCGTACGGTTGAAAAATGAATACCGTCATCCATAAACGTTGGCGAATACTCGCTCTCAGGAGTGGTGGTAATCTGCACTACCTGATCATTTACAGTCTGATATTCGTAAACATCTGCCTGCGTTCCGTTGCGGATGGATGTAAATAAAATGGCATTGCCTTCTTTTGAAAAGCAGGGCTGGCTGTCGTATCCTTTACTGTTGCTGATGTTTTTTGGTTTGCCGGTATGCGAATGCGAACCATGATTATCTAAATCAATCAGGTAAATTTCGGTTGCAGGGATTTGGGAGTGCGCAAATAATGCAGAAAGCAGCATTGCACTTATCAACGAATAACGAATAGCAATCATACGAATATACGAATTAGGTTTTGCACCCCAAATGTATTCGTAAATTCGTAACACATTCGTTATTCGTGATGATTTTATTCTCTTCCGTTGCGGGAGTACTTTTTCATAATACCACGCTGCGAGTTATTGATGAACGAAATAATTTCATCGCGCTCATCGGTTACAGGAATTTCGGCTTCTATAATTTCAAGAGCCTGAGCAGTGTTGTTTTTTCCTAAGTAGAGTATGCGGTAAATATCCTGAATGTGGCTGATGGTTTTATTATCAAACCCTCTTCTGCGTAATCCTATTGAGTTTACACCTGCATAAGAAAGAGGTCTGCGCGCGGCTTTTGTATAAGGTGGTACATCTTTACCCACCAAAGAACCACCGGAAAGCATAGTATGTCTTCCGATATTTACAAACTGGTGAACAGCAGTTAAACCTCCAAGAATGGCATAATCACCTATAGTAATATGTCCGGCTAATGTTGAGCCATTGGCAAGTATACAGTGATTGCCCACCACACAATCGTGTGCGATATGGGTATAGGCCATCAGCAAACAATTATTACCAATTTCGGTTGCACCGCGTGCTTTTGTTCCTCTGTTGATAGTTACACATTCGCGTATGGTAGTATTATCGCCAATAACAGCAGTAGTTTCCTCACCTTCATATTTCAAATCCTGAGGAATGGCAGAGATAACAGCTCCCGGAAATATACGGCAGTTTTTACCGATGCGCGCACCGCTCATAATATTTACGTTGGAACCAATCCAGGTTCCGTCACCAATAACCACATCGTTTTCAATAACGCTGAAAGGTCCTACGGAGACAAATTTCCCAAGATGGGATTTCGGATGAACTGAGGATAATGAATCTATCATGCTTATGCTTTTTTAACGATTTGTGCCATCAGTTCTGCTTCCATAACAATATTCTCACCAACAAAGGCATAGCCACGCATCTGAGCTATTCCCCTGCGGATTGGCGAAAGTAATTCTAATTTAAAAATAAGTGTATCACCCGGAACCACTTTACTTCTGAAACGAACCTGATCTATTTTCATAAAATAGGTGAGATAATTTTCAGGATCAGGAACAGTGTTAAGCACTAAAATCCCTCCCGTTTGTGCCATAGCTTCAATCTGCAAAACACCCGGCATAACAGGGCTTCCCGGAAAATGTCCGTTAAAAAATTCTTCGTTCATGGTTACGTTCTTAACGCCTACCACATGCGTTTCGCTCATCTCAATAATTTTATCTACCAGCAAAAATGGCTGACGATGAGGAAGTATTTTTTGTATGGCCTCAATATCAAAAAGCGGAGGAGTATTAGGATTGTATTTAGGTGGATTTTTTCCTGAGCGTGATTTCTTTAAAAGCTTTTTCAGTTTCTTGGCAAACTCTACATTGGCAGCATGTCCGGGACGGGTTGCAAACACATGTGCTTTCAAGCGTACACCCAGTAAAGCCAAATCGCCAATAACATCTAATAGTTTATGTCGGGCCGGTTCATTGTGATAATGCAATTCAACATTATTCAGAATTCCTTCTTTAGCCACTTCAACTGTTGGTTTGTTAAATAATGAAGCAAGGTTGTTCAACTCTTCCTGAGAAACGGGTTTGTCAACTACCACTATGGCATTGCTCATGTCACCACCTTTAATCAGGTTGTTTTTGTGCAGGTATTCCAACTCGTGTAAAAAACAAAAGGTGCGGCTTGAAGCTATTTCTTTCCCGAAATCAGCCAGTTTTTCTAATGTAAAATGCTGACTGCCCAGAACAGGTGAATTGTAATCAATCATCACCGTTACCCGGTAATCCGGTGCAGGAATAGCAAATATTTCTACGTTTCGCTGGTCATCACGAAACTCTAATTTATCTTCCAGTTCAAAATATACACGGGCCTTATCTTGCTCCTGAACACCTGCTTTTTTAAGTGCTTCCATAAATGGTTTTGAGCTGCCATCCATAATGGGAAGTTCAGGACCATCTAATTCCATCAGCACATTATCCAAATCCATTCCCACTAATGCAGCAAGCGTATGTTCAATGGTAGCAACGGAAGCTCCGTTTTCAGAAATGGTAGTTCCGCGCGATACATCCACTACATTATCACAATCAACTGTAACGATTGGCTTTCCTTCCACATCAATACGCTGGAATTTAAAACCGTGGTCAACAGGAGCAGGTTTAAAAGTAAGATGCGTTTCTTTGCCTGTATGCAAACCAACACCGGTAAGCGTTACTGCCTGCTTTATTGTTTTCTGAAAATCACTCATTTCTTTTAGTTCTTAGTCCACAGTCGATAGTCCACAGTCACAGCAACCTTCTATGGTCTGTGGTCTATGGACTCGTTTAACTTCTTTTCCAACTCCGCAATTTTAGCATTTAATTCGGGCAGTTTGCGAAACACTACATACGAACGTTTATATTCTCCTACTCCAAATGCAGGCGACCCTTGTACAATCTCACCGTCTTTTAAGTTACCTCCAATGCCGGATTGTGCTGCAATCATCACTTTTTCGCCAATTGTTAAATGTCCTATAATTCCAACTTGTCCGCCTATCATGCAGTTCTTTCCAATTTTGGTAGAACCCGCTACACCTGTTTGCGCAGCAATAACAGTGTTTTCACCTATCTCAACATTGTGTGCAATCTGTATCAGGTTATCTAACTTCACTCCTTTGCGGATAATAGTTGAACCAAGTGTTGCGCGGTCAATAGTAGTATTGGCGCCAATTTCTACACGATCTTCAATAACTACATTTCCTATTTGCGGAACCTTTGAATAATTGTTTTCAGCATTGGGTGCAAAACCAAATCCATCGCCTCCGATTACAACACCTGCGTGCAGCGTACAATCATTTCCGATAACACAGCCGTGATAAATTTTTACTCCCTGAAAAATGGTGGTGTTGATTCCTACTATTACATCATCACCAATATAAGTTCCGGGATATAATTTAGTGTTGTCGCCAATCACTGAATTATGGCCTACATACACAAAAGCACCTATATATACATCTTTCCCAATTTTTGCAGAAGAAGAAACAAAACTCTGCTCTTCCCTACCCTTCTTGTCTTTATTCAGTTTATTGTAGTATTCCAACAGTTTTGCAAAACTCTGATAAGCATCCTCCACTCGAATAAGTGTAGTGTTAAGTTTTTGCTGAGGAATAAAATCTTTGCCTACAATAACAACGCTAGCAGCAGTGCTGTAAATGTATTCAGTATATTTAGGATTGGCAAGAAATGAAAGAGAGCCCGGTGCGCCTTCCTCAATTTTAGATACTGTACCTACTTGTGCATCGGGGTTGCCGTCCACTGTACCATTGAGTATGCCGGCAATCTGCCGTGCTGTAAATATCATGCGGCAAATTTATTAATTATTTAACACGGGGGAAGGCCTATTCACTCCTCAAAAAGCTCAAACCTTATCCCTACTTTTGCCCGCTCACAAAATAAAACTTTATGCAAAAATTAATATTCGCAAATGGTGATACGATGCCAGCCTTCGGTCTTGGTACATGGAAGTCAAAACCCGGAGAAGTTTATACAGCAGTGCGCGATGCCATAAAAATCGGTTACCTCCATATTGATTGTGCGGCTATTTACCTGAACGAAGCCGAGATTGGAAATGCACTGAAAGATACTTTTGCTGAAGGATTGGTAAAACGCGAAGATTTATGGATAACCTCAAAATTATGGAGCAACGCACACAAAAAGGAAGAAGTAATTCCTGCATTAAAAAAAACGCTTAGTGATTTGCAGCTAGAATATTTAGACCTGTATCTGGTGCATTGGCCCATTGCCTTTAAATCCGATATACTGGCACCGCGCACCGGAAGTGATTACATTACATTAGAACAAATTCCAATCATTGAAACATGGCGCGGAATGGAAGATTCACTCAAGGCAGGATTAACAAAGCACATTGGCGTATCCAATTTTAGCGTAAAAAAATTGAAAGAACTGATTGCATTGGCATTTGATAAACCGGAAATGAATCAAATTGAACTCCATCCCTTATTACAACAGAAAGAGATGTATGCATTTTGTAAAAATGATAACATCCATCTCACTGCTTACTCACCGCTGGGTTCAAAAGACCGTCATCCATCCCTTAAATCGGCTGACGAACCGAGTCTGTTTGAAAACCCGGTTATTGTTTCCATTGCCGCCAAACATAAAGCAACCACCGCGCAGGTTCTTATCCAATGGGCAATCCAGCGGGGCACTGCGGTAATTCCAAAATCCATTAACCCTGAACGACTGAAAGAAAATTATGATGCGCAGGTTGTTAAACTTACTGATTCTGATATGGAGGAGATAGGAAAACTTGATCGCCACTACCGTTTTTTGAATGGCGAAAACTGGACAACCAATGGTTCGCCCTACACGCTGGCAAATTTGTGGGATGAGTAGTTGAAATTTTCAGTCGAAGAAAAATAATTGTTAGTCTTCACGTTTTCAACATTCATCTATTGATAAAATAGCAGATGAAATATTTTGTCTATTTGCCCACTGATTAGTTTTGTCCAAACTTATAAACACCAAACGCCTTGTTAAAAGTATGCCCACTTTTTCTGGCGGTGATTGTGTTTGCTTCGTGTTCCTGCAACACGGGTAAAAACAACACCTCTCAAATTTCGGAAGGATTTATTGAATACGAAATCACGTATCCTAAAATTGACAAGGATGATATCTTTATGCTTGGCATGATGCCCAAGGATATGAAGATGAAATTTAAAGACAACAACACCATTGGAGAATTGAAAACCGGTGCAGGGGTTTTTACTACTAAATTTATTACCAACAATAATGAACGCAATTTATTTCATTACCTTAAACTGGTAAATAAGAAATACGGACTTATTCTTGACTCAGCAGAAATCTACAGCAGCTATGCCAAAAAACCAGCTGACATGCAATTGCTTCCTTCAACAGAAACAAAAGTAATTGCCGGATATACCTGCAAAAAAATGGATGTTGTATTCAGCGATACAACCAAGAATTTTTCGATTTACTACACAGAAGATATTGGTATCAAAGACCCTAACTGGTGCTCACCCTTTCATGAAATAAAAGGAGTATTAATGGAATACAACATATCTCAATTTAACGTAGAAATGCACCTTACTGCAAAATCTGTTACAGGGATTGATATCAGCGATGATGAATTCGCCATTCCTGCCGAATATGAAAAAATTACGCAGAAAGAAATGGAAGAAAAGTTTACTGATTTCTAATTTGTCACCCCTTCCCGAATACTATTTTTCAACCTTTTAGCGTTAGTAAATATATGCAAACCCGTGTTTGCAAATTATTACTTTTGACCGCTTAAGAAAATGGCTTCCAAAGAAAATAAACTCAAAGGCGAAACAAAGAAACCGGTAGAAAAAAAGCCGGCAAAGGAGAATGTTTTCAAACGTTGGTTTACTGCCGTAAAACTGTTTCTCGAAAATAAACAGCTTCATGCTATCACCGGTGTATTGTTAATTATTATTTCTGTTTTTCTCATTATAGCGTTCAGTTCATATTTTCTGAATTCAAATCTTAATACACCCAATTGGGGAAGCGACCAAAGTATTATCACAACTCCTTCTCAACTATTCAATCCAGAAGTAAAAGCAGAAAATCATGCAGGTAAATTAGGCGCGTGGACTGCGCATCTTTTTATCTACCGCTGGTTTGGTGTTGCCTCCTATCTGATTGCATTTATTCTGCTGGTAACTGGAATACGTATTGCCTTTAAAATAGCTTTTATCAACCTTGGTAAACTTGTAAAGCACAGCATTCTTTATCTCTATTGGTTGCCGCTTACCTTAAGTTTTGCTTTCGGCAACTATGCGTTGCTTGGTGGCGGTGTTGGCCTGTATATGAATCAACACATCGGCACATTGTTCGGTAGCATTGGTACTTTGTTGGTTATTATTTTTTCTGCACTGGTTTACAGCGTTCTTGTTTTCAGTTTATCATTTGAGAATGTTTTTGCAGGAAAACCTAAAGAAGAAGTAATCCCTGAACCGGAAGTTGAAGAAAATAAAATTGAAGAAGACGATGAACTTCCGCACAAAGAAAATGTGTTGATTGTAAAAGAACCGGAAGTAATTCCTGAAACAAATGTAGTTGAGTTTGAAGAGACCAAGCCAATAGCAAAAAACGAGAAAACCGATGGTGTTGATTTTGAAATAACACAAACTACAATTGAAGAAGTAGCAGCTGCAACAGGAGCTAATGAAATAACAGCAGAAAACCTGGTGGATGAAGTTGGTGAATATGACCCAACTCTTGAACTTTCGCAATACAAGTTCCCTCCTATTGATTTACTGGAAGATTACGTAAGCCAGGACCGCACGGTAAGTGAACAGGAGCTGAACAGCAATAAAGACAAAATTCTGCAAACTCTCAATAACTATGGGATTGAGATTGATAAAATAAAAGCCACTATCGGTCCAACGGTTACGCTGTATGAGATTGTTCCTGCTGCGGGAGTGCGTATTTCTAAAATTAAAAATCTTGAAGATGATATTGCTCTGAGTTTAGCTGCATTGGGTATTCGTATCATCGCTCCTATTCCTGGTAAAGGGACGATAGGTATTGAGGTTCCAAATTCAAGTCCTGATATTGTTTCCATGCGCAGTATGATTGCATCGGAGAAATTCCAGAATGTAAAAATGGATTTACCTATTGCATTGGGTAAAACAATTTCAAATGAAAGCTTTATTGCAGACCTTGCTAAAATGCCTCACTTGCTCATGGCGGGTGCTACCGGTCAGGGTAAATCAGTTGGATTGAATGCTATACTTGTTTCTCTGCTTTACAAAAAACATCCTTCGCAAATTAAGTTTGTGTTGGTTGACCCTAAAAAAGTGGAGTTGACTTTATTTAATAAAATTGAGCGACACTTTCTCGCCAAACTTCCCGACAGTGCGGAAGCAATTATTACTGATACCAAGAAAGTAATCAACACACTAAACTCACTTTGTATTGAAATGGATATGCGTTACGATTTGCTGAAAAATGCATCCGTACGTACCATTAAAGAATACAATGCAAAATTTGTTTCGCGCAAACTAAACCCTAATGAAGGACATCGTTTTCTGCCTTACATTGTATTGGTTGTTGATGAATTTGCTGATTTAATTATGACCGCTGGTAAAGATGTGGAAATGCCAATTGCCCGCTTGGCTCAGCTTGCCCGTGCAATTGGTATACATTTAATTATTGCTACTCAACGTCCGTCTGTAAATATTATAACAGGAACAATCAAAGCTAATTTCCCTGCTCGTATTGCTTTTCGTGTTACTTCTCGAATTGATTCGAGAACTATTTTGGATGCTGGTGGTGCTGACCAATTAATAGGTAGAGGCGACATGCTTCTCTCAACCGGAAGCGATATGATTCGTTTGCAATGTGCTTTTGTTGATACTCCTGAAGTAGAGAAAATAACTGAATTTATCGGCTCGCAAATGGGTTATCCCGATGCAATGCATCTGCCAGAGATTATTGATGACAGCGTTGAAGGTGGTGGAGGTGAATACGGAGACCCAAATGAACGTGATGCTATGTTTACCGAAGCAGCACGCATGGTGGTTCAGCATCAGCAGGGCTCAGCTTCTTTACTGCAACGCAGACTGAAATTAGGTTATAACCGTGCAGGCAGAATAATTGACCAATTAGAGATGACAGGCATTGTTGGTCCTAATGAAGGCAGTAAAGCAAGGCAGGTTTTATTTCCCACTTTAGAAAGTTTGGAACAATATTTGAAAACAATAGGCTAAACGTCATTGCGAGCAGAGCGAAGCAATCTCATAAAAGATACTTCTGCACGCAGTCTGACAACAAACAATAATTATGAAACTCAGAATATCTTTAATAACCATCATAACCTTCTTAAGCTTTACAACTGCTTTCACTCAAACCAAACAGGAACAGGAAAAAGCAAAAATAATTCTAGATGAAGTGAGCAAGAAAATGAAAGGCTACACTTCACTAAAAGTTGAATGTACTTACAACCTTGAAAATTCAGCTGCAAAAATCAATGAAACACAGGAAGGAACACTGCTACTAAAAGGCAATAAATTCAAGCTTACTTTATCGGGGCGCGAAGTTATAAGCGATGGTTCAAACGTTTGGATTGTGATGCGTAAAGCCGAAGAAGTTCATAAAAAAACACAAGCGGACTTCAATGAAGAGCTTGGTTTTGACCCTGCAAAGATTTTTACTGTTTATGAAGAAGGTTTTAAATACCAGTTTTTAAAAGAAATAAAAGAAGGCGCCAAAACTATTGCGGTTATTGATCTTTTTCCACTTGATCCAGGAAAGAAAAATTACTCCAGATTGCGAATGAACATTGACAAAGAAAAAAGTCAGATTGTCAGTTCTAAAACATTTGGAAAAGACGGTAACACCTACACTCTTACTGTAAAAACCTTCATACCCAACGCACCTGCAACTGATGCTGATTTTAAAGTAAACGAAGCAGAGTTCAAAAAACAAGGTTTTGAAATTGTTGACTTCACTGAATAAAAATAGTTTTGCCTCGTGGCAGAAGTTACTGAAGTAAAATTTCCTGATAATCTAACGGCTGTAGAAGCCGAACTGGAAGGTGACCGCCTTTTTGAAAATAATCAGCAACAGGAGGCTTTAGAATATTTTCAACATGCATTGAAATTATTCTGCGAGCAAGGACTTAAAATAGAAGAAGCAAACATCAATTTTAAAATCGGTAATCTCTTTAACTCAATTAAAGATACGGAAAATGCCCTTTCTAATTATATGGAAGGCCTAAACCTTGTTGTTGCTCTTAAGGATGAAAAAGAAATCATTCGCTTTCATATTAAAATCGGAGGCTTTTATCAATCGCTTTACCAATTTGCTAATGCTTATGAATATTTCAATCATGCACTAAAAATTGCTGATGAGATAAATGATTTACGTCTCTTACAAGAGTGTCATTATAGCATAGGTAATTGCCTTAACTGGATGGAACGGGTGGATGAGGCATACCAACATCTTGATAAAGCGCTTAGCTATGATTCATCAAATGAAAACCTGCGAAAAAGAGTATTAGGAAGTACCGGAATTCTTCTTTACAAAATGAAGGATTTTCAAAAATCATTGAAGTATTTCTCTGAAGCATTGGAAATTAATGAGAATACTGATAAAGACATTTCATTCAGAGCTAATATTTTAAAAAGCATGGGATATGTTTATTTTATGGTAAACAATTTACCTGAAGCCATGAACTGCCTTAATGAAGCGTTGCTGATTGGCGAAAAACTTCAACAGCCCAATACAAGTGCAGTTATTCACGAACATTATTCAAATATATATGAGCAAGCCGGTGATTACAGAAAAGCATTAGAACACCTGCGAAAGAACAAAGAGTTTGAAGACATCATTGTCAGCGAAAATGTAAAACTCAAAACCCGTGAATTGCAGAAGAAATTTGACATTTCAGAGTCGCAGAAAGAGAAGGAAATTTTTCGTTTAAAGAATATTGATTTAGTAAATGCCAATGACGAAATCTCTCGCCAGAAAATAGAACTGGAAGAAAAGAATCGCAGTATTACTGACAGTATTTTTTATGCAGGTCGTTTGCAGAAAGCAATTCTTCCTCCTGAAAATTTATTAAACAAATATTTTGCAGAAGCATTTATTTTCTTCCAACCAAAAGATATTGTGAGTGGAGATTTCTATTGGTTTTCGGGCAAGAATGAAAAATTTATTCTTGCTGCTGTTGATTGCACAGGACATGGAGTTCCCGGTGCATTAATGAGTATGATGGGCAATAACTTTCTGAGCAGTATTGTTGAAACAGAAGGCAAAACAAATCCATCTGAAATTTTGCAGGAAATGAATAAACGCACCAAAACTTCATTGCAAAATAAAGAAGCCAGTGTTACTGCCAATGATGGAATGGATTTGGCATTGTGCAGTATTGATTTCAAAAATGACACTTTATATTATTCAGCCGCTTACCGCCCGCTAGTGTTTATCCGAGACGGAGAACTTAAGGAAATAAAAGGTGATAAACATAGTATTGGCGGCATCTCTGAATTTGACACAGCTTTTTCTTTGCACGAAATAAAAATTAAAAAGGGCGATACCTTTTACATTTATTCTGATGGATATGCCGATCAGTTTGGCGGACCTAAAAATCGCAAATACATGGCAGGTAAACTAAAAGAGTATTTGCTTGAAATATCATCTAAAGAGATGAGTGAACAACAACAAATGCTCTCTGAAAATCATTTAAACTGGCGCGGAGAGAACGAACAGGTTGACGATTTGCTTGTAATTGGCTTTCGCTTCTAATCCGGTTAACCTTTATCATTAAATACCCAAAACAATTCCTCCTGAATAACCGGAAGAACTTGTAAAAGCAGTATAATGAACGATAATGATATTTTTCGTAGTTGTGCTTTCATAGTGTTTTAGTATTTAATTAATTGCTGAACATGAATAAGTTCTTTTCTGCTCATTACTTTCAAAATATAAATGCCGGGAGCAACGGAGCTCATATCAACCTGCATCTTATTTGATCCATCGTTGCCTCCGGTTACCGGTGTTTCAACCCTTTGTCCGTTTACATTAAAGGTTTCTACTATCGGCTCCTGAATAGGCTCAGAACATGTTATTGTTACTATATTCATAACAGGATTCGGAAAAAATACAGTGGAAATTTTTCCTGTGCTTTTTGTACTACCAGGTTTATCATCAGCTATTGCTGTGTTGATATTTACTAATACTGATAACAGGATAATGGATGTGAATAAAGTTGTTTTATACATGGCTTTAAAATTATGTTTCCAAAATTTACGCTTATTAATCAGTGAAATCAAGTTCAATTTAAAGCAATAGTTACATTTCAAAGCTTGATTAAAACATAAATTCATTACGTAGATTTCAAGTATAATAAGGCTTTCAACTGCATAAGAGCTAACTATATTATACAATTCCAACGCTGTTTCTAAAAAATACATAAAAGATACAGTTCTAACAATAATTAATAGTCGTATTAATTACAAGTCAAACGTGCTGTAAATTTCTATTATTATTAACTTGCATTACATTTCAACGAGCGTAAAAAGTAAAGTTATATTACACTAAATATGAATATTTACAATAGAAATAAATTCAACAAAACCAGCTGCAGTGGTATAATATATTTAGCAAATCAAAGTTTTAGCTATAAATACCACTCAATACATAGTATAACGAACACTTAATGTACAAAATCAGAATTTCAGATATAAATCAAGTGCATTTCAGATAATAAAAAACTAAAATTAATATACATGTCTAACCAAGCTTCTGACACCTTATTCAGATTAATTAAATCGCTTAATAAACCTGAAAAAAGATATTTTAAAGTTTTTTCTTCACGTATTTCAGGGGGAGAGAAAAGCAATTACTCAATTCTTTTTGATGCCATAGATAAGCAGAATGAATACGATGAAGCGGCTATTATGAAACGCTTCCGAAAAGAAGCATTTGTCAGAAGTTTTTCTATAACTAAAAGTCGTTTATATGATGCAATTCTTCGGAGCCTTGATGCTTATCATGCAAACAGCTCAACTGAGGCGCAACTAAAAAAACTCTTGCACTGTGTTGAAATTCTGTATAAAAAAGCATTGTATCATCAGAGTGCTAAATTGCTTCAAAGCGCTAAACGTATTGCCGAGAAATATGAAAAACACACTACCCTACTGGAAATTTTCGAGTGGGAGAAAATGTTAATAGAAAAAGACACCTATGAAAACACCGATGAAAAAACATTGGAAAAAATGTTGTCTGATGACATGCGTGTTTTAAAGAAAATTGAAATATTCAGCAATTACTGGAATGTGAAAAGTCGATTGTTTTTTATTTTAAATAAACGTGGCAAAGCCCGTTCTGAAAAGGAAATCTCAGGTTTTAAAAATATCATTGACAGTACCCTGTTAAAGAGCGATGCAAAGGACAGGTACTTTAGAACCGAGTATTTATACAATCACATTTATAGTGTATATTATTTTGGAATTGGTGATTACAAAAGCAGTTACAAATACCTAAATGATAATGTAGAGCACATTGAAGCAAACGTTGATAAGTTTAAAGACGAGCCGAATATTTATTTCTCACTACTCACTAATATTATTTACATCGGTATTCAATCAAAAAAATACAAAGAGGCATTTGAATTTCTTGAAAAACTTCGAGCTATGCCAGAGAAACTGACACTTTCAAAAAATGAAGATTTAGATTTTAGACTATTCTATAGTGTTTACAGCACCGAGCAAACCATTTATTACCTGATGGGTGAGTTTGAAAAAGGTATGGACACAATTCCAATAGTAGAAGAAGGTTTAAAATTATATGAAAGCAAACTGAGTAATGTGCGAAAATCATTTATGTTTTTCAATTCCGCATTGATTTGCTTTGGTGCAGAAAAATATGCTCAGGCATTGCGCTGGACAAACCGTTTGCTAAACGATATTGACATCAAGAAAAGTGAAGATATTTACTGCTTTTCGCAGATGCTTAACCTCATTATTCACTTTGAATTGGGTAATGACAGAATGATACCATATGCTATAAAATCTACTCAACGTTATTTAAAAACCCGAAATCGCGTTTATAAATTCGAAACAGTATTTATGAACTTTATCAATAAAATGCTGAAACTGGATAAAAAACAGAAAATACAAGCATATAAGGAGTTAAAGCCTGAGTTAGAAGAGTTGAAAAAAGATAATTTTGAAAGGACTGCTTTTGAATATTTCGACTTTCTTTCATGGACAGAAAGCAAAATATCAGGAAAGCCATTTAAAGAAATAATGAAAGAAAAGGCTAAAAAGTAAAGACTTACTGTCCAATCTTTTTCAGCATTTCTTCAGCTTCTTTCTGTGTAACCTTTATATTGTTAATTGAACCAATAATAGTTGCATCAGATGCACCAAGTGCTTTTATTTCTGCTTTTATTTTTTCAGCTTCCTGAGCAGTATTATATTTACCAACCGTATATATTTTTGCATCCATAATGCCAAGGGTTTGCATGGTTAATGTTTCTCTCTGCATCACAAGCAGAACCGCAAAAGACAATGGATTTTCTGTATGTTCAACAACGTCAAGACTGAATTTAACAACAGCTTTTGGCACATCATTCTTAACCTCTTTGATTTCAGGTTCCTTTTCCTGAACAACCGGAGTTACTACTTCCTCAATAACTGCTTTTTCAGGCTCAGCTTTTGGTTTTTCCATTTTATCTTCAGAAACGTCTGCAACTTCCTTAACATCCTGTTTAACATCAGTCTCTATTTTATCAGCAAAACCCCTCTTTTCTTCACTATGGATAGGTGACACATTAGCGTAATCCCCTTCTTTCCCAAACGGTTTTGAATTAGCTGCAAGTTCTGCCAGGTATTTTTCTTCTCGTGCTTTTTTAGCTTCCGGAGTTTCAATAGTATCTTTCAGCATATTTTCCAATTCACCTGCAACTTCAGTTAAATTAGAACTAGTGGCCTCAAAAGCATGATTGACTCCTTTCATTTGCAATTCATCTTTCATTTTTTGCGCATCCTCAAATTGCGTGTAATTGCCAACTGAATAAACAAAAAGTGAGTCATTTAATTGTGTTTCTTTTACCCCTGGAATAGATTGTAAAAATAGTTTCTGCGCATAGTTGCTTTGATTAAATGTACCTGCATAAACTGTAAATTTCTGATCACCTGACTTCAAAAGCAGGTTTGGATATCTCTTTAGCAATGCATGTAAAATGCTTAAACTGTCTTCAGCATTCTGAGCAATTTTAAGGTAATCAAATACAACTCCATCGGTTCCAACGTCTATTGTAGATGAATTGGGTTCGTTATCTAAGTAATCAGGAATACCATCATTATCAACATCAATGGGACAACCATTTATATTTACACTAACGCCTTTTTGTGTTCCTCCGCATTCATCTTGAATGTCTGGCACACCATCTGCATCATAATCATCTGCATCCAGTTCACGAAGAAGTTCCTTAGGTACGTAATTTGATTTGTCAGGTATCAAGTTAAATAAAACTGAAACGGAGTTATAAAGAAATCCGTCATTATATTTTAATGATGTTGGTGTGTTAGCAGTTCCATCAATTTTGTCACTTAAAGAATAGAAATATTTACTGTTCAAACGAAAAACAAATCGTTTACCCGCATGAAAATCAATTCCTACTCCAACAGGTATAGAAAATGCATTAATTGTATTTGCATTTAGTTTGGTTTCATAATTATAATCTCTGCTCACAGGTTTAGCTAAATCAGCATCCGGAGAATTTTGTTCTATATCTCTTATTTTTCCGTCCGTCCAATAATAATAAAGATTACCATTTGCATCATACAAATCTGATCTGGCATCATATCTTCCATAATAAAAGCCAACAGAAATATATGGAGTGATAACCGGTCGTTTCTTTTTAAAAAGTCCACCAAAATTATATTCAACATTGGTTCCAAAATTCATCATCGTGGTTTCAAAATTTCTGTGATCACCAAAGGTGCCTTCATTTCCGCTTAACTTACCAAAAACACTATTTAAATTAACATAAAAGGAATTGGATAAATTCATGCTTATGGTACCATCAAATCCAAATCGGTTACCAAGCCAGTGAACATTGGTTCCGCCTTTATCTGTAATATCTCCATAAAAATTTGCGAACCCAACACCTACTCCTATTGCAGGAATAAATTGGTATTTGCGCTTAACAGGTTCAACGCTTGTTGATTCCTGCGAAAATACTTTGGCAACTATTGAGGTAAAAAGTATTATTAGGAGTAAATATTTTTTCATTTTATTTTACAAAATCGGCTAAAATTATTCCAATTATTTTCATTTAACAAATCATTTCGACAAATAGCATAAAATAAGGTAGTTTGTCGATTAATCTTATTTATTTATAGATGAATGCGTCAAATCTACACATATTTCATTTAATTTAGCAGCCTAGTTTTTAATCATTGGAAAACATGTTATTCGAAATTCATTTTTTTATTGTAGTTTGTCGATAATGTAAAACATGTTTAAGTAAGTATAGTATTAAATTAAATTTTTCGAGTTTTATCAAAATCATACACAAGGATTATTGTTCTTAATGAATATAAATATTACCCAACAACACCCAATGAATAAACATTTACTCTCAACACTAAAAACAGCATTAAGGTTAATTCCAATTTTCTGTTTTCTGTTTTCTGCAATCAATGCAAAAGCACAGTGTACACTTACCGTTAATATAATTGGCCAGAGTTCATGCTCTGGCAGCACAGGAGCTGCAAACGCTGTTGTAACAGGTGGTACAGCTCCCTATACTTATTTATGGAGTAACGGGCAAACAACCCAAGTAGCAACTTCATTAGCACCGGGAACATACACTGTAAATGCAACAAGTTCAAACGGCTGCACAGGTACTCAAACTGTAACTATTCAGGCTACATCAGTTAGCCCAAATGCCGGACCAGATGTTAGCATCTGTTTAGGTTCAAGTACTCAGTTAAATGCTACCGGTGGCTCAATATATACATGGTCACCTGCAACAGGGTTGAGTAATACAAATATTGCAAACCCGGTTGCTACACCAACAACTACAACAACTTATACTGTAACAGTTGGTGTGCCAAGTGGAGAATTAGTTACCAATGGCAATTTTAGTTCAGGAAACACGGGGTTTACCAGTCAATATGGCTATGTAAATACTCCTTACGTTTCAGGCAATAACAATACAGGATTATACCCGGAAGGTGTTTATGCAGTTATTCCTAACCCTAGTATTTACCATCCTGCTTTTGTTTATTCACCTGCTGACCATACAACGGGTACCGGTAATTTCATGGCAGTAAATGGTGCAAGACCCGATCAAAATATCACGATTGTATGGAGGCAAATTGTAAATGTTATTCCCAATACGACTTATTATTTTTCTACATGGGTAACCTCCATTCACCCTACAGCACCTGCTAATCTTAATTTTTCTATCAATGGTAGTACAATTGGAACAAATATTACAGCCCCAACACCAGGAACCTGGGTGCAATTTTATACAACATGGAACTCGGGTTCAAATACAACTGCAGATATCCGAATCGTAGACTTAACACCTGATGCGGGAGGTAATGACTTTGGTCTGGATGATATTTCATTCACAACCATTTGCAATACAAATGGCACTGACCAAGTAGTTGTATCTGTTTATCCGGTAATATCAAATAACTCGATTACATGTGCATCACCTTCAGCTGGATGCACACCGTTTGATCCCGGAAATATGGTTGGTTCAACTCCTACAGGCGGAAACGGAACCTATGTCTATCAATGGCAAAGCAGTATTGACAATTCAGTATGGAACAATATTTCAGGTGCAACGAACATTTCATACGACCCGCCTGCCTTTACAACAACAACTTATTTCAGAAGAGTAGTAACAAGCGGTGGTTGTTCCAGCATCAGCAGTGTTTGCACCTATACTGTCGGAACTGCCATAACAAGTAATACACTAACTCCCCCTTCTCCTCAGGCTTTCTGTGCTTCGGGTAACCCTGGAAATATAACTGGTTCAGCTCCTTCAGGTGGAGGCTCAGGGTCTTTCACTTATCAGTGGCAAATCAGTACTGATAATATTAACTGGTCAAATATTGTGGGAGCCACTGCTCAATCTTATGATCCTCCTTCTACAATTACCCAGACAACCTATTACAGAAGAATAGTATTGAAAGGGGGGTGTTCTTCAAATACAAGCGGAGCAGTTGTTATTACCATTAACCCTAACCCGACTCCTGTTATTACTGCTAACAGCCCTTTGAGCTTATGTTCAGGAGCAACGCCTCCTGACAATGTTACACTAAGCACTGCTCCACAAACCGGGAATGTTTACTTATGGTCTCCTGGCGGAGCTACAACCAGTAATATTTTTGTTACGACCGCAGGAAGCTACACTGTGCAAGTTACCGATGCCAATGGTTGTATAGGAACTTCAGCAGCCGCAGTTGTAACTGTAACCTCTCCTCCTACTTTAACTTGCAGCAATACCAGTGTTCTTTGCAAAAGTGCATCAACCGGCACAGCAAGCGTAAGTTCGACCGGTGGTGCAACCCCTTACACTTATTTATGGAGCAATGGCGGTACAACTTCTACAATCAGTAATCTTCCCGCAGGAACTTATTCTGTAGTTGTAAACCAAAACGGTTGTTCGGCAACATGTTCAACCACAATTACTGAACCCGCTTCTTCGCTTAGCGCAAGCATCACTTCTCAAACTCCTGTGCTTTGTTTTGGTAACAGCAACGGAAGCGTTACTTTTCAGGCTGCGGGAGGTACGGCCAATTACAAATATAAAATTGATGCAGGTGCATATGGAACTGCAACTGCAGGTTCAAACACGTTCAGTGGTTTAATTGCAGGTTCACATACTGTTACCATCCAAGATGCAAATCTTTGTACCGCAACTGTTTCGGTAACAATTGCCACACCAGTAGCTTTAAGTATAAATAACATTTCACAAACAAATACTATTTGCTTTGGATCAAATTCAGGAAGTGTAACCGTTCAGGGAGTTGGAGGAACACCTAACTATCAATATAAAATTGATGCCGGTTCCTACGGAACGGCCACTGCGGCTTCAAATACTTTCGGAAATTTATCACCTGGAGCACACACAATAACAATTCTGGATGCTAATAATTGTTCAACAACTTTAGCTGTAACGATTACAGCACCTGCCTCTGCATTATCAGCATCAGTTGTTTCTTCAACTAATGCTGCTTGTCAAAATATTTGTAATGGTTCTGCCACAGCCACAGCCACAGGGGGCCAATCTCCATATAGTTATTTGTGGAGCAACAATGCAACAGGAGCAACAGCAACTAACCTTTGCGCAGGAAGCTATTCAGTAATTATTACAGACTCAAGAGGATGCAAAGACACCGTGGATGTACTGATTAGTCTGAATCCGCCTGCAGCAATAAGTCTTACCATTACAAATGTATACTGTAACAATGACCAAACGGGAACCATTACCGTAAATCATTTGAGTGGCACGGGACCTTATACCTATTTATGGAGCAACGGGCAAACAACCCAAACTGCCACAGGATTATCATTAGGTAATTATTCAGTTACAGTTACTGATGGAAATGGCTGCACGATTTCAGCAACAGGAGAGGTTCGTACCTATTCTAATTTAGCTGCTTTTGTTACCACAACCCAGGCAAACAGCGGAAACAACGGCACAGCAGCAGTTACAGTTTATGGCGGTACAACTCCCTATACTTATTTGTGGAGCAACGGACAAACCACTTCAAGTATTTCAGGCTTAGCTACGGGAAGTTATTCTGTTACTGTAACCGATGCAGAGGGTTATACAACCACTGAACTTTTCAATATTACAAATACCAACAGCATTGCTTCCGGATCTTTTATTATTAAGATGGGAAATACAATTGCAACTGGGTTGAAACCATATGGATTAATTTATGATTTGGTTCGAAATAATAGTGTACCGGTTAAATGGATTATCAAGCCCGGTAAAACAGTAAAAGACGAAACAGACTTTACAATCGGAAGCGATGTTTTCAAATCAGGAGCTTTTGTTGTTGAGGCTCAATACCGAACATCTGCAGTAAATGCTGTAATTGGAAACTGGGTTTCTCAGGGTGTTGTTGGTATTACAACAACCTCAAATCTTTCATTACCTGTATTTAATACAATTACGACTTTCTCTAACGTAGTTGTTGATCATGATAATGATGCTTTGGTTACACCTTATTTTTCAAATGCAGGAATTCCGAGCTCCATTTATACCTTAGGCTACCCTTCAGATTTAGATGCCTGTGATGATGCCTATATTTTACCACATGCGGACCCGACATGGGCAACACATAATAATTTATTAACTTTTAACACTACAAGCAAAGGTTTTATATGGGCTGGATGCCACGCTGTTTCTGTGCTTGAAGGAATTGCAAATCCTGGCAATAGCAGTCAGCGAATGAATTTCTTATCCACCACAGGTTTGAAATGTTATGGTGCTGGAAATTGTGGACCATTGATAACTGAATCACATGCAAATCCAACGGCACCATACACTTACCAAAATTCATTTCACAGTGATCCTATCATGCAATTTCTTGGTGATATGACACCATCTACTGAAAATGGTTCAGAGAGAATGTATATTCCACTTTCGTCACCGGGACAATGGCGCAACACAACTTCAAGAACAATCACAACATCTGATGGAACAACTCCGAGAGAAGGTGTAAAAATAGCTTATGGTCCAGGGTTTGGTATTAATACCAATGGGATGGTTATGTACGAAGCAGGTCACAGCGCTGTAAACAAAGGAACTATTGAAAACCAAGTTGCTTTTGAACGCGCATTTTTCAACTTTATTTTAAATGCAGGTATTTCAAAACGAATTGCAATTACTTCTACAATTCCTCAAACATTTGTTTCAGGAGCGCCTCAGAATGTAAGCGTAACTGTAACTGGTGGAAGTCCTCCGTATACTTACCAGTGGTCAACCGCATGTGGTGCAACCATCACCAATGGTACAAGTGCAACTGCAACCATTACTTTCCCATCCTTACCTCCTGCAAGTAAATGTTACGTTACCTGCATCGTAACTGATGCTTGTAACAGAACAAGTTTTGTTTCATCTCCGGTTGCTTCAATGGATTTACCGCCACCGGCATTATTTTCTTTGATAAGCAAAACCAATGTTACATGTTTTGGTGCATGTAATGGAGCAATTGATATCTCTGTATCCGGTGCATCTCCGCCATACACTTATGCATGGAGTAATGGTAGAACTACCCAGGATATTTCCGGACTTTGTCCAGGTAATTATACCATTACAGTAACGGATGCAAATGGTTGCACCAAACAAACTACATATACAATAACACAGCCTGCCGCATTGGTTGTTTCTGCTGCTTCACAAACAAATATTTCGTGCAATGGCGGAAGCAATGGTGCTGCAAGCGTTACTGTTTCTGGTGGTACAACAGCATACTCTTACAACTGGACACCGGGCAATCCAACAGGTGACGGAACGGCAAGTGTTACAGGCTTAACAACTGGAACATGGACCTGTACAGTGACAGATGCAAACGGATGTACTGCTGCACAAACATTCACCATTTCTCAACCTGCAGCTGCACTGGCGGTGGCTGTTGCTTCGCAGACAAATGTATCTTGTA
>CANJWH010000049.1 GCA_947478465.1 Bacteroidota bacterium
CGTTTGTGGTTTCAGGTAATATTTCTCAGCCTTCTTCACTTTCTGCTTCTGCAGTGGAAGGAAGTATTGATTGCAACGGTGGAACTACTGCCGTGACTATCACTGCTACAGGTGGTACTGCTCCGTATTCTAATGACGGGGTTCACACTGTGTCTGCAGGTGCTTATTCATTTACTGTTACCGATGCTAACGGTTGTTCGTTTGTGGTTTCAGGGAATATTTCTCAGCCGAATGCTTTAGTAGCTTCAGAAACACACTCAACAGTTGAATGTGCAAATGAAAGTTCTGATGTTACAATCAGCGCAACAGGAGGAACCTTACCTTATTCAGGAACTGGTGTATTTTCTCAACCAGTTGGGACACAGACTTACATAGTAACTGATGCAAATGGATGCAGCTCAAGTATAAGTGTTACTGTAACTTTTGAAGATAACATTGATCCTGTTGCCCTTTGTCAGAATGTAATAGTTGAACTAGATGCTAACGGTAATGCTTTACTTACAGCTTCCCAGGTGGATAATGGTTCTTATGATAATTGCGGAATTGATTGGATAGCTGTTTCACCAAATACATTTACTTGTGCAAATCTTGGCGAAAACACAGTTATCTTGACTGTTATGGATATTAACGGCAATACATCAACATGCTCGGCAACAATAACTGTTCAGGATAATATTGCTCCGGATGCATTATGTCAGAATATTTCAATTCAGTTAGATGAAAATGGCAACGCAAGTATTGATGCTTCACAAATCAATAACGGATCTTCTGACAATTGCGGTATTGATAATATCACTGTATCCCCTTCTTCATTTGATTGCTCCACTATTGGTGCAAATACTGTTACACTAACGGTCACTGATTTGAGCGGGAACATTTCAACTTGCACAGCAACTGTAACTGTTGTTGGTGCACCTGTAGATATTAGCATTACTGCTGATGGACCAACAGAATTCTGTGATGGCGAGCAGGTTACTTTAACAGCAACTGCAGGAGGTTCTTATTTGTGGTCACCAAATGGTGAAACAACACAATCAATTACAGTTACAACTGCAGGAAGCTACAGCGTAAGCGTTACTAATCAATTTGGTTGCAATGGAACATCTGATGTAATTGATGTAATTGTACATCCCAACCCTGTACCTACAATAACTGCTGATGGTTCATTAACATTCTGTGCAAACGGAAGCGTTACATTAACTGCTTCTTCAGCATCCGCTTACCTATGGTCTCCGGGCGGTGAAACAACTCAATCAATAACAGTTACAACTTCTGGTGATTACTCAGTTACTGTGAACGATCTTTTCGGTTGCCGCGGTACATCTTTACCTGTAAGCGTAAATGTATTTGATAATCCTTCGCCAATTGTATCTGCAAGTGGTTCATTAATTTTCTGTACAGGTGGAAGCGTTACACTTACTTCAAATTTTGAAACAGGAAATGTATGGGCTCCAAACGGAGAAACCACTCAGTCAATTACTGTTACATCTTCAGGAAACTACAGCGTTGCAGTTACTGATGTAAATGCTTGTGTAGGAACTTCAGCTGTTACAGCTGTTACAGTTAGCGATGCCCCCACTCCTATTGTTACTGCAAGCGGACCAACAGTAATTTGTGGAAGTGGAAGTGTTACACTCACATCCAGCAGCCAGACAGGAAATATCTGGTCGCCTAATGGTGAGACAACACAATCAATTACCGTTTCTACATCAGGAAATTATAGTGTTACAGTTGATAATGGAAACGGATGTTCCGGAACATCAAATATCACAGGTGTCACAATACTTCCTGTAACAACTCCAACTGTAAGCGTTGATGGTTCAACAACAGTATGCGAAGGTGAAACAATAGTTCTTACTTCAAGTTCTGTTTTCGGCAATGTATGGTCGCCAAATGGTGAAACAACACAAACCATTTCAGTTTTAGCTTCGGGAAGTTATAGCGTGTCAGTTACTGATAACTACGGTTGTACTGGAGCATCTGCATCAATTGATGTTGTGGTAAATCCAAATCCTGATGCATCAGTTTCAGCCAGTGGTTCAACTACTTTCTGTGAAGGAGGAAGCATTATACTTTCTTCGGCAAGCGCAACCAATAATGTTTGGTCGCCAAATGGAGAAACCACTCAATCAATTACAGTTTCAAACACTGGTTCTTATAGTGTAATGGTTACAAATGAGTTTGGTTGTTCTTCACAATCTGAGGCAACAATTGTAACTGTTAATCCTAATCCAACACCAACAGTTACAGCTGACGGTCAAACTTCATTCTGCTATGGAGGTAATGTAATTCTGTCGTCATCTAATTCAGCAGCCTATGTTTGGGCTCCAACTGAAGAAACTTCGCAATCAATCAATGTTACATTAACAGGTGATTATTCAGTTACTGTAACTGATGCAAATGGTTGTTCAGGAACTTCAGAACCTGTACATGTTGAAGTTGGAGAAGAATTAGTTCAACCAACTGTTACTGCAAATAGTCCTACAAATTTCTGTCAGGGACAAAGTGTTATGTTCACAGCAAGTTCAACAGGTAATGTAACTTATCAGTGGTTTAATAATGGTGTTGCAATTCCTAACGGAGTTGGAGCAGCTTACACAGCTTGGGTTACAGGCAGCTATTATGTGGTTGCAACAGATGCAAATGGCTGCACTGTTCAGTCTGTTCCGGTACAGGTAAATGTTAGTGAGACACCAACTGCAAATGCAGGAATTGATGAAATGCTTTGTGCCGATAACAGCATAACATTAACCGCATCGGGAGGAACAAATTATCAATGGAGCAACGGTGAAACAACTCAGTCAATTACTGTTTCGCCTTCTGATACCAATGAGTATATTGTAACTGTTAGCAATAATAACTGTGATGTATTTGCTTCAGATACCGTAAACGTAAATGTGGTCGAAAATCCGGTAGCCGCAATTCAGGCATCAGATAGTCCTTCACTCGGAAATCCAATGAATTTTACTGATATTTCTGGTGACAACAGCATTACAAACTGGTTCTGGAATTTTGGTGATGGTGTTTCATCAACTACTCAAAATACACATCACACGTACGATACAGAAGGCTTGTTTAGTGTTGTATTAACAGTAGAAAACCAATACGGTTGCACAGCTTCTGATACAGTTGAAGTGGAAATACAACAGATTATTCTTATTCCGAACGTAATTACTCCAAACGGAGATGGCTTTAATGATGCTCTTGGAATTAAAAACAATGGAGTTGATAATTATGAAATGGTAATATACGATCGTTGGGGATTAATAATTTTCGAAGACAAATCAGGTGATATTTACTGGGATGGAAAAACCGTTGCAGGAGCAGATGCTTCAGCAGGAACATATTTTTACATTCTTAATGTAACTAACCATGCCAGCCTTGGAGATTTCCAGCAAAACGGATTTATAACAGTTATCAGGTAGTGCCCGAAAACCTTGAAGGATGAAAATCCTTCAAGGTTTTAATAACTCTTTCTCTACCTTTGAGGCGAATGAATTCACTCATCCGCGAGAATATTAAAGTTGCTTTGCAAGCTATCCGCAGCCAATTGCTGCGGACTATTCTTACAGTTCTCATTATTGCATTTGGCATTATGGCGCTGGTAGGAATTCTTACAGCCATTGATGGAATTAAGCAAAGTATCAACAGTAATTTTGCAAACATGGGCGCAAATACATTTACTATTCGCAACCGAGGTGATCAAATAAGAATAGGCAGAAACGGAACTAAACCCAAAAAATTCAGAAGCATTACTTATTCAGAAGCAGAACGTTTCTGTGAGGAATTTACATTCCCTTCCCTTGCTTCAGTTTCAGCTCTTGCTACACAGATAGCAACTATACGATATGAGGGCAATAAAACCAATCCTAACACTAACATATTTGGAGGTGATATTAATTACCTGGCTGTTTCAGGTTATGAGTTAGAAAGCGGGAGAAATTTTTCTAATCAGGAAATTCAGAGTGGAACATCCCTAGTAATTCTGGGCAATGAAATTGCAACTACTTTGTTTAAAAACATTGACCCACTTGGTAAAATTGTTTCAATAGGAAGTAATAAATATAAAGTGATTGGTGTGCTGAAAGAAAAAGGAAGCAGTATGGGATTTGGAGGTGATAAAATGTGCATCATTTCCATCGGAAACCTTCGCCATTATTACATGCGTCCAAAACTTTCATTCGTTATTAGTGTGTTGGCAAACGATGCCCAAAGTTTAGATAATGCCCTGAGCGAAGCAACTGGATTATTCAGAAAAATCCGAGAAGTAAAATTGGGAGAAGATGAAAATTTTGAAGTAGTAAAAAGCGACAGCCTTTCAGCACTGCTAATTGAAAACATAAGCTATGTTACAATGGCTGCAACTATCATTGGATTTATCACACTGCTTGGTGCAGCAATTGGTTTAATGAATATTATGCTCGTTTCAGTAACAGAACGTACACGCGAAATAGGAATACGCAAAGCAATAGGAGCAAAAGCGAAATTAATAAGACAGCAGTTTCTTATTGAAGCCATAGTCATTTGTCAGCTTGGAGGTTTGCTCGGAATTATTTTCGGAATTGCAATGGGCAATGCTGTCAGCTTCTTTGTTGGTGGCGGTTTTATTATTCCATGGCTGTGGATTAGCGGAGGAATTATTCTCTGTTTTATTGTAGGTGTTGTTTCAGGCATTTATCCTGCTATAAAAGCATCAAAGCTTGACCCTATAGAGGCTTTGAGATTTGAATAATATTTTCATGGAGAACATTATTTTCAAAACTCAAAACTCTAATGATACCATTGCTGTTTGCAGTTTTGACGAAAACATTGAAAAGGATTTTTCCAAAATTGAAGATAAACTTTCTCCGCAGGAATTATCAGACATAAAAAATATCCGCAACGAGCTTTTCCGCAGACAAAAAATGGCGGGAAGAGTCATACTTAATAACCTCCTTGGTGAAACCGGAAGAATAGAATATGACCAACATGGAAAACCTCATCTGAAAAGTCATTTTTTTGACATTTCATTTTCTCATTGCAAGGATAGAGTTGCAGTGATGTTAAGTAAGAAAACTTCTGGTATAGATGTACAGGATGTTACTCCCCGCATTCGCAAAATAGTTCACAAATACATGAACCAGCCTGAACTTGTCAGTCTGACAGATGAAACTTACGATACACACGCAACACTTTATTGGTGTGCAAAAGAAGCACTTTACAAAGCATATGGAGAGCGTCAACTTATTTTCAGAGACAATATTATTGTTGAGCCCTTTTATTTTATTCCCGGCAGCGGAACTTTTAACGGAAGTATTGTGCTTAATAATTCAAAAAAAGATTTCGTGCTTAAATATGAAATAATAGGCATATTTGCTTTGGTTTATCTTTGGAACGAATAATTTATATTGCACACGATTTAATGAATATTTACGAAAACATAGCGAAGAATAAAGCCAAAGGCAAAAAGCAATTTGCCATTCTTGTTGACCCTGACAAAGTGAAGGTTAAAGATTTGGAGAAATTGGTAAGAGTTGCTACTAAAGCAAAAGCAGATTATTTTTTTATTGGAGGTAGCCTTATTACCGATAACAGGTTAGATGAATGTTTGCAAATCATCAATAAAGAAAGCAAGATTCCAACTGTACTTTTTCCTGGTAGTGTTATGCAGGTTAGTCCAAGGGCTAAAGCAATATTACTGCTATCTGTTATCTCCGGAAGAAATGCTGAGATGCTGATTGGTAAACATGTAATTGCAGCGCCACTTTTGAAGTCAAGTAAATTGGAAATTATACCAACAGGCTATATGCTTATTGATAGCGGAAGAGCGACTTCCGTTACGTATATGAGCAACACCACCCCTATTCCTGCAGATAAAAACGACATAGCGGTTTGCACTGCAATGGCAGGTGAAATGCTGGGACTAAAACTCATTTACATGGATGCCGGCAGCGGTGCAAAACAACCCATCACCGAAGAGATGATTCGTGCTGTAAGCAAATCTGTTTCTGTTCCCTTAATTATTGGTGGCGGAATCAGCTCACCAGAAAAAGCACTAAAAAATTGTAATGCCGGAGCTGATTTAATTGTAGTAGGTAACGCTATTGAAAAAGACCATTCACTTATAACAGAAATTGCATCTGCAGTTCACTCTTCCTGAAATTAAATCAAATGAGAATTATTGTATTTTCAGACAGCTATAAAGATGATGCAGAACCGGTTCTTGTAACACAAATGTTTCAAAACGGCCTCGAAACATTTCATCTGAACAAACCACGATTTACCGAAGAATATTACGAAGAATATTTAGATGCAATACCTGCCGAATATCATTCCCGTATTTTTATTCATCAATTTCATGGATATATAACAAAATACAAACTTGCAGGCATTTATCATCACCGCAGAAAAGGATTGGAAAAAGATTATCTGCACCGATTACAAATGTGGTGGTATTACAAGCGCAGACCAGACATGAAAATTGCCTGTTCATTCAGTAAACTTTCAAATCTATACGAAGTAAAAGATGATTATGATCATTGTTTACTGCGTCCTGTATTTGGCAGCAAATCAGAGGGTAACTACCATAGCGCATTTCCAGAATTAGGCTTGATGGATGCTTTGAGTAAAACAAAACACTGTGTAGCAGCTTTTGGAGGAACTGGTTATGATAAATTAGAAGAAGTATTTAAACTTGGATTTAAAGGCATGGCTATTAAGGGTGGAATATGGAGAAGCAACGACCCATTAGCAGAATTTTTGCGCATTAAAGAAAAAGTTACTGAACTAGAAAAGCATTATTCTCAGTTTTAACAAATACTTTTTGTGGCAGAAATACTTACAAGCGCTCTTCTGCAAACAACCTGGATTGAAGCGTTTGCTGTAATTTTCAGTATAGCAAATGTTATACTTGCAGCATACCAAAATAACTGGTGTTGGCTTGCTGCCATTATCAGCGTATCACTCTACATTTATATTTGCTTTACTGCAAAACTATATTCTGAAACTGTATTGCAATTATTTTATCTTGTAATGGCTTTTTACGGTTGGTGGCAATGGACAAGGAAATCTACAGAGAATAAAAAAGTTAAAATTATTATCTGGGATTTAAAAAAGAATCTAAAGATAATAGTTCTTGGAATTGGCATTACATTGCCGTTTTTTTTCATTACAAAAAACTATACTGATGCTGCCCTACCCTTTTCAGATGCACTTGTAACAGCATTTAGTCTTATTGCAACCTTTATGGTAACTAAGAAAATACTGGAGAACTGGATTTACTGGATTGCGATTGATAGTCTTGCAGTTTTTATATATCTGAATCGAGGTTTACAACTCACTGCTATTTTGTATTTTATTTATGTTATTATTGCAGTAGTTGGATTTATAAACTGGAGAAAAGAATTTTTGCAGAATAAAACATGAAGATAAAAATTGCAATAGTAGGACCTGAATCCACAGGCAAGTCAACACTTTCGGCAAAACTTGCAGTGCATTATGATACTGAGTGGGTACATGAATATGCACGTGAATACCTCAACAGTATTAACAGACAATACAACTACGATGATTTAAAATTTATTGCTCAGGGACAACTACAGGAAGAAGACAGGAAACTGGAAGACTCAACAAAATTGTTGATTTGCGATACCACCATGCTTACCCTGAAAATATGGAGCGAATATGCTTTTAAAAAATGTGATGAGTTTATTTTGAATAATTCCAATAACAGAAAATACGATTTACATCTGCTCTGCAACATTGACCTGCCTTGGGTTCCAGACCCGCAGCGTGAGCATCCCGATAAGCGCAAATATTTTTTTGACTGGTATGAATCAGAATTAAAAAAACGCAAAATAAATTATGTAATTATCGAAGGAAAAGTTTCAGAACGATTTGATAAAGCTGTTAAAGCAATTGATAAACTTTTGGCCGATGAAAAATAAATCTGTTACCATGCTCATAATAGTAGCTGCCCTTGGCTACTTTGTTGACATTTATGATTTAGTGGTTTTTAATGTAGTTAAAAAAGAGAGCATGGCTGCTCTTGGAATTCCTGTTGAAAAAGAAATTTTCCTTTTCAATATGCAAATGATAGGAATGTTAATTGGAGGAATTCTATGGGGTATATTAGGAGATAAAAAAGGACGGATTTCAGTATTGTTCGGTTCTATATTTCTCTACTCAGCAGCCAACATTGCTAACTCATTTGCTACCGGTTTAACGGATTATACTATTTATCGTTTTCTGGCAGGTGTTGGACTTGCAGGAGAATTAGGAGCAGGTATTACGCTTGTTGCAGAATCTATGGACAAGGAAAAACGTGGATACGGAACTATGGTAATAGTTACGTTAGGTGCGCTGGGCGCTGTTGCTGCATCACTTGTTGGAAATAACCTTGGTTGGCAAAATACCTATTTAGTTGGCGGAGGACTTGGACTTGCATTATTATTATTAAGAGCAGGAGCTTTTGAATCAGGAATGTATAAAAGTATGGAGCATTCAAAAGTTTCAAAAGGTTCATTCATTCAACTGTTCACTAATAGAGAACGTTTTCTTAAATACCTTAATTGCATTCTTATTGGTTTGCCCATTTGGTTTGCAATTGGTGTTCTTATAAATCTTTCCAACAAATTTGGTGAAGTAATTGGAGTAAGTGAACCAGTAAAAGTGGCAGATAGCGTGATGTATACCTACATAGGTCTTTCCTTTGGCGATTTACTAAGCGGAGTTTTGAGCCAGATTTTCAGAAGCAGGAAAAAAGTAGTGATTGGTTATCTTATTCTTTCAGTTATTCTTTTACTTATTTATCTTTTCAATCACAATGTTTCAATTGCTTATTTTCATTTCTTTTGTTTTCTGTTAGGAACAGCAACAGGTTACTGGGCTCTGTTTGTTACGATTGCTTCAGAGCAATTTGGAACTAATATCCGCTCAACAGTTACTACCACTGTTCCAAATTTTGTACGCGGAGCAGTAGTGCCTATTACACTTTCATTCACTGCACTTACTCCTTATGTAGGAATTCTTTACAGCGCCTTGATTGTCGGTAGTGTTTGTCTCGCACTTGCTTTCTATGCTATTTTGAATGTAAAAGAAACATTCAGCAAAGACCTTGATTACGTAGATGAGATTAGTTGATTGGTCATTAGTAAACATATAAATTTGCATTCTTAATTCTAAATTCTCTTTCCATGTCAAAAGGTATATATAACGTTCCAAATCCAGTTAATGAACCAATAAAAAACCATGCTCCTGGCAGCTCTGAGCGCAAAGAAATACAGGCAATGCTGAAAGAACTTCGATCTAAGCAATTGGATATTCCCATGTATATCGGTGGTGATAAAGTGAAGAGCGGAAACAAGGTTCGCCTTGCTCCTCCACACGACCACAAACACACGCTTGGTTTTTTCCACAAGAGTGATAAAAAACATGTGAAACAGGCAATTGCTGCTGCACTTGCTGCAAAAAAAAAATGGGCTGAACTTGCGTGGGAGCATCGCGCCAGTATTTTTCTAAAAGCCGCAGATTTAATTGCAGGTCCTTACCGCGCCAAGTTGAACGCAGCTACTATGCTTGGACAAAGCAAAAACGCTTATCAGGCAGAGATTGATTCAGCTTGCGAGATTATTGATTTCCTTCGCTTCAATGTGCATTATATGAGTCAGATTTATGCGGAACAACCTAATTCTGCTCCTGGCATGTGGAACCGTTTGGAATGGCGGCCATTAGAAGGTTTTATTTATGCGCTTACTCCATTTAATTTTACTGCAATCGCTGGAAACCTACCCACATCCTGCGCCATGATGGGTAATGTGGTTGTCTGGAAACCTAGTAACACTCAAGTTTATTCTGCCAATGTGTTAATGGAGATTTTTCAAAAGGCCGGAGTTCCTGACGGAGTTATTAATCTTATTTATCCTTCAGGCCCGGATGCGGCTGATGTGGTTTTCTCGCATCCTGATTTTGCGGGAATACATTTTACAGGCAGTACTTCAGTGTTTCAAAACATCTGGAAAACGATTGGCAACAATATTCACTTATACAAATCCTATCCTCGCATTGTTGGAGAAACAGGCGGAAAAGATTTTATTCTTGCGCATCCTTCAGCTGATGTGAAGGTGGTTGCTACTGCTATTTCACGAGGGGCATTTGAGTATCAGGGACAAAAATGTTCTGCTGCTTCACGCGCCTACATTCCAAAATCGCTTTGGAAAGAGGTAAAAGGATTAGTGCTTGCTGATTTGAAAACCATGAAAATGGGCGGCACAGAAGATTTCACCAACTTTATTAATGCAGTAATTGACGAAAATTCGTTTAACAAACTTTCTAATTATATCGCTAACGCAAAGAAGGATAAAAAAGCAGAAATTATTGCAGGTGGTAAGTGCGACAAGAGTAAAGGTTATTTTATTGAGCCTACAATTATCCAGGCAAAAGACCCAATGTACGTTACTATGTGCGAAGAACTGTTTGGTCCTGTTCTCACGGTTTATGTATATGAAGACAAGAAATTTGACGAGACTGTTAAACTGGTTGACAAAACCTCACCTTACGCCTTAACGGGTGCTATTATTGCACAAGACCGCTATGCTATTGAAAAGATGACTAAAAATCTTTCTAACGCAGCTGGCAATTTTTACATTAATGATAAACCAACCGGTGCGGTTGTAGGGCAACAACCTTTTGGCGGAGCAAGAGGCAGTGGCACTAATGATAAAGCAGGTGCTAAAATTAATTTGTTGCGCTGGGTTTCGCCACGAACTATTAAAGAAACCTTTGTGCCACCAACAGACTACCGTTACCCGTTTTTAGGCAAGGACTAATTCCTGCTGCACAGGTTCAGTTTCAATTGTTTCAGCAAAAGAATATTTTCTACTTTTTGCTAAAACAGCATTTTTCTTCTATACTTTTGTGTCTGCCTAAAAGATGCCCTGATTTTTCTCCGCATTCTCACAGCATAACATAGTGTTTCATTTTATACCCTTTTGCCGCAATGAAAGCAGCATTCTCATTTTCATTTCCTGCAGGTCTTGTAGCCCTGCTTGTATTTTCAACATCAACAGCAGTTTTTGCCGATGGCAAACCGAAACTGAGCGAAGGGAAATTCGAAATCATTAATCCTGAGAACATTCAGATTGTGCGCGACCAATGGGGCGTTCCGCATATCTTCGGAAAAACAGATGCAGAAGTTGCATACGGTTATGCCTGGGCAATTGGTGAAGATATGTTTGCCGTTATGCAGGAACTGTTGATGGCGGGCAAAGGCATGGCTGCACGATACATGGGAGCAGAAGGTGCAAAACGTGATTTCATGAGCCATGTTTTATGTTCAGAAGAACTGGTTAAAAAGCAATATAAATCAGCTATTTCAGAAGATTTTAAAAAATATCTGAATGGTTATGTTCAGGGAATTAATGCCTACGCTTTGGAACATGTCGATGAAATTCTGGTACGTAAAGCTTTTCCGGTAACATCGTTTGATGTGTTACGCTCGTTTGTGTTTGCACAAAGTGCTGTGTCAGGTGCTATCGGTCCAATTTCCCGCGCAATTGACGGGTCGTATGACAAACTGGAAGTTCCGCTTGGTTCAAATGCATTTGCTTTTAACTCACATAAAACCACAGATGGCAGCAGCATTCTTTTAATCAATCCCCACCAGCCGGTTGAAGGTCCTTTCTCCTGGTACGAGGCGCATTTGTGCAGCGAAGAAGGTTTGAATATTCATGGTGCATCTTTTCCGGGAGGAACAAGTATCTTTCTTGGAAGTAATGAAAATCTTGGATGGGCTCACACCTTTAACGACATGGATTTGGTGGATGTTTTTAAATTAGAAATGCACCCGAAGAAAAAAGGATATTATAAGTTTGATGGAGAATGGCTGAAACTTGAAAAGCGCCCTGTTACCTTGCATGTTAAAGTAAAAAAATGGTTGCCTGTAATTCCGGTTAGGATGAAAACCTATGTAAGCAAATACGGTACTACGTTGAAATCAAAGAACAAAGAATTCTATTCTATAAAATTCCCGGCCAATGAAGATGCACGCTCACCCGAACAGATTTACCGCATGAACAAGGCACGCAACTTTACAGAGTTCAATACGGCAATTCACATGCACGCTACACCACGTTACAACATTGTATATGCAGACCGCTTTGATACCATCATGTATTGCAATTATGCCAAAGTTCCTGAACGTAACGAGGGCTTTGACTGGAAAAATGTGGTGCCCGGAAATACTTCAAAAACATTGTGGACAAAAGTTCATCCTCTTGATTTCATGCCAACGTATATTAACCCTGATTGCGGTTATGTTTTTAACACCAACAACGATCCGTTTAATGCAACCTGTGCTGAAAATAACAATCTGGATAAAAGTAAATATCCTTCTTACATGGGCTTTGAACCGGGGAATAACAGCCGCGCTTTCCGTTTCATGGAACTGATTTCACAATACAATCAGGTTTCATTGGATGATGTAAAACGTATCAAGTTTGACAAGAAATATCCAAGTTGCGGAACGTTTCTGGAATCTGTGGATTACCTCAATTACCTTGACCCGAAAGACTACCCGGATATTTCTGAATTAATGGTAATGATGCGTAAGTGGAACCGCAGCGTTGATAAATCAGATGAAAATGCAACCATTTTCCTTCTCACCTTCCAGTACATTTTTGATAAGCTGCACGTAAGCAACGAAACATTTGTAAGGAAATTGGATGTGTCGGAAGACCTTTATGTTGAGGCGGTACGTAAAACCAAAGAACACCTGATGACTTATTTCGGAAGACTGAATGTAAAACTGGGCGATATCCAGCGCCATGTGCGCGGCACGGCTGATTATCCCCTGAGTGGTTTTCCTGATGCTCTTTCAGCTAACTATAGTGAGCCTTACAAAAACGGAACATTTAAACCGTACGTTGCCGATTCGTATGTGCAGTTTGTGCAATATAAAAAAGACGGTAGCATGGTTTTAGAAACGCTGCATCCGTTTGGTGCAAGTTCAAAACCAGGCAACAAACACTACACAGATCAGATGGAGATTTACGCTAATCAGCAAACAAAAACAATGACGCTGAATCGTGAAGAAATTTTTAAAAACGCGGAGAAGGTTTATCATCCTAAATAGCACACAGTTGTCATGCTGAACTTGTTTCAGCATCTTTTAATAAGACCCTGAAACAAGTTCAGGATGACGTTTAACTAATACTGCTCCTGCAAATATTTCAGCACATTTCCCTCTACCCTTTCCAGTACATTTTCCTGTGATGGTTTTTCGAATTTGTTGCCCGTGAGATATTCGTATAGTTCAATATAGCGCTCTGATATAGCGTTTACCCATTCATCACTCATTTCAGGAACTACCTGTCCTTCCTTGCCCTGAAATCCATTTTCAATTAACCACTCGCGTACAAACTCTTTACTGAGTTGCTTCTGCTTCTCGCCTTTTGCTTGACGCTCAGCATAACCATCGGCATAGAAATAGCGCGATGAATCAGGTGTGTGGATTTCATCAATTAAGATGATTTCACCGTTAACTTTTCCAAACTCGTATTTGGTATCAACTAATATCAAACCTTTGAGTGCAGCCATTTCAGTTCCGCGCTGAAAAAGTGTTCGCGTATATTTTTCCATCAGCAGATAATCTTCTTCAGGTACAATTCCTTTTGACAAAATATCTTCACGTGAAATATCTTCGTCATGTCCTTCTTCGGCTTTTGTTGCTGGAGTTATAATAGGTTCCGGAAATTTATCGTTCTCTTTCATTCCGTCAGGCATGGCAACTCCGCAGATGATGCGTTTGCCGGCACTGTACTCACGCCATGAGTGTCCACTCAGGTAGCCACGGATAACCATCTCCACTCGCACGGGAGTGCACAGCTTACCAACCGTTACAACAGGATCTGGTGAAGCAAGAACCCAGTTTGGAACAAGGTGTTTGGTAGCGTGCATAAAGTGTTGCGCAATCTGGTTCAGCACTTGTCCTTTATAAGGTATGGGGCGCGGCAGTATCACATCAAAAGCTGATATGCGGTCGCTGGCAACCATTACCAACAGTTTGTTATCAATGGTGTAAACATCGCGAACTTTACCGTGGTAAACTGCGGTTTGATTTGGGAATGTGAAGTTGGTGGAGGTTATTGGCATATTGAAATCAGAGTTAGGAGTTAGTTTTTAGGAGTTAGCAATCACTATACGGCTATTTGGCATTGTGGCTATTTGCCTATTCAGTTTTCTTGTCATATGCTTTTACAATTTTCTGCACTAAGTTATGGCGAACAATATCGCGCTCGTCAAGCATTACGAAATCTATTCCTTTTATTCTTTTCAAAAGTTTTACTGCTTGTATCAGTCCCGAGGGCTGGTGTTTCGGTAAATCAACCTGCGTTACATCACCTGTAATAATGAACTTGGCAGACTTACCCATTCGCGTTAAAAACATTTTTAACTGGCTTTGTGTGCTGTTCTGTGCTTCGTCAAGAATTACAAAGGCGTTGTCCAGGGTTCTTCCGCGCATAAAAGCCAAAGGAGCAATTTGTATAACGCCTGTTTCCATGTATAATTTCAGCTTTTCGGGAGGAAGCATATCGCGCAGGGCATCATACAGCGGTTGCAGATACGGGTCGAGCTTTTCTTTTAAATCACCGGGAAGAAAGCCAAGGTTTTCACCCGCTTCAACGGCTGGACGGGTGAGGATTATTTTGCGCACGTTTTTATTCTTAAGCGCATTTACGGCAAGCGCCACTGCGGTGTAGGTTTTTCCGCTTCCGGCAGGGCCGATTGCAAAAACCATGTCGTTCTTTTCAACGCTTTCAACCATTTTACGTTGGTTAATTGTGCGGGCTTTGATGTTGTATCCGTTGGGGCCGTATACAATTACTTCCGAGCTCTTGTCTTTCGGGTGTTCGCTTAGTTCATCTTTTCCGGAGAAGATAACTTCCACATCTTTCAGTGTAGGACTTCCGTATTTATCATAGTGCGCCAACAACTTATTGAACTTCTGAATAAAATCGTCAATCAGTTCATCCGCGCCAATTAGCTTGATGGTATCGCCACGGGCTACAATCTTTAGTTTCGGGAAGAGCGAGGTGATTAAAACAAGGTTCTGGTCGTTGGCACCAAATAGTTCGAGCGGACTTTGGTCTTCTATGACAATTATTTTTTCGGTCAAATGGAGGTGAAAAGTTTTAAAGGTTTAAGCGTTTAAAAGTTTAGAATGTAAGCGTGTTTTAAGTGTTATAATGTTTAATAATTTCGCTCACAATATTAGAGAAATAATAAATAGGCAAATAGCAAATTAGCCAAATAGTGATTGCTAACTCCTAAAAACTAACTCCTAACTACTGATTTCAAAACATGCCGATTATTACGCTGACAACCGACATGGGCCTGAAAGATTACTACGTGGCAGCGGTAAAGGGCGCGGTGATGAGACAAATTCCCGCAGCACTGATCATTGATATTTCGCATGAGATAACGCCTTTCAACATTATTGAGGCGGCTTTTGTAATCAAAAATTCGTATCCCGAATTTCCCGTAGGTACTATTCATATTATTGGTGTGAATTACGAAAGCCAGCGGGATAAAGCCATTAACGTGGTGGTGGAACATAAGGGACAATTTTTTATAGGGCCCGACAGCGGTATTTTTTCCATGATATTTGACAACCCGCCCGAAAAGATGGTGCAGCTTGAAAGCAAGGATGTAAGCGGTTTTCACACCTTTGCGGTAAAGAACCTGTATATTGAAACTGCCGCACAAATAACCCGCGGCATTAAGGTGGAAGAACTGGGCTCACCGCTTGAAAACCCCGAACGCAGGCTGATGTTCCGCCCAACGTTTGATACTATTGATAGGAAGGATATAATCAAAGGAGTAATAACCTACATCGATTCGTATTCCAATATTTTTACCAACATCACGCAACGCGACTTTACCGAATTCGGCAAGGGCCGCCCGTTCGAGATATTTTTCAGTAACAAGGCTTATAACATTGTTACCATTCACAAAAGCTATGGCGATGTACCGGCAGGCGAACGCCTTGCCCTGTTTGGCGCAACCGGCTACTTAGAAATTGCCATTAACCAGGGTGCTGCCGCCAAACTGTTGGGCATGAAGGTGAGTGAAACGGTGAGGGTGGAGTTTGATTAGTTATATCTCCAACCTCAACCCATCATACGCCAGAAAAATATTCGGAGGCAAATCCTTTTCAATATCCTCGTGCCTGCCCAGCAGGTGGCTGATGTGGGTAAAATAAGTAGTTCCTGCTTTTAGTTCTTGTGCTAAATCTATGGCCTGCTGCAAAGTAAAATGCGCAGGGTGTGGGTGTATTCTTAAAGCATTTAATACCAGTACATCGCTGCCTTTTATCTTTTCTTTTTCTTCTTCCGAAATAAAGTTGGCATCTGTTATATAGGTAAACCCTCCTACCCTGTAGCCAAAGACGGGCAGCTTAAAGTGCAGCACCTGAATGGGAATAAAACGGGTAGTATTAATAGTGAATGGAATATTGGTGATTTTATGTAAATCAATTTCGGGCACACCGGGATATTTTAAATCGGCAAATACGTAAGGAAACTCACGCCTGAGAGCAAGTTCGGTAAGGTCGTTGGCATAAACGGGCACCGCTTTATTGGTCAGAAAATTAAAGGCACGAATATCGTCCATGCCGGCAATATGGTCTTTATGCTCGTGGGTAAAAATAACTGCCGAAAGCGTTTTAACATTCTCGCGCAGCATTTGCTGACGAAAATCAGAACCCGTATCAATCACAAAATTATCCTCACCGGAAGTAATCATCACCGAAGAGCGCAAACGCTTGTCGCGCGGGTCTTTTGAAGTGCAAATAGCACAATCACAACCTATCATGGGCACTCCTGCCGAGGTGCCTGTTCCCAGAAACGTAACCTTTATTTTGCCGCTTTCGTTCATTGGCGCGATTTATTAAATAAGTATCTCATTTTATCGGGTTTTTATGCTTTACTTTGCGCCCGTTTTTAATACCCAGTTCAGTGAAAATAGCAGTCCCCAAAGAAACAAAAATTAACGAAAACAGAGTAGCCCTTTCTCCCGATGTTGTAAAAACATTAGTAGCTAAAGGTTTTTCTGTTGCAGTTGAAGAAAATGCCGGAGTAAACTCGTTCTTTTCAGATGAAGCTTACAAAGCCGCAGGCGCAACCATTCAGGCCGATAAAAAAGTTCTGCTCTCTGATGCCGATGTGGTTTTAAAAGTTAATCCACCTGCCCTGAATGAGGCAGTACTTATGAAAAAAGGTGCTGTGCTTATCTCCTTTATGTGGCATGCCACCAACCCCGAATTAGTAAAAGTATGTGCCGGAGCAGGAATATCAGCTTTTTCGGTAGATGCTATTCCGCGTATCTCCCGTGCACAAAAGATGGATGCGCTTAGCTCACAGGCAAACCTTGGCGGTTACAAAGCAGTGTTACTTGCTGCAAATACATTGGGTAAAATACTGCCGATGATGACCACAGCCGCAGGAACTATAAAACCAACAAAAGTTGTGATTTTTGGTGCCGGTGTTGCAGGACTGCAAGCTATTGCTACGGCAAAACGCTTAGGTGCGGTAGTTGAAGTATCAGACATTCGCCCTGAAACAAAAGAACAGGTTCAATCATTGGGCGGAAAATTTATTGAAGTAAAAGGCGATGCCTCTATTAAAATAGAAGGCGGATATGTTAAAGGTGTTTCAGATGAGTTTTTGAAAATGCAACAGGAGTTGGTTTCTAAACACGTAAAAGAGGCCGACATTGTAATTACCACAGCTCTTATCCCCGGAAAGAAAGCCCCGTTGCTGGTTACCGAAGAAATGGTGAAAAGCATGAAGTTTGGTTCGGTAATACTTGATATGGCTGTTGAACAAGGCGGAAACGTAGTGGGCAGCGAATTGAATAAAACAGTAGTGAAACACGGTGTAACTATCATCGGTGAATCCAATCTTCCAAGTCTGCTTCCTTTAAATGCAAGTGAGTTATATGCAAAAAACATCAGCACATTCTTATTGCACCTTGCCGATGACAAAGGGTTTAAATGGGAAATGGAAGAGGAAATAACAAAAGGATCATTGATTATTCACAACGGAAATATTCTGAAACAGTAACGTCACCCTGAATTTATTTCAGGGTCTTTTTTTGAGATGCTGAAACAAGTTCAGCATGACGAAACAAAACAAATAAAACATGGAAAACATACAAAGTATTTTAGCTGACCCAAAACAAGTGGATCATATAGTTCAAATGATTTACTTCGTTATTCTCGCAATATTTGTGGGGATTGAAGTTATCGGTGGCGTACCCAGCATCCTTCATACTCCCCTTATGAGCGGTGCCAACGCTATTCACGGTGTAGTAATAGTAGGTGCTATTTATGTAATGCTGAATTCAGACCCTGAAAATTATGTAAGTCTTGCTTTAGGTTTTTTAGCGGTGCTGCTTGGAACACTTAATGTTGTTGGCGGATTTGTGGTTACCGACCGTATGTTGGAAATGTTTAAAAAGAAATAATAATGCAAAGTCATCTACTCTCAATAATATATTTAATCGGTTCCGTTTCCTTCATCATGGGTATGAAGATGATGGGGAATGCAAAAACCGCGCGTAAAGGAAACTTAGTGGGCGCTGCAGGAATGACACTGGCAATTGTGGGAACTATTGTTCTTCACGAAGGCGAAGTAAGTCCTGTTATTTACGGATTAATTCTGCTGGCAATTCTTATTGGAACTATTGTAGGTTGGATGACCGCCAAAAAAGTTCAGATGACCAAAATGCCTGAACTGGTTTCTATATTCAATGGAATGGGTGGAGCTTGTGCAGCACTTATTTCATTAATAGAATTTAACCACACCAAACATACCACTCATATTATGGAGGTGGTTGAACATATTATTCCAAGTGATGGAATTGCACCCGGAACTTTTTTCTGCATCCTTGCAGGATTGATAATCGGAAGCATATCGTTTTCAGGCAGCATTATCGCTTTTCTGAAACTTAACGGAACACTTGACAAACCTGTCAGGTTGCCGAAATACAATATCATCAATACCATTTTCCTTATTGCAATAGTTGCATTTGCTGCTTACCTTTTTAAGGTAGAAACACCAACACTTGTTTATGCTCTTTTTGCAATGTCATTGCTTTATGGTGTAATGTTCGTGCTGCCGATTGGCGGTGCTGATATGCCTGTAGTAATTTCATTGCTTAACTCGTTTACAGGTGTAGCTGCCGCTTTCGGTGGTTTCCTTTACGGGAATTATGTAATGCTTACAGGTGGTATTCTGGTAGGTTCTGCCGGAACACTGCTAACTATTGTAATGTGTGAAGCAATGAACCGACCATTATTCAATGTAATTTTTGGCGCATTTGGAGGTGGAGCAGCAAGTGCAGAAGGAACTTCAGAAAAAGGAACGATAAAAGATATTTCAGTTGCTGACACTGCAACCTTAATGAACTATTCAAAACGTGTGGTAATTGTTCCCGGTTACGGATTAGCCGTAGCACAGGCGCAACACGTTATTCACGAATTGGAAATGATTTTGGAAGAACGCGGTGTGGAAGTAAAATATGCTATTCACCCTGTTGCCGGTCGCATGCCCGGACACATGAACGTTCTGCTTGCTGAATCAAATGTTGATTACGGAAAGTTGGTGGAAATGGATGATATAAATCCTGAATTTCCTAACACGGATGTGGTGTTGGTAGTAGGTGCTAATGATGTTGTAAACCCTGCTGCAAAAACAGACCCCTCCTCTCCTATTTACGGAATGCCAATTCTGGATGTGGAAAATGCAAAACACATTATCATCAACAAACGCAGTATGAATGCCGGTTATGCAGGTATTGACAATCTGTTGTTCTACAATCCAAAAAACTCCATGCTTTTTGGGGATGCCAAAAAAGTGTTAACCGAATTGGTTGCTGAGTTAAAAACAATGTAATCCGATTGGATTTCACTGATGATAAAAAATAAAAAACTCGTAATTGTTTTGCCTGCTTATAAAGCAGCACTTACTTTAGAAAAGACTTATCGAGAGATTCCATTTGATATTGTTGACGATGTAGTTTTGGTTGATGATGCCAGTCCAGATAATACTATTGAAGTTGGAAAACAACTTGGCATAAAACACATTATTCGCCACGAGAAAAATAAAGGCTATGGCGGCAATCAAAAATCCTGCTACGATAAGGCCTTGGAATTGAATGCCGACATTGTAATCATGCTCCATCCCGATTATCAATATACACCCATGCTTATACCAGCAATGGCAGATATTATTGCAAGCGGACTTTATCCTGTTGTGCTGGGTTCTCGAATTCTAGGTAAAGGAGCATTAAAGGGCGGTATGCCAATGTATAAGTACATCTTTAACCGCTGCCTTACACTTGCTCAAAACATTTTGATGGGCCAGAAACTAAGTGAATATCACACTGGTTATCGTGCATTTTCAAAAGAGGTTTTAACAGGAATTAATTACCATGCCAATAGCGATGATTTCGTGTTCGACAATCAAATGCTGGCACAAATCTTCTATGCCGATTTTGAAATAGCTGAAGTTACCTGTCCTACCAAATATTTTGAAGAAGCTTCGTCAATCAATTTTAAACGCAGTAGTATTTATGGACTTGGCGTATTATGGACTTCCTTACAATATTTTTTTGCTAAACTTGGGTTGGCAAAGCCGAAAATATTTTCTCCCGCTAAATAAACCATATGAAACGGATAAGCATTGACTATTACTTTATTGGTCTGCTTGGTGTTATTTCTGCCGTTTTAGTTTTCAAATTTCAACATCTTTCATTACCTTATTTTTGGGACGAAGCCTGGGTGTATGCACCAGCTATATTAGAAATGCATAAAAACGGCTTAAGCCTTTTGCCGGATGCTATTCCACCAGAATTATCAAGAGGGCATCCATTATTGTTTCATTTTCTTGCTACTGTTTGGGTTAAGATTTTCGGTACAAGTTTCTTTGCTGTTCACAGTTTTTCATTGGCAATTTCGGTTGCTCTGTTAGTTGCTGTATATTTTTTCTGTAAAGATTTCTTTTCTCCATTAGTGGGCTTTCTGTCAGTATTGATGTTGGCTGTACAACCTTTGTTTCTTGCTCAAAGTTCTTTCCTGCTTCCTGAAGTTATGATGGCTTTGTGGACATTATTATCACTGTACTATTACTTGAAAGAAAAATGGATTTTATTTATTGTTTTCGCATCATTGATGTTGCTTACAAAAGAAAGCGGTATTGTATTGTTAGCCACAATTGGCATATGGACATTATTTGAAAATGTGTTTTTGAAAAAAGAACCATTATTCAAACCCGAAGCATTTAAAACCTATATATTGATCGCATCTCCTCTTTTAGTTGCAGCAGTATATTTCGTAATCCAAAAAATACAAAATGGTTGGTTCTTTTATCCTGAGCACCTTGGTATGATGACTTTTGGATGGGGAATATTCCATAGAAAATTCCTGGATGTTTATGGTTTTCTTTTACAGGGTCAAGGTCGTTATTTACTTTTTATTTCCTTCTTCTTTTGTGTTTCATTTTTCTGGAAATCTCTTTCCAGGATTGAGAAAATTTTCATTCCTGCAGGTTATCTTCTGGCAACCTATGTTCTTTTTAACGTTTGGGGTGCTGAAGATAAACTAACTCTGTTTTTAGTGCTACTGATTTTTGCCAGACTTTTTCAGACCGTTTTCATAAAACTTTATTATGAAAACAACACAACTGGTAAACCTCTGGCTGTAATAACTGTATTTGTATTCTTGTATTTTATTTTCAGTCAACTGAATTTCCTTTCTCTCAGGTATTTAATGCTTCTATTGCCGCTTGTTATAATAGTAGTCTTTGGAGTATTATCTATAGTAGTTGATAATAAATGGCTGCTTGCCGCAATAGCATTCCTTTGTATAGTTAATTGTTTTCGGCAAATAAATAAATATGAAGATGTGGGTGATTACAATCTCAGTTATGTTGATGCTGTTAAATCACAACGAAAATTTGTCAATTTTTGTGAGCAAAACAATTTGTATGAGAAGAAAGTATTTGCAGGTTTTAACAGCGGAGTAAATTTAAGTTCAACTATTGCTGGTTACAGAAATACGGATACTAAGTTTACCCAAACTACTGACACATTAACAAATGATGTTGAAATTTGTGTATTCACCAACATTGAACCTCGCGCTGATTATGATTCACTTATGAATGAAATAAACCTGGAGCACCTCACCAGCTTTGAAGAGAACAAAGTATGGATTGATGTTTATAAATTTAATGGCTATGTAAATGATAGCACACCTCACATTTTTGTTCCAAAAAGAAAGCTGAAAAAGATTTAGTTTTTTCTCCGGTAAAAAACAAAACCATTTTTTCTGTATAGCACCTCTAATTGAGGATTGTAATGAAGAATCTGCGTTTCCTTAGTATTCTTACTTACAAAATATACAGGCTTATCAATTTCTCCCTTTAGCAGCCATTTAAGTTCAAGACTTATAGGATTATTTGGTCTCTGTTTGTCGGAATAAAAAAGATATGCATAACTTTTAAAGTCAAGTGTTTCAACATAGCAATCTTTATCTTTCAGAGATTCATAGAAATCAATTGCCGCACGTTGAGTGTATTGTTCTGCCTTTGGAACAATCAGTAATGAAGCAAACCAAGTTGCCAACATGGAAGATAAAAGTAATAAGTAAAAACCTTTTTCAAATAATCGCAATTTCACACAGAATACAAAAGCTATAACTCCGCTAAATAATAGAATTCCGGTAAAAAATTCATACCCGCTCCATTCTACTTTTGACATGATATTGGCAACTGCAAATTCATCTTTTATGATATTCAGGGCGATAATTTTCTCTTTGAAATTTTCTACAAACTGAAGACTGGTAAGCACCAAGGCAACTAAGCCACCAATGGCGAGCAAAGCAAATGAATTGCGTGTTCGCCAAACGATTTCATCGGCTGAAATTTTTATTGCAACCCAGGCACCTAAAAAAGTAAGTGGAAAGTATGTAAGTGATGAGTAATGAACTATTTTAGTTGTTACCATTGAAAACAAAACAAGCACCACCCAGAACATTATCTGCATCCATACTTTAAAGTGGCGCTGAACTTGATTATCCGTGTCACTGCGTTTAAATGACAGAAAAAAAAGAATTGAAACTGGAAAACAACCAAATAGCAAAATAATAAAATGGTAATAAAATGGTTGTCCATGTCCCGATTCTCCTTGTGAGAAAAGCCGGATTTGGTACTCAATAAATTCTATAACCACTTCTTGCCTTCCACTTAAAACTTCTATAATAAACCATGAAAATCCTGTTAATAAAACTAAAAACGAAAAAAGTAAAAAATGACTTAAGGAAATAATATACCATGAGCCCTCTTTAGCTAAAAGATAGAAAACAACACACAAACCAAATATTAAAAGTGCTACAGGACCTTTTGTAAGAATTCCAAGTCCAATAAAAACTGCAGAAAGAAATAAGTTCTTTAATCTGTTTTCTTTATCAGGCGATGTGTAAATAATTGCCTGATAAATTCCCAGAAATATAAATAGATTGAACCACGGATCAATAATTCCTGAGCGAAAATAAAACTGTGGTAACAATGACCCCGCGTAGGATAAAACCCACAACAAACCAAAATTTGTGTTGTATAATTTACTGCCGATGTTGAATAATACCAGCAAAGTAGCTACTCCACAAATGGCATTAGGAAAGCGTGCTGCAAATTCATTAATACCAAAAAATTTCATACTAATAACTTGCATCCAAAGAAATAGAGGTGGCTTTTCCCAGAAAGGTTGGAAATTGATTTGAACGTGTGAATAATCACCTGTTAAAATCATTTCTCGGGCTGCTTCTGCAAAATTTATTTCGTCCCAGTCAAATAGGTGAACACTTCCCAGAAATGGAATAAACAGCATTAATCCAGCTATAGCAATAAAAATATTCCATCGAAGTGTTGATAGCTTCATAAATTACTTTTTTTGAACAACGCCTTTTCTAATGCTGAATTACTTACTGTTCTTTCAAAAAGATAAAAAACAATTATTGCAAAAAAAACACCAATCATTGAGCCTATGAAAACATCATCAAGAAAATGTTGACTCAGATAAATTCGTGAAAATCCAGTGAGCGCGGCAATTATTAAAAACAAAAAACCAAGGTTCTTATTTTTAGACATCAATGCAAAACTGGTAAAAACACAAAAGGCTAATGCTGTATGTCCTGATGGCATGCTATTATGCAAATAGTTCTCAACTCCCGGAACAAGTCGCAATTGGTAAATATTTTCAAAATATTTTTTAGGACGAAGTGAACTGTCAAAAACCTGAGTTTTTAGAATAAATGTAAGTAAAGCAGAAAGTAAGTTGCTCAGCAGCAAAATCAATACAAACCGATACTTAATGAAGAGTAGAATTAGAGTATAAGCAATTAACATTCTGCCATCACCCAAATAGGTAAGGTATTTGAAAAACACATCAGCAGCCGGATGATTTTTCTGGTTGATGGCAATGTGCAAACCTTCCTTATCAAATAGTAAAAGTGCCAGTATGCAGAAAAATAGAAAAGTTAAATATGGTAGAAAAAATGCTCTGTTTGCAGAAACGATTTTTGAAATATCGCGCAACATAAAAAGCAATTGTGCTTATGAACCTAAAATATGCATTAGTTCATGCACCTGACTGTCCCATAACAGTTGTGCTTCGTTTTCATCGCCTTTTACAACATAATCGGTGACAATAAGTGCAACCTCATTTGTAATACCGTCAATTTTAATACGAAACTCGAAATAGCAATCTTTAGGTTGGGTAAGCCAACGGAAACGAACAAATTCATTCTCTTCTTTCTCAACCAGAACTGCAGATTCTTCTGAACTATCCCATTTAAAGGTGAACAGATTATCCATCGAATCAACATAATCAGCAAACCAAGCAGAAAGTCCACTGGCATTGCTTACACTGCTGTAAAGCACACCTACTGAAGAGCGTGTATAATATTCAAACTGAACTTTTGTCCACCCGGGAACAACAGGATCGGGTTTTATTTCAGGAACAACTTTTTTAACCTGAGCAACAGGTTTCTTTTTTACTGCTGCAAGCTGCTTTTTAGGTTCAGCAACTTTTTCAGGTGCTACCGTAACTTTCTTTTTTGCGGGAAGAGTAGATTTTTTAGCCGGTGCTGCAACAATCTTTTTCTTAATAGGAGCTACCTTTTTCTTAGGTGCTGCTGCTTTTTTTGCTGGCTTTACAACTGGCTTTTTCTTTGCAGGAACTACCTTTTTCTTTGTTGCAGGCACAATTTTTTTAGCCGGTTTTTTAGCTACTACTTTTTTAGGTGCCGGTTTCTTTGCCGCAACCTTTTTCTTTGCTGGCCTCACAGTTTTTTTCTTTGTGACAGCCGAAGTTTTTTTCTTTTTCATCAGCCGCAAGGTATAAAAATATTTTTTGCGTGCAAATAAAAAAAGCCGCATACTTCGGCTTTCCTTGTCTGAGTAGCGAGAGGGGCTACACAACCCACTTCTTTTTATGTTTCTAATTTCTTGTAAAGCTTTTAAAATAGGGCTTTATATGCTTTTGGTTATTTTATAGTTTCCTATGATTTCTCACATTTTGTGTATGTTGTCAGAACAAAGTGGACTCAAAAGGCATTTATTTAATGTGGTAATCGAGGTCTAATTTACGTAAGTTTTTTAAGGCATAAGCAACAAAAATGATTTTCAGGAAGCGGTGTTGAGCGTTACTCAACA
>CANJWH010000050.1 GCA_947478465.1 Bacteroidota bacterium
CCTGCTCCTTGCTCATCACGCGAATAAAAACGGGTATCCAACATGTAAAGGTTTAATAAATCTCCATAACGCAGGGTGCGGTAAATTTTATTAAGGTCAGAAGGATTACTTAAACGTTTAGGCATCCACTCATTATTAGCTTCATGAGCTGCTGCAACTCGGTCGGCCCAAACACCTTCAGCACCTTCTGTATGGTTTTCAGCTCCGCCATGCCAGGTGTTATTTGCAATTTCATGGTCGTCCCAAACATAAATGAAGGGATACTGCTGATGAGCATAACGCAGATCAGGATCCAGACGGTATTGTGAATAGCGAGTGCGGTAATCATCAAGGGTAACAATTTCATTAACCGGCTCATGATCTCTTCCGGTTATAGCACCTCCGGCAGCATACTCATAAATATAATCACCTACGTGCAGCACAGCATCAATATCGTTTCGCTGACCAATGTGTTTAAAAGCATTGTAATACCCGTTTTCATAATCCGCACACGAAACAAGTGCAAAACGTAAACTGTCAACATCACCGACAGGTGCCGTTTTAGTTCTTCCTATCAAGGAATATCTTCCGTTATTGTTAAACTCGTAGTAATACCAGGTGTTTGGCTGCAGTCCTGTAACATCAACAACAACGGTATAATCCTTTGTATCATCTGTAGTAACTGTTCCTGTAGCAATAGTATTATTAAACAATGTATCCGTTGCAAACCTCCAGTTTACATCAGCAGAACCCGGATTATCAACAGTTATGCGTGTCCAGATAAGAACACTGTTAGGCAAAGGGTCAAATGAAGCAACTCCATGATAAAACGGAGCAAACTGCGGGTTCAGTTCGCTTCTGGAATTGTAATCGTTATAACCTTGTTCACCCTGAGCAAAGGCATTAATGGAAATAAAAGAAATCAGAAGTAAGTAAAAGTATTTCATTGGTGTGGTTTAAAAATCAAGGCGAAAATAGGAAAAATGAGCAAGTAAAGAATAAAAAAATCAGGCTTAATAAATTCTTAATTTTACAGCCTTATTAATGCTTTCATGAAATTACGCTTTCTCACGGTACTGTTAATTCAGAGTTGTTCATTCTTAATTCTGAATTCTTATGCTCAACCTTATTTCAATCGTTATGATTCCATTTCTGTAACAATAAACAATAATGATCTCAAATATGCTTGGGCAGGTGGACTGAATTCCTGTCAGTTTTCAACCATTGATTTGAACATGGATAACATTGAAGACCTCTTTGTCTTTGACCGCGCAGGAAATAAAATAACAACGTTCATCAATAATGGAACACCCGGAACTTTTGATTACACATTTGCTCCTCAATACCGAACACAATTTGTAAACCAGCATGATGACCGCGGCACTTTGCATGACTGGGTTTTGCTGCGCGATTATGACATGGACGGCAAGAAAGATATTTTCACATACTCAAACGGAGCAACTGCCGTTTACCGCAACACAACAACAACCGCAGACAGTATTTCATTTGAACTAATGACTTCATTTATGAAATCATTTTACAATCCTAATTATCTGGCACTTTATATTAGTCCGGTTGATATGCCAACCTTTATTGATGTGGATAATGACGGAGATTTAGATGTACTTACTTTTCATATTTCCGGTTTGCAGATTGAATTTCACAGCAATCAAAGTCAGGAACTTTACGGGCATAGCGACAGTCTTTCATTTACATTGCATGACCAATGCTGGGGCGACTTTTCGGAGAACAGTGCATCCAATGCAGTTTATTTAGACACCTGTTATTGGGGGCGTTTTTTGCCCGGAAGCAGTAACCGGCACAGCGGCTCAACAACCCTTGCGCTTGACATGAATAATGATGGTGTAAAAGAATTTATGTTAGGCGATATTTCATTCAACAACCTTACGCTTCTCAGTAATGATGGCACTTTATTAGATGCTCACATGTATTCACAAAATGGAGCTTCACCACCAAATACAACTCCTGTTAACCTTCCGATTTTTCCGGCTGCATTTTATGAAGACATCAATAACGACAACGTAAAAGACCTGATTTCAAGTCCCAATACTACCAACATTACTGAAAACTTTAACAGTATCTGGCTTTACAAAAACAATGGAATTACTTCGCAACCCGATTTTGAATTTCTGCAAAATAATTTTTTGCAAGACAACATGATTGAAGTGGGCGAAGTTTCATTCCCTGTATTTTTTGATGTAGATAACGATGGCTTGCAAGACCTCATTATAGGAAATTATGGTTATTATTCCGACAACGGAAACTACAAATCAAAACTCTCATACTACAGAAATACAGGCACAGCAAGTGACCCAGCTTTTCAACTTATAACGCGCGACTACGCTGCCATAGAACAATTAAATATAAAAAGCCTTGTTCCAACGTTTGGTGATATTGACGGAGATAATGTCAGCGAAATGCTGATTGGAGATAATAATGGAGTCTTACACCTTTTTGAAAATAATGCACAACCCGGACAGCCGGCTAGTTTTGTTTTTTCACAGGCAAATTATTCAGGTATTGACGTGGGTTTAAATGCAGCACCACAATTATTTGATGTAAATGGCGACACACTATTAGACCTTGTAATTGGAGAGCGCAACGGCAACCTGAATTATTATGAAAATACCGGCACTGCAAACAATCCTATTTTCTCCTTGATGTCAGAGGATTTTGGGGGAGTAGATGTTAGAAAACAAGGCTTTAATATTGGCTACAGCACTCCATTTATGTTTAAGGTTAATAATGAAACTCAACTTTTTGTTGGGTCAGAAAGCGGAGATATTCACCAATACATAGGCATTGAAGAAACCTTAAATTCAGCTGATGAATTAAATGCAGAGATAGGAACAGGAACTACTATTTCTTCAGACGCACAAACAACGCCATTTGGCTCAGAATTTAAAAACGGACGAAACCAGTTTTTGATTACTTCAGAGGAACTACAATCAGCCGGTTTACAAAATGGAATTATTGAAACGATAGCTTTTAACATTGCAACAGCAGCAGGCGGAACAATTCGTAACCTCAAAATAAACCTTGCCAACAGAGAAAGCGGAGATTTAACAGCATTTGAAGATCTGAATTTCACAACCACATTCTTTGATGATGCAGTGATTGATACAATAGGTTGGAAAGAATTTGTATTTGATCAGAAATTTATATGGATTCCCGGATCTGATTTATTGGTACAGATTTGTTTTGATACTACGCTTGCTGTCGCTACAAACAGCAATGTTTACTGCAGTTCAACTACATTTATTTCTAATGTTGCTGCTTCTGCAAACGATGCTTCAGGTTGCACAATGACTTCAACTACTTCAGGAACACTGAGACCTAATGTGAAACTAAGGCTCAAACCTTCATTTCCTAAAAAAGGAGTACTTGATTTATTTGAAGGCGTTCGATCTAGTGTTTACGGAACAGACCTTAATGACGATAACCTTATGGACATAGTTATTGGAAATTATACAGGAGGTGTAAGTTATTACAAAGGTGATACAACAGGTATTACAACCGGCATTGCAAAACCTGAATTGCTAAGTCAAGATGCTGTATTATTTCCAAATCCATGTAATGAAAATCTTACGCTAAATTTCTCAGCCCCACTCAGAACCAATTCCATTGCTGATATTTACAACGTTACAGGCCAACTTATATCATCTGTTCAATTGCAAAAAGGGCAAACAATTTTGGCGTTAAACACAGTGTCGTTCTCATCAGGAATTTATATAATGACAATAAGAACAAAGCTAGATACTCTTGTGAAAAAATTTGTAGTCAACCACTAAAATGGAAACCATTAATCACCCTGTTATTCTGTTTGATGGAGTTTGTAATCTTTGCAATTCTTCTGTTCAGTTTATTATCAAACACGATAAAAAAGGTATTTTCAGATTTGCTTCATTACAATCAGAATTTGGCAAAAAAATTATTCAACAGTTTGATTTAGCAAATAAAAATATTGATAGTGTTATGCTTTTAGAAAACAACGCTATTAAACTAAAATCCACAGCTGCACTGCAAATAGCAAAAAGATTAAGTGGAATTTATTCTGCTCTTTATGGTTTTATTATCGTTCCGAGATTTATACGCGACAGCGTCTATGATTTTATAGCCCGCAACCGTTACCGCTGGTTTGGGAAGCAGGAGAGTTGTATGATTCCTCAGCCGGAGTTAAAAAAACTTTTTATTGAATCCTAAATGAATAGTTTTGCAACGGCACAGATTTCTGACAAATGCTGAACGAGAAAAGACTTTATATCGTTGTATCTGACTATCCCTATGGAAATGGAGAACCATTTCTGGAAGATGAGTTGATTGCGCTTTCAAAGCAATTCAACAAGATTTATCTTATCATTACTAATTCAATTCACCTACACGACCTCTCACACAAATTTATAGTTCCAGCTAATGTTGAAATAAAGTTTTATATCCCTGAAAACAATTTTATTTCAAGAGTTAAAGGACTATGGTTTGCTTTTTCAGATCCAACCGTTTCAGAAGAGTTAAAAGTAATAAAACAAATTTTAAAGTTACCTCTATCCATTTCAATATTTCGACTATTATTTTCATATGTAATACATGGCGTAGAGTTTCGCAACTATTTAAATAAGCTTATAAATAATGACAATAGCCACAAAGCATCAAATTATTTCTATACCTATTGGTGCACTTATTACACATTCGGATTGGGCTTGCTGAAAAATGAATATAAAGACATTAAAGCATTTACCAGAGTCCACCGTTGGGATTTGTACATGAATGTTCATAGGCCTCCATATCTCCCGTTTCGGAAATTTATTATTGATAAACTAGATGCTGTTTTCTCTGTTTCTGAAGATGGGAAACAATATTTACAAACCTCGTTACCTTTCATAAACAAAGACAAAATTAAAGTTAATTTTCTTGGAACTACTATTAATAAAGTTCCTTTAATTACAAAATCTGAAAAGAAGCTATTTATACTAAGTATTGCATTTATATCAAAAGTAAAACGTATTGATTTACTTGCTGAAGCAATATCATTAATAAATGATTTTGAAGTAGAATGGCATCATATTGGAGGGGGGGGAGAAGACGCTAAATCAGTTGAACACTCGGCAGAAAGATTATTATCTTCAAAATCAAATATAATTTACAAATTTCATGGAAATCTATCCAAGAAAGAAATTTATGATTTCTTAAATAAAAACAACATTCATATCCTTGTAAATACTAGTCTGTCTGAGGGATTACCCGTCTCAATTATGGAGGCAATGTCTTTCGGGATACCAGTAATAGCGACCGATGTAGGAGGAAACCGAGAAATTGTAATTAATGAAATAAATGGAATGCTGTTAAGTAGCAACCCGACAAAAGAAGAAGTAACAAATGCACTTATAAGCATACAGCAACTTCAAAAATCGGATTTTAAGCAATTATGTTCTATGGCTTATCAAACATGGAATAATAAATTCAATAATTTAAAAAACACTGAAATCTTTGTTGATGAAATCCTTTCATTAGATTCTAATATGTATCAAGTTTGTACAAGATGTATACTTGACAATATTGACTATCCTGAAATATATTTTGATGATGCTGGAGTTTGTAATATATGTAACTTTTATGATGAGATAGCTGCAAAGCACATTTTGTCAGATGATAAAAAGGAAAAAGCTCTTCATAAACTTGTTTTAAATATAAAAGAAGCAGGGGCAAATCATGAATATGATTGTGTGCTTGGGTTGAGCGGTGGTGTTGATAGTAGTTATGTTGCATATAAAACAAAAACATTAGGATTACGTCCATTAGTTGTTCATCTTGACAATGGGTGGAACTCTGAGCTAGCGGTTAAAAATATCGAAAACATAGTCCGTAAACTTGGGTTTGATTTATATACACATGTAATAAACTGGAATGAGTTCAGAGATTTACAATTATCTTATTTCAAAGCTTCGGTTGTGGACATTGAAGCACTTACAGACCATGCAATTAATGCCATTCTTTACAAAACTGCTTCAGAACGTGGAATAAAATATATTCTAAGTGGGGAAAATCTTGTAACTGAGGGAAGAATGCCTCCAAACTGGGTTCATTTGAAAAATGATTTGGTTAATATAAAGGATATACATAAGAAATTTGGTAAAATTCCAATTAAAACATTCCCAACATTGGGAGAGTTAAAATCATTTTATTACAAAAGAATAAAAGGAATAAAAACTATTCCACTTCTGGATTATATTGATTTCAACAAAAACAAAGCAAAGCAAATTATTATTCATGAACTTGAATGGAGGGATTATGGTGGAAAACACTACGAATCAGTTTTTACTCGTTTTTATCAATCTTATATATTGCCTGTAAAATTTCACGCTGACAAAAGAAAATCTCATTATTCTACATTAATATGTTCTGGGCAACTAACAAGAAGTGAAGCCCTTGAATTAATCAAGCTACCCATCTATGATAATACGAAATTGAAGGAAGACAAAGAGTTTGTAATTAAAAAACTTGGTTTATCTGAATCAGAGTTTGATACTATGATGAAACAACCTATTAGAAAACATACCGACTTCAAGTCTATTGTTTTTTATTACAACATTTTTATTTCTCTTAAAAAATTCGCAAAAAAACTTACGATTTAATGCGAAAGATTTTAATTCTTTGTTATGATTTCCCTCCTCTTCCTTCAATAGGAGCGCAGCGCCCTTCATCCTTCTTAAGTCACTTTCCGAAATACGGATTTCATCCTGTTATAATAACAAGAAAGTGGAAAGAAAATATTATAAGCCACACAGAGTATTTTGAGACAGATGAGGGTATTGAAGAAATAATAAAGAATAATTTATCAACCCTAATAAGGATCCCCGAAAAACAGTCTTTTAAAAATAGATTAATTGCTAAACATGGAATGAATAAATTTGTATTAATAAGGAAACTAATTTCATTTGCCGAAGTATTTTTCAAGTGGGTGTTTCCAAATTCAGACGATAAATTTTATATCTACAAAAAAGCAAACGAGTATTTACAAAAGAATAAAGTTGATTTTATTCTGGCAACAGGTGAACCTTTTATTCTTTTCAAATATGCCCATTCATTAAGCAAAGAATATAATATTCCTATGTTACTAGATTACCGTGATGGATGGACAACAAATCACACAAAAAATACATCGCCATTAAATTTGATACGACTTAAATTCGAAAGTTTTTTTGAAAAAAAATACCTAAAAAAAGCACTCCTTTATTGTTCAGTATCAGAAGGTGTAATTCATGAAATTGAAAAAAAATACAGTGTTCCTTCATCAAAAAAATTCTTACTTAAAAACGGAGCTGAAACAGATAAATTCAAATCTATTGCTAAAAAGCAAAAGAAAACATTTAATCTTATTTACGCAGGAACTCTTTACGACTCATCGCCTGTAAACGAACTTTTAGATGGACTTGATAAATTTTTCACAAAATCAAACCCTGAAAATTGCAAAGTAACATTCATAGGTATAAGACTTAAACCATGCAAGCATATCGACAGTATTGAAAGGTTCAAGTTAAAGTATCCGTCAAAAATTGAAATTATTGATAGTCTACCCCCTGAAAAACTTTCTCATTATTTAGTTGACGCATCTTTGCTTGTACTCCTTTTGATGAAAAGCCAAAAACAAGGTATCATTGGAGGCAAAACCTATGAATACGCTGCTACACGAAATCCTATTTTAGTTGTTCAAGAAGAGCGAACTGAAGAAACCCCTTTCTTCCAAGGAAGAGATATTCAGTGTTTTACTTTTACTGCTGATGAGGTTGCAGAAAAGATTGAACTATATTACAACAAATTCCAACAAGGAATTTCCATCCAGACATCAATTACAGATGAGGAAATATTTTCTATTTCACGGGAATACCAAGTAAAACTGTTAGCTGAAAAGCTAAACAGTTTTTAGAATTTCTTCCTCGGCCTTGAACCTTTCGCGAATTTATCGCGTCTTGAGCCTGCACCACCTTCACGACTTTCGCCACCACCACTGTAGCTTCCTCTATCCCCACCTCTATCACTTCCTCCGCTGCTTTTTCTGTCGCCTCCGCCACCATAACTTCCTCTTCCACTACCGTCACGTTTTCCTCCGTATCCCCCTCTATCGCCACCAAACTTTCGGAATTCACGTTTTTCTCCTCCTCCTCTGTTGTCTCTATCACCATAACGCTCTCTCTTTGAATCAGCTGGTTTTTCTGATTCTTCAATCTTTATCTTTCTGCCTTTAAAATCGTGTTCGGCAAATGCTGATTTCAATTTTTCTAAATCCTTATTATCAACTTCAAAAAACGAATAGCTGTTCATCAGGTCAATTCTGCCAATGCTGGTGCTGGTAAGGTCTGCGCCTGTGCAAAGAATGTTAAGCAACTGTCCTTTATCAACTCCATCCAATCTACCTAAACTGATAAACATACGTTTGAAATTACCTCCAGAATGACTTGCAGAATGTGAGCGGTCGCCTGCCAGATCGTTTGAGTTTTTATAGTATTCAAGGAAACGATTGAACTCAGTTGAGATAAGACGTTTTATAATATCCTCCTTACTCAAATGTTCTAATTGTCCAAAAATCTTTGGCAGATAAGGTTCAATTTCCTTCTCGTTAATTGGTGTATTTATACTTTTATCAATAAGCGAAAACAACTGTCTTTCGCAGATTTCTTTTCCTGTAGGAATTTTAGCTTCAATAAATTTCTTGCCGATGATGCGCTCAATAAAACGGATTTTACCTAATTCTTTCATGTTAGTGATAACAATAGAAACTCCTGATTTACCGGCACGCGCTGTTCTTCCGCTTCTGTGCGTATAATTTTCAGCTTCATCAGGCAGACTATAGTTAATTACATGAGTAACATCGTCCACATCAATACCACGGGCTGCAACATCTGTCGCAACAAGCATCTGAATTGTTTTGCTGCGGTATTTTTTCATTACGCTGTCGCGTTGCGCCTGTGATAAATCTCCGTGAATACAATCAGCACTGTAACCGTCTTTTATCAAATGGTCGGCTACCATTTGTGTTTCAATTTTGGTGCGACAAAAGATGATACCGTAGATATCGGGATTGTAATCCGCTATGCGTTTAAGCGCAAGGTATTTATCTCTGGCATGTACCACATAATAGATATGGCTAATATTCTCAGCACCTTGATTCTTTTTACCAACGCTGATTTCTTTAGCATTGCTCATATAATTGCGTGCAATGTCGGCAACTCCCTGAGCCATAGTAGCAGAGAATAACCATGTATGCTTTTCGGCAGAAGTTTTAGAAAGAATAACATCTAAATCTTCTTTGAAACCCATGTTCAGCATTTCATCAGCTTCGTCCAAAACGGCCCATTGTATTTCTGAAAGGTCAACCTTTTTACGGTTAATAATGTCCACCATTCTTCCGGGAGTTGCCACAATAATTTGTGCTCCGCGTTTTATCTGGTTTACTTGCCCTTCAATACTTGCTCCACCATATACTGCAACTATGTTGGCACCGCTTATGTTCTTGGTAAAGTTGGTAATATCGCCTGTTATCTGCATACACAGTTCACGTGTAGGGCACAATACAATTGCCTGTGCTTTGGGACTTTTAAAGTCAATCAGCTGCGCTAATGGCAACCCAAAGGCTGCAGTTTTTCCTGTTCCTGTTTGTGCAAGGCAGATGTAATCGCTATCGTTTTTAAGTAGTTCGGGTATCGCTTTTTCCTGTATCGGCATTGGGTTTTCAAATCCCATATCCTTGATAGCGCTCAGGATTTTTCCGTCAATTCCCAATGTTTCAAATGTGTTCAATTTTAATTGTATTAGTTTTTAAGAGGGCGCAAAGGTAGGCTAATTAAGGGCTTGAATTACAATTGGGTGTGAAATAGAACGCAGATTGAGGTGATTGAGGTGGTTTTCGCAGATAAAGATTTTAACCGCAAAGACGCGAAGGCGCAAAGAAAGCAACGCTTCTTAATGGAGAAAGGTCGCCTTAATTAAAAAGCGACCTTTCATAAAATAACAAACCTATAAGCCGGGTTCTGTCTAGCCCTATCATTTATCTATGCAACCTACCCTTCCCGATAGTTCTTTGCAGAACATTGAAGCGGGCAGCTTCAAAATCGGGGTTTATTTGGTCTTACAACCCATAAGGTTTTCCCATATTCGGCATTACTGCTGAACATTGTGAGCTCTTACCTCACATTTTCACCCGTTCCACACATTGCTGTATGGTGGTTATTTTCTGCGGCACTTTCTGTTATCAAGTCTTTCAACTTAATACCTCCGCTTTCGAAGAGTATGGTGCCCTGTGTTGCCCGGACTTTCCTTCCCTCTCTGCATTATACAAAAAAGAACGATAGAACAGTTTGTCGGGTACAAAGATAGGAAAACAAAAGAGGGAGCTATTGCTCCCTCTTTTAAATTGAAATCAGTTTAAACTACTTCTTCTCCCCTTCTGTTCCTTTGCCTTTTCCGGAAATAGAATCTCTCATACCTGTATCAGCTTTTACGTTTTCCATTTTATAATAGTCCATAATACCAAGGTTCCCGTTTCGGAATGCTTCTGCCATTGCCTTAGGCACTTCAGCTTCGGCTTCAATAACCTTTGCACGTGCTTCCTGCGCTTTGGCTTTCATCTCCTGCTCTAAGGCAACCGCCATCGCTCTGCGCTCCTCAGCTCTTGCCTGTGCAATGTTTTTATCCGCATTAGCCTGATCCATCTGCAATTTAGCACCAATGTTTATACCTACATCAATATCAGCAATATCAATGGAAAGAATTTCAAAGGCAGTTCCTGCATCCAGTCCTTTTGCCAGAACAACTTTAGAGATAGAATCAGGATTTTCAAGCACTGATTTATGTGATTGTGCTGAACCTATAGAGGATACAACACCCTCACCAATACGGGCAAGAATTGTTTCCTCTCCAGCGCCACCAACCAATTGTTTGATATTAGCACGAACCGTTACCCTGGCTTTGCAAATCAACTGAATACCATCTTTAGCAACTGCGGCTACAGGAGGCGTGTTAATCACCTTAGGGTTTACAGACATTTGAACAGCTTCCAATACATCTCTTCCTGCCAAATCAATAGCAGTTGCTGATTTAAAATCCAAAGGAATGTTTGCCTTATCAGCAGAAATTAATGCATTCACAACTAACTGAACACGACCTCCTGCAAGAAAGTGTGCTTCCAGTTCATCGCGATTAAGTTTTAATCCGGCTTTAGAACTTGCTATCAAGGCATTAACAATAATTTCGGGTGGAACTTTTCTCCATCGCATTAACACTAATTGTATCAGCGAAATTTTTACGCCTGAAACAAGGGCAGAGAACCAAAGTCCAACGGGAATGAAATAAAATAAAATCCAAAGCCCGACAAGAGATGCTATGCCGACAATAATGATAAATGGTAATCCGTCCATAATTTTTAAGTGGTTTTTGTAGTTACTATTAATTTGCTTTCTGTTCGTTTGGTAATGATAATATCGGTATTGGGGTCAATAAATTCTCCCTGAGTATGCACTTCAACATAGTTTCCATTAATAAGCGCTTTGCCAGAAGGCGCCAGTCGTGAAACAGTTTTTCCAGCATCGCCAACATTCAATTCAGCATGTTCAAACGTGTTCACTTTTCCATGCAACTTGGTTTCAAGCGAAAATCTTTTCCAGGTATTTGTTTTTATTCCAATAAAAACAAGCAGAAGTGTGAGCCCAATTGATCCTGAAAGCACATAAATTCCTGCAGTAGTTCCGTGCTTAGCAAAAACAAACCAAATACCTGCAATCATCAGCACAGCTCCAATGATACCAACAACTGTACTTCCCGGGACTATCAATAATTCAAGCAGAATAAAGATTAAACCGAGAACAATAAGAAGAATAATGGCTGTTAAGGACAAGTGATTGGGGATTATGCTCAGATAATTTCTGCAGTAAGTCCGCGTTCTAAAATATTCTCGCAAAGCGGAAGCAGTTTTTTGTAATCGCCCGTTTTAACAGAACATTTTCCATTATAATGAATCATGAGTGTACATTGTTCTGCCTGCAATGGTTCATGTCCGCAAACTTTAATAAGAGTATCAATCACGTAATCAAAAGTATTGAAATCGTCATTGTAAATAACTAGCTCGTTCTGTTTCTTCTCCGCTCTTAGAATTTCTTCTTCAATATCGGTTTCAGTAATTGTTTCGGGAAATGGGTTCATGGAATTATAGTTTAAATCCAACGCTAAGGTATGAAAATGATTCTATTCAATTACAGGCTGTTTCTTTGCCTCAGATATATTTACTTCTTCTCCGTTCAAATAAGCCACAATACCTGCAGTAAAACCTTTATAACCAAATTCATTTTTATCAAGCGTAGCTTCGGCAAGCGTTAAGTATGCACCGCTTGAATAATAAACTGGCTCATCTGAAGCCCCTGTTCCAGGCTTTAGCAATACTGCAATATCATCGGGAAGTTGAACTGGTGGAAGTTTTAACTCCAATTTATAAATTACTCCCTGATGACTTAGCAAGTCTGTTTTGTCAAATGGTGGACGTATTTTTTCTTCTTTCTTATGCACCGAAACAACTTCTTTATTAGTAACTACCTCTTTATAACGCTGCGCATTTACTAATGCTTCATTTCCTGATTGCTTCTGCGCTTTAAGGTTGTTTTCAACTATCTCTCTACCTTTTTGTTCTGCATTCATTCTTTCCAGAAGCTGGCGCAGTTTGCGTTGTTCAGATGTTTCATTAGTATTGTCAACAATAACCGATTTGGTTTCAGAAACAACAGTTGCTTTTTTCTGTTCTTGCTTTTTTTGTTGTTCAAGAGCAAAACGCTTTTCTTCTTCAACCTTTAATTTAGCTGCGGCTTCAATCTTTTGTAGTTCATCCGCTGCTTTTCTTTCAGCTTCTGATTTTTGTTTTTCAGCCAGGAGTTTTTGTTCTTCAATTTTGTCCCTTTCTGCTTGCTCTGCTTTTAGCTTTGCTTCTTCAGCATTTTTGCGTTTTTCTTCTGAAGCTTTTATTTCAGACGCCTTTCTTTGTTCTTCTGCCTGTGCTGCTGCATCTATCATCTTTTCTTTTTCAGTCTCATCAGCTACAACATCAACCTTATCCATATTTTTTGATGCAATTGCAAGCGAGTCAGCAACTCTGTTCATTTTTTCTTGCTGACGTTTCGCTTCTTCCATTAACTTCTTTTTCTCATCAAGATTTGCCTGTAACAGTTCTTTCTGTCGTTTTAATTCCTCTTGCTGCAATAATGCTTGTGCAAGTTTCTCTTTTTCTATAGCTGCCTTTTCTGCTGCAGCCATTTCAGCTTTTAATATTTCAGTCTTTATTCGCTCATCTTCTGCTTGCTTTGCTTTTGCAGCTTGCTCTGCAAGTAGTTTCTCCTGTTCAGCTTTCAATTTTGCTTGCTCATCTGATTGCTGAACTCGTTTTGCTTCATTACTAGCTGCCAAAGAATCTGTATTATCAACTTTCTCTTTTTTATTTTTGGCTTGAGCAATAGAGTCCATAACTGATTTATTCTTGCGGACTATTTCTGCAGATGCTTGTTGCTCTTTCAATTTCTGTTCTTCAATCAACTTACGATTAAGTTCATCCTTTTCTTTCTGAGCTTTTTCTACTGCTGCTTTTTCAGCTATAAATTTTTCCTGAGTTGCTGCATCTGCTTTCGCCTGTTGTTCTTTCAATTCAGCATCTTTTTTCTTTTGTTCCTCAACAGCTTTAAGACCTTGTTCTTTCTCTTTCTGCATCTTCTCATAAGCAGCAATCTGTTCCACGTTCAATGAATCGTTTGCCAATTTAACCTTTTGATTAGTTTCAGCTACTACTTCAGCCTTTTGTTTTTCAGTAGCAGCAAGTTGCTCTTGCTTTGCTATTGCAGTTTCAGCAGCTTTCTTTTCTGCCTCTGCTTTTGCAACTGCTTCTTGATCTGCTTTAATTTTAGCCTCCGCCTCAACTTTCTTTTCTGCCTCTACTTTTTCAGCCAACTCCTTTTCTGCTTTTAGTTTTTCATCAGCTATTCGCTTTTCCTCCTGCGCTGCTTTTAGTTTAGCTTCTTCTGCCAGCTTCTTTTCTGCTTCAACTTTTGCAATTGCATCCTGCTCAGCTTTTAACTTAGCTGCTTCAACTGTTTTCTTCTCTGCCTCTGCTTTCAACAAAGCTTCTTGCTTATTAGATTCAATCTCTGCAAGCGCTTTATTTTTTGCAGCAATATGCAGCTTTTCTTCATCCGCTTTCTGAGTTTTATAATTTGGAAGTTCGTCTGCAGCTATCACTTTCTTATTTTCTGATTTTGCTTTTTCGGCAACCTGCTCGTTTGATAAAACACTACGCAGATTATTGCCAGGTGTTCTTCCGTTTGCGTCAAACCAATTAGTCATAGTAAGCGTTTCGCCTGTTGCATCTTTCTGCAGATTTATTTTTTGCTCAAAGAAATCCTGAGTTGCTTTTGAAGGAACAGTTAAATCAAATTTATGAGAAACAAAGTCTTCCGGTATTACTTCAACTGAATATTTTTTTCCGGGAGGCAACAACAAAAGATATTTTCCAGTCAGGCGGTTTGAATTGTAAGTGCCGACCAATGCGTTTGTTGCCTTATCTGTTATTTTTATTTCCGCCTTTGTGTAAACGCGCTCTCCATTGATTGCAAATGCCCCTTTTATTGCAAGTGGTCCGCTTGACTGAACCATACCTTGTGTAGTGATTTTATAAACTTTTATTTTTCCGGGTTTAGTAAAATTTTTGCTTGCAAAATATGCAAATGTTCCTGCTTCATCTGATGCATAAAAAATATCGTCAGCAGGTGAATTAATTGGATGTGCTAAGTTTACAGGCAATGACCATTTGCCCGCTTGTTCATCATAAACTGAACGAAAAATATCATACCCACCCATGGTATTGTGCCCTTTAGAAGAGAAGTATAAGGTTTTTCCATCAGGATGCAGGAAAGCAAATTCTTCATCAAAAGCAGTATTGATTGGTTCACCAATATTTTGTGGTGCCCCCCACTCACCATTTGGCAATTTGTTTACTTTAAATAATTCTCTGCTTGTGTTTAATCCATCATCATTATATCCTGAGTATACAATACTTTGATTTTCAGTACCCACAAAAATCAGGGTATTATCTTCCAATTTCACATCTTTTTTTGATTTAAAATTCAACGGCTTGGGAATAATGCGTCCTTTCATCGCTTTTAAATCATAGTTGCGATAAAACTCATTTTCGAGCGTCTCCGTTTTCTCCAATGGCTGAAGCGTAACATTTTTATCATAAAGATTTTTTCCGTTTTTGCACTGCTGAATAAAACGTTCCGCATTTAATGGGTCAGGATTGGGAGCTTTTACTTTGTACTTTTCAAAAAAAGCAAGAGCTTCGTCAAAACGCGCATTGGTCTGATAAGCTTTTCCGGCATAAAAATATGCCTCTTTATCAACAGCAGTTTCTTTTACAGCAAAATCAAAATACTGCAATGACTTAGTTTTGTCTTCATCATTGTTTAACAAACAAACTCCAAACTTGTAATTGTAATTGGCATCTTTCGGATGAAGACTGAGCAATTGAGAAAATAGTGGCATTGCATTTACATAATCAGCATCTACAAACAGTTTATTTGCCTGCGCAACCAATTGTTCTTCTGATTCAAAACTTACCTGTGAAACTGCATTTTCACAAGAAAAAATTGAAATAAAAATCACTGCAAAAACTAAACGCAAAAAAATCTTCATCAATCTCTGTACACTATAGTAAATCTGTTTTTCAGGGAGGGTAAAAGTAAGAATTTTGAGGAATTAAAACAGGGCAGATCAGAAATTTTAAATGCAACTATTTTAATCGCGTATTTATCTATATTTACCGCCCTTAAAACTAAAATAACATAAAAAGATGGAAAAAGTTTGGCTTAAACATTACCCGGCAAGCATGCCTGCCGAAATCAATCCTGACAGCTATAAAAATATTGTTCAGTTATTTGAAGAAAGCTGCAAGAAATACAGCAATAAAGTAGCGTTTGAGAATATGGGAGTTGGCATTACGTATAGTGAGCTGGACCGAATGGCTCATAACTTTGCTGCTTACCTTCAAAACAAAACCAATCTGAAACCGGGCGACAAAATCGCTCTTCAGATGCCCAATATTCTTTCGTATCCAATTGCTATCTATGGTTCAATGCTGGCCGGATTGGTTGTAGTAAATACTAATCCACTTTATACCGGAAGAGAAATGGAGCATCAATTCAAAGATTCTGGTGCAAAAGCAATTGTGATAGTAGCCAACTTTGCAAAAAGTCTGGAAGAAATTATTTCGAAGACAGATATCAAAACAGTTATTGTTACTGAAATACCTGATTTATTCCCTGCGATTAAAAGAGTGATTGTAAACTTCGTGCTGAAGAATGTAAAGAAAATGGTTCCTGCATACAATCTACCCACAGCTATTAGTTTCCGAGATGTGGTAAAAAATTCTTCGCTCAAATTTACTCCGGTTACAACCCAAAACAGTGACACAGCCTTTTTACAATATACAGGAGGAACAACAGGTGTTTCAAAAGGTGCGGTGCTTACTCACAGAAACATCATTGCCAACATGGAACAAATCAGAACCATGATGAGCGGCTACCTGAATGAAGGAACTGAGATTATTATTACTCCACTCCCACTCTATCACATATTCTCGCTTACCGTTAACTGCCTTGCGTTTATGAGTATGGGCGGAAAAAATGTGCTGATTACCAATCCACGCGATATTCCGGGATTTGTAAAAGAATTACAGGCACACAAATTTACGTTCCTAACGGGAGTAAATACATTGTTTAATGCACTTATGGCTGACCCTAACTTCGGCAAAATTGATTTCAGCAATGTTAAAGGAATTGTAGGCGGAGCAACTGCAATACAAAGACCTGTAGCTGAAAAATGGAAACAACTTACAGGCAAAAGTCTGGTGGAAGGTTATGGTCTTACCGAAAGTTCTCCTGTGGCAAGTTGCAACCTGCTTAATGGTTCAGACAGAATTGGAACAATCGGAATTCCTGTTTCATCAACAGATATGAAACTTGTTGATGATGACGGTAACGAAGTAAAACAAGGCGAGTCAGGTGAGATATGGATTAAAGGGCCACAGGTTATGCAGGGTTATTACAACAAACCTGAGGAAACCGCAAAAGTTCTTACACCTGATGGCTGGCTGAAAACCGGTGATATTGCCATTGTAAGTGAAGATGGTTTTTTCAAAATTGTTGACCGCAAAAAAGATATGATTTTGGTTTCGGGTTTCAATGTATTTCCTAACGAAGTGGAAGAAGTTGTTGCTATGCATCCGAAAGTAATGGAAGTTGCGGCAGTAGGTGTTCCGGATGAGAAGTCAGGTGAAGTGGTGAAGATTTTTGTGGTTAAAAAAGATCAGTCACTAACCGAGGCCGAACTTATGGAACACTGCAAGAAAAACCTTACAGGCTACAAACTGCCTAAGTTTATTGAGTTCAGAAACGAATTACCAAAAACTCCGGTTGGAAAAATTCTGAGAAGAATGTTGCGTTAAGAAATGATTGACTTAACTACTATAAAAAAGAGCAGAAGAGAAATCCTTCTGCTCTTTTTATTTTTAATCATTTACAATTATTCATATTCTCAGTCTGAACGTATTAATGTAGGACTCTTTACCGGCAAGAAAACAACGCGTCTGCTTGTGGCTCCAGTATCAGATGTTTATAGTGTATTTACAGGAGACAGTATGCTTACACTGATAAAACGCAATGATGTACTTTCTCTTTCCTTGATTAATGATTCAATAGAAGTAAAGAACATTTCACAAACATTCGGTAAATTTAAAAGTGTGCAAATAATTGCATTGGCAAAACTTGCCACTCTTAAAATAAAACCTTCTGACGAAAAAACAGAAACTCATTTAGATGATGATTTGCATGTTAATGCCGGTAAAAATTCTCTGATAATAATAAACAGTGTTGATCTGGATAATTATGTTGCTGGTGTTGTAGAAGCTGAAACCGGTTATTCAGCTCCTGAAGAATATTACAAAATACAGGCAATTATGTGTCGCACATTTGCAATTGAAAGTAAAGGAAAACACAAAGCAGAAGGCTACGACCTTTGCGACCGCGAACATTGTCAGGTTTTTAAAGGAAGGAACAACCTCAAGCCTGAAATAAAGTTAGCCGTTGCTGCTACCAGCGGAATTGTATTGGTGGACTCAACCAACAAACCAATTTTTGCAGCTTACCACAGCAACTGTGGCGGACAAACCGATTACTCTGAAAATGTTTGGAAAACGGAAAAGAGTTATCTGAAACCGGTGGTCGACAGCTTTTGCATCAGTTCAAGAAATGCCAACTGGGAAAAAGTTATTTCGCTGCACGACTGGGAAAAATACCTTGTAAAACAAAACAAAAACTACATAAAACCTGCAGACTCGCTTTACTGCTTTTACCAACCCGAACGCAAAAGCGATTTTGAATTATTCGGAAATAAAATTCCACTCACGCAAGTGCGAAAAGACTTCAAACTCAGCTCAACATTTTTTCACATTGAGCAAGATGCAGATAATATAATATTCACCGGGCGAGGCTCAGGACATGGTATTGGGCTTTGTCAACAGGGCGCTATTGAAATGGCACGTAAAGGCTATAGCTACAAGAAAATCCTTGGCTACTATTACAAAGGCGTGCGATTAGTAAACTATTCGCAACTAAAGAATTAATGTATTCCTTTTGTAGCTAAATACCTTTCAGCATCCAGCGCAGCCATGCAACCGGTGCCCGCAGCGGTTACCGCCTGGCGGTAAACTTTATCAGCAGCATCACCGGCTACAAATACACCTTCAATTTTTGTTTTGGAGGTTCCGGGCGTGTTGATGAGGTAACCCGTTTCGTCCATGTCGAGCCAGTCTTTGAAAATATCAGTGTTTGGTTTGTGTCCGATGGCAACAAAAAAGCCTGTAATATCCAGCACTTTTTCTTCGCCTGTTGTGTTATTTTTTATTTGCACACCCGTTACGCCTTTATCACCCAAGACATCTATCGGTTCGGTGTTAAAAAGGATTTCAATATTAGGTGTATTCATCACACGGTGTTGCATGGCTTTTGAAGCACGCATTTCGCCTTTGCGCACCAACATGTAAACTTTTTTGCAAAGTTTGGCAAGGTAAGATGCTTCCTCGGCAGCGGTATCACCTGCACCCACAATTGCAACTTCTTGTCCTTTGAAAAAGAAACCATCGCAAACGGCACAGGCAGAAACCCCGTAACCATTTAATCTTTGTTCTGAAGGCAAGCCCAACCATTTTGCTGAAGCGCCTGTGGCAATAATTACAGAATCTGCAAGAACAGTTTTCTTGTCAATAAAAACTTTATGAGGTGTTGATGAAAAGTCAACACCGGTCACATATTCATAACGGATATCGGTTTTAAATCTCTCCGCTTGTTTGCGGAAATGCTCCATCATTTCAGGCCCCTGTATTCCATCAGGATAACCAGGATAATTCTCCACTTCGGTAGTTATTGTTAATTGCCCTCCGGGTTGCAAACCGGTGTACATAACGGGTTTCATATCAGCGCGGGCAGCATAGATTGCGGCAGTGTATCCGGCAGGTCCTGAGCCTATGATAAGGCATTTTACGTGTTCGTTTTCCATGTTTTTAATTTGACTTATTCAACAAAATATCTTCGATAATATTTAACTATTTCTATTGCGGCAAGGTCATAACCAGTGTATCATAACTTGCACCATAACCGCACCAACCACCTAATCCACCACCCTTAATATTTGTAAAAACTGACGCAGGTGCTGCAAAAGGATTTCCGTTTGCAAATCTGATATTTTCCAGTGAATTTAAAAAGGTATAAGATGCATTGTCAATAGTACAGAATTTTACAACTACAGTATCATTCACCGCAAAGTAAAACAAAGGCAAAGCATTTGTGTCCTGAGGTGCAAGTGGGTCAGAAGATGGATCGTAAGCAAAATCAAAACTTTGGCCGTTAATGAATTTATCATTGAATACAGAACCATCATTAGGCAATAATCTTGACTGCCTTCCCAGTATTTGTGAATACCAGCGATAGGCATCTCCAATAGTATCAGGGTCTGTAAGGTGAGCCCATACATAACCCAGACTATCATCATCTGCTCCCGGATCTTCTTTAAACCAAAGACTGTCTAAAGGCACAGGTGTTGGAATTGTTGTGGAAGAAGTCAAAGTTTTTCCATCTGCAATTACCGTAAGAAAATAGGTTCTTCCTACTTCACCGGTAATTAAATCAGACGTATATGCAAATACCGGATTTGGATAATATATTTCCAAATTAACACCTCCCTGCATTGTATCCGTTACAATTCCATCACTTACAATTACAGTTGCATCTGTTACAAAAAGATTATTTGTAAAATCACTGATAGGTGCAAAGTATGGTGAACTTCTTGTGAGCAAAACAAAAGGATGTTTACCTTGCTCTATAGAACCTTCTACTACTATTTTTTTTTCCGAATCAGGGAGATTGACTGTAATTTCTTTTTCGCAGGAAGATAGAAGAAGAAGAACCGCGGAGGCGCAGAGGCCCAGAGAATTATTAACTCTGCGTCTCTGTGTCTCTGCGGTTAAAACGTTCTTTCTGCTCATTTATTTAATAACAAGAGTATCGTAAAAAGCTCCATATCCAACCCATCCGCCCAAGCCGCCACTGCTAACATTTGTAAAAACAGAAGCGGGTGCTGCAAAAGGATTCCCGCTGGCATCCATTATATTTTCAAGTGAATTAAAAAAATTATAGCTGGCCAAATCAATGGAACAAAATTTAACCACAACAGTGTCACCTTTAAAAAAACGGTGGTTGTGGTCAAGCGTGTCTGTTTGTGTCAAAGGATCATCGGGATGATGGTACCAGAAATCATATTGCACACCGTTTGTAAACTTATCATTAAACGCAGCGCCACCGGGAGCCAGATAACGCTTGTCTCTTCCCAACTCTTTGGTAAACCAGCGATAGTTATTTCCAATCGGTGCAGGGTCACTTAACAAAGCCCATACATTTACAAGACTGTCATTGTCTGATCCTGCTTTTGGTTTCACCCACAAACTATCTAAAACAACCGGAGTTGGAATTGTAGTAGAAGCTGTTAATGTTTTTCCATCTGCTATAATTGTCAATAAGTAAGTTCCTCCTATTTCACCTGTGATTAAATCCGATGTGTAAGCAAAAACCGGATACGGATTATATACTTCCATATTCAATCCTCCCTGCATCGTGTCTGTTATAGTACCATCACTTACAATTACAGTTGCGTCTGTTACAAAAAGATTGTCAGTAAAATCGCCTACTGGAGCAAAGTATGGCGAACTACGTGTAAGTAATACATACGGATGACTACCTTGTTCAATTGCGCCTTCAACTACTATTTTCTTTTCGGCATCCGGAAGATTTACGGTTATTTCTTTTTCGCACGAAGTGAGAAAAAGAAAGGCTGAAGGAAGAAATAAATAAGCAGTATAATTTTTCATTTTAGAATTTAAAATTATACGTAATTGTCGGAAGAATTGGAAACAACGAAACCTGTTTTGCTACAACACGGAAAGTGCCATCAGCAATACTTCCGCTGTCGTCAAAATAAATGAAGAAGGGGTTCTGACGGCTGTAAAGGTTATAAATGCTCAAATTCCAGCTTCCCTGAAAATGCTTGTGAGGTTTACCTTTATAAGTAACAGATAAATCGGCACGGTGATATGCGGGCATTCTAAATGCATTGCGCTGACCATATTCACTCACTAAATTACCTTCATAAACATAACGTGCAACCGGCAGCGTAAGTGCATTTCCGGTTGAATAAACAAAAACGAAAGAAACATTTAAGCGTTTACTAAAATCATAGCTCGCTATCAACGATACATCGTGCCTTCGATCATATTTTGCATCAAACACACGTCCGAAATTTAGCGCAGCAAACTGGCGCGAAGTTTTTGACCAGGTGTAACCAATCCATCCTGTTAGTTTTCCTGATTTTTTTTTGATAAAAAACTCTAATCCATATGCCCAGCCCTTACCAAACGTGAAATTATTATCAGGATTATCCAACACATTGTCACCGGGAAGAGCACCATCTTTGTATTCAATCTGGTTCTTCATGGTTTTGTAATATGCCTCAACTGAAGTTTCTAATTTATCATTGAAAAAATTACGGAAGTAACCAACTGCATATTGCATTCCCATCTGTGGTTTAACTAGTGAAGTACTGGGAACCCATATATCGGTTGGTAATGAGACAGAAGAAATAGAAGCAAGGTGGATATACTGGTAATTCTGGGTAAACGATGCTTTTACTGAGGAAGTTTTTCCAAGTGTGTAACGCATTGCAAGGCGAGGTTCAAGATGACGATAAACCTGTACACTTTGATTCAATTTACCATCAATAATGAGTTTCATTATGGGATTATTTTCTTCTACACCTGCATAATGAATGGTATCAGTTGTTTGACCGTATTGATTTTTAACAAAACGATCAAACGGACCAATCTGTTCAAAATAGGTAGCACGTAAACCCGCATTAATTCTGAGTTTATCAGTAACATCAAAATCGTCAGTAATGTAAAGTGCAGCATCGTGTGCATACATTCGGGTTACTTTTCCTAAATCAAAATTCACTTCGCCTGAACGAGCCGATGCATTGGTTGGTGTGAAGGTGTGGTAGATATAATTCAAACCAAACTTAACATTGTGGCGGATGTCCGGAATCCAATTGTAATCAATCTTCACATTCCAGTCCTTGATGCCGGAGAAAAGTTTGAATTCAAATTCCTGCTGCCCTGCTGCAAATTCAAAGTTATAATCACTGTAAATAAGTGAAGTGTTTACAAAAAGTTTGTCGTTATAAAGGTGATTCCAACGAAGTGATGTAGTTGCATTTCCCCATTTTATTCCTGCGCTGAAACCCGATTCTCTGTTCTTAAATGAGAATACATCTCGCCCGAAATAACCACTTAAAAAAATTCGGTCTTTGTCCGAAATACGGTAATTTATTTTTGCATTCAGGTCGTAGAAATAATAGCCAGAACCTTTACCTTTTGAGGAATCAGAAATAAAAGGAGCCGCAATTAAATCAGCATACGTTCTGCGTCCCGAAATAATGAACGATGCTGTATCTTTTTTAATAGGTCCCTGAACAGTAAGACGCGAAGCAATAATTCCTATTCCACCATCTACATGATATTCTCTGTTGTTTCCTTCCTTCATGGAGATATCAAGCACAGAAGCCAAACGACCACCATAGTTTGCTGGCATACCGCCTTTGATAAGCTCCATGTTTTTTACCGCATCAGCATTGAACACAGAAAAGAAACCAAAAAGGTGTGACGCATTATAAACCACTGCTTCATCCAACAGAATAAGGTTTTGATCAGGGCCACCTCCACGCACATAAAAACCGGTATTTCCCTCGCCCGAACTTTTTACACCAGGCAATAGCTGAATAATTTTCAGAATATCAACTTCACCCATAAAAGCAGGCAATTGTTTCACCGTTTCAATGGGCATATCAAAGCTACCCATTTGTGTTTGCTGCACGTTTCTGTCGCTTTGCTCTGCTGAAATAACTACCTCTTTAATATTCAATACCTGGCTTTTGAGTGAGATATTGATTCGCTTGTCTTCGTTTAGTGTAAGCTTCTCGGTATATTCCTGCATTCCTATGTAGGAAGTAGCCAGCGTATATTCACCTTCCTCAATTGTTAATGAGTAAAATCCATATTGATTAGTAGCTGCTCCGCGGGTAAGCTCTTTGATATAGACATTTACCCCAATCATATACTCGCCTGAAGATTCTTCTTTTACATAACCGCTTATGGTATACTTTTTTGCACCCTGAGCTAAACTATTTGAAGCAAGAAGAAATACTAAGGAAACAAAAACTGAAATAATGGATAAAAGACGAAACATCTGTAAACTAAGGACTATCTGCTATTTTTTTGAAGGCGCAAATGTAAATGTTTTAGCTGCCCAAAAACGGAGAGATAACAAGTAATTGTTATGTTTTGTTCAGATATTACAGACTATCTTCTTGCACCATACCACTTTTTCTTAGGGGCATTGCCTGCAGGAGATTTTGGACGTGAGTGACCATGACCACCTCTCCCCTGCTGTTGTTTAGGTTTTGGTTCAGGATTATGATCCATTAAAGGAAAGGGATGATTATCAACTACAGGGATTTTTTTGGCAATGAGTTTTTCAACATCGCGCAGGTAAGCTTTTTCCTCGGCATCGCAGAAAGAAATGGCTGTGCCTTTTGCACCTGCTCTGCCCGTTCTTCCTATACGGTGAACATAGGTTTCTGGAATATTAGGTATCTCGTAATTGATAACGTATTCAAGGTTGTCCACATCAATACCGCGTGCTGCAATATCCGTTGCAACCAATATGCGGGTGGTTTGTGCTTTAAAGTTTGTTAATGCACGCTGACGTGCATTTTGCGTTTTGTTGCCGTGTATGGCTTCGGCTTTGATGTTATTCTTAATCAGAATTTTTACCACTTTATCTGCCCCGTGTTTGGTGCGGGTAAAGACAAGCGCTGTTTTGATGTTTTTGTCTTTGAGCAACTCTACAAGCAAAGCGTTTTTATTTCCTTTGTCAATAAAGTAAATCTGTTGGTTGATAATGTCAACTGTGGATGAAACAGGTGTTACCGACACCTTCTCGGGATTATGCAAAATGGTGCTTGCCAGCTTTACAATTTCCGGTGGCATGGTGGCAGAAAAGAACAGCGACTGACGCTTTTTAGGCAAGGCGGCAATCAACTTTTTTACATCGTGGATAAAGCCCATATCTAACATACGGTCAGCTTCATCGAGTACAAATATTTCAATGTCACGCAGGTGAAGAAATCCTTGGTTCATCAGGTCTAATAACCTTCCGGGTGTGGCGATTACAACATCAACACCCCGTTGCAGGGCATTGGTTTGTGAGTGCTGATTTACACCACCAAAAATTACGGTGTTGGTCAGTCCTGTATGTCTTCCATAGGCATTAAAGCTTTCGCCTATTTGTATAGCCAGCTCGCGGGTTGGCGTTACAATAAGGCTGCGCACTTTTTTCTTTTTATCGTTGGTATGGGTAGCGCGAAGTAGTTGTAAAATAGGAATAGCAAAAGCTGCTGTTTTTCCGGTGCCGGTTTGTGCGCAACCGAGTAAATCGGTGCCCTGCAAAACAATGGGAATGGATTGTGCCTGTATGGGTGTTGGGGTGGTATAACCTTCTTCTTTAAGGGCTTTTAAAATGGGTTCAATGATGTTTAAGGAATCGAATAGCATGTTAATGTGTTCAGGTGTTCAAGTGAAAACAGGGGCAAGAGAACTAATGCCCTCATGGAAATTGGGCGCAAGATACGCTTTTATAGCTGCGGCTTAACAACGAGATAACACCGGAAGGTGATTATTGTTTAATATCAAGGCTTCCCCTGTTTATTTTAACGTTTCGAGGCTTTGCGCGGTTTGGGGTTTAGAAGAAGAAACTGTCTTTGAAAACTAAACATAATTCATTAGCGTTTTGATGTTACAAATATAAGTTCTTTGAAAGTATTGTTATTATTGAGTTTCAGCGATTTTATTGCCTGCAACGATTTGAATTTATGAGTTGAAAATATTTTTTATTTTCTTGATAAATAAGTAATTATGAATCAAG
>CANJWH010000051.1 GCA_947478465.1 Bacteroidota bacterium
TAAATGGTAATTATGTATTCATAAATCCCAATACTGTTAAAGACCCTGTTTTACGTGAATGGTTAATTGGTAAAAACAATTACGACTATTGCGATTATCGGGGACTTCCTTATGATATTGCAATAGAACGAGAGAAGCAGTTTAAATTACTTTTAGAAAATGGCAAATCAATTACCCATATTGATAAAATAAGAAATAAAGAAGGAACCGAAACATTTGCAAACAGCACTCTTGTTCTGCATGAATACAATGGTAAGAAATTAATAATTGCTTATGCCACGGATATCACAGAAATTAAAAAGGCAGAAGAAAGAATTTTAGAGTTAAAATTATTTTACGAAAATATTCTAAATAACATTCCTGTAGATATTGCAGTATTTGATGAGCAGCATAAATATTTATTTTTAAACAAAGAGGCTATTTCAAATGAGGAAACAAGAAATTTCATGATTGGGAAAGACGATTTTGATTATGCAAAACTCAAAGGCGCTTCTACAGAATTTGCTACAGAAAGAAGAAAAAAATTTGAAGACGCTAAAAAATCCGGAAATCAAATATTTTGGTTAGACATGCAGGAAAGTAGTGAAGGGGTTACCAAGTTTAAAGAAAGACGTTTTCATCCTTATGATAAATATGTTATTGGTTATGGAGTGGATGTGACCGATTTAAAAAAACAGGAGATTCTATTATCCAATTCGCTAGAGGAGAAAGAAGTAATTTTAGGTGAAGTTCATCATCGTGTAAAAAATAATTTAGCATTAGTAGTTGGATTAATAGAGATGCAGGATAATAATGCTATTGGACAAGAAACAAAACAACAGCTTGCTGAGATAAGAAATAGAATTGGAGCAATGGCATTAATCCATGAAAAGACATATAAATCTTCTGACTTTACAAAATTAGATTTAGATAGTTATATTGAAGATTTAACTAAAAACTTGTCGAATTCTTTCAATTTAGGTGATTATATAAGTTTGGATTTTGATATGGAAAAAATATTAGTAAATGTTAAAATAGCAATATCAATTGGACTTATTGTAAATGAAATAGTTACCAATTCCTTTAAATATGCGTTTAATAAAAATAGACATGGAAAGCTATATGTTGAGCTCAAAAGCGTAAATCAACAAATTTACCTCCGTATTGCTGATAATGGACCTGGGATATCAGAAGACATAGATTTGTTAAAATCAAAAACACTTGGTTTTAAACTAATAAATATTTTTGTTAGACAGATTAAAGGCACCATAGATTATATAAAAACACCCGGAATGACTGTAAAAATAAAATTTTAAAATGTTTTTAATGATATTAATGGAAAAAAGCAATATCAGTTGCATTTGTGCTTAACTCCCCGTAGTAAAGCATTAAGTTTAGCGGGCTATTTAACTGTGCCAGTTTCTTCGGATTTACTTGTGTTTTGTTTATGACTTAGTCCTGGTTTATTTGGAAATTGAAAAATGAAATTCAGCCCCTTGACCTGCATCAGATACCAAATGAATATTGCCTCCGAGTTGTTCTGTAATTTTCTTTACAATAGACAATCCGATTCCAGTGCCCTTATTCCCGTATTTATCAGTAATGGATGCAGTCTGAAATAAATTAAAAATTTTATCTTGATACTTTTTATCGATACCAGGCCCATTGTCTTTAACTACAAATAAATAATGGCTTGAATTTTCAGAAATATAAAGTTCAATTTCAGCGATCTTTTTATCACTATATTTCAGTGAATTTGAAAATAAATTCAATAGTAACTGCTCAAGTAGTAATGAATAAGTATCAATGCTTACTAATTCAGAGATTAAAGTAATTTTTATAGTATCTTCATTGCCAATTAAATTCGCAAGATCTTCTGTTGATTTCTTTAAATTCACTTTTGATTTTGGGATTAATCTTGGATTGTCAATTTTTGAAAATTCTAATAAACGATCAATCAACAATTTAAGGCGCTGACTTGACTTTTCGATTCCATCAAGCAGAATTACTCCTTTTGGGTTTAATTCTGAGGCGTATTTCATGGTAATTAACTTAGAGGCACCGATAATATTTAATAAGGGTGATTTTAAGTCATGTGCAGCAATTGATGCAAAGTTATTTAGTTGATTATTTTTTTCTGTTAATATACGCTCGAGTTCTTCTTGTTTACGTATGCTTTTCTTATAATTAAGCAAGTGCATAATCTGCTTTGCAATTATTTTGAGTAACCCAATTTGTTTATCACTTAATTTCCTGGGCACATGGTCAATTAAACAAAATGTTCCCAGCGGAAGTCCTTCATCGCTTTTTAATATCGCACCGGCATAGAATATTACATGAGGTTCACCTGTAACCAAAGGATTATCAGAAAATCGAACATCTGTTCTCGCATCATCAATAATAAATACATCATTGGTTTGGTTAATAGCGTGAGCACAAAATGCTAAATCACGGCTAGTTTCATTTGCATCCAGGCCAACTTTAGATTTAAACCACTGTCTGTCTTTATCCACCAGGCTAACAAGAGTAATAGGGGTTTCAAAAATATCTGAGGCAAGTTGTGTTAAGTTGTCTATTTCTTCCTCTGATTCGGTATCTAATACCATGTATGATTTTAAGCTCTGTAAGCGCTCACTTTCTTTTATATGTATATCTGGTTTCTGCACAAGTTAAGTTTTATAATGCAATTTCAATGATTTTTTTCAGTATCTATTATTACTTTTATTAAATAAGCTTTTTTTTTGTAAACCTCCCTCTTTTCGAACTGTTAATATTTATAAAAAGTAATTAAATTTTCTTGTTTGGGATTGTTGATATGTTGGAAACTTTTTCAACCAAAAAAAACATAAAAAATATTTACCGCAATTTGCTATTGAACCTATGCCATTGGGCTAGGTTCTAATCTAAAAGGTATCTTATATTTTCTTTAAAGACTTATCGGTCTCTAAAATCAAGTGTAAAGCTAAAGAAATTATTTTATAAGTTGAGCAAAAGATTTCATACACTTGCAAAGTAAATGTTAATAAACTTAAATTAGTTTATTTGGAAGCATTACACTTTATGAACTTAAAAATAAAAAAATGTACGGATTAGTAAACAAAGCAATTCAAGATTTAGTATGCACTAAGTTTGGAGAAGATAAATGGATTGAAATAAAAGAAATGTCAAATTTTGAAGACGATTATTTTATTGGTATGCAGTCTTATCCAGATTCATTAACCTATGATTTGGTTAAGAATGCAGCAAAAGTTTTAGGTGCAGATGCCTCAGTTGTAATGGAAGCTTTTGGAGAATATTGGATATTATATACCGCTAATGAAGGTTATGGTGAAATGATAGATTTAGCAGGCGATAACCTTGCTGATTTTTTAAATAATTTAGATATGCTGCACGAAAGGGTAAATAATATAATGCCTGGTTTAGTACCTCCTCAATTCTCAACCCGCAATTCAACGGCCAATTCAATAGACTTGATATACAGATCAAAACGAGAAGGGCTGACACCAATGGTAATGGGGCTTTTAAGGGGTTTGTGTAAAAAGTTTAATTTAGAAAATGCAAAAGTTGAACATATTCAACAAAAAAGTGATATCATTGATTATCATGTTTTTAGAGTTCAGTGGTAAAGTTCAATGGAAAAACCCACTACCCCAATTAATGAGCAAGACAGGTTAGATGCTCTGGATTCCTATGAGATATTAGATACTGCCGAGGAACATGAGTTTAATGATATTGTTGTTCTTGCAAGTCAAATTTGCGGAACCGATATTGCTCTGATAAGTTTAATTGATAAAAACCGGCAATGGTTTAAATCAAGTATTGGATTAAATACAAAAGAAACGGCTCGCGATATTTCTTTTTGCGGACATGCCATAAATATCCCTAATGATATTTTTATTGTAGATGACGCACGGCTTGATAAACGGTTTTCTGATAACCCTTTAGTAACAGGAGAACCTCATATTGTTTTTTATGCCGGCTCACCATTAATAGATGATAATGGATTTGCCTTGGGAACAATTTGTTTATTGCACCCAGCGCCAAAAACACTCAACGAAAATCAAATTACTGCTTTAAAAATATTAGGTAGAAAAGTTATATTATTGTTAAATAACAGAAAAAAAAGTATCGAATTAATAAGAGAAAAAGCTTTCCTAATTGAATCAATTAATTTCTCATCGCCTTTTTTTCTAATAGTAGACAAAAATAATTTTATTTTAGAATTTGGGGATAATTACAAAAAAACAACTCCGGAAATTAAAAAAGGAAAATTATTTAGCGATTATTTTGTTTTAGAGTCGTTAGTAAATTTTGAAAGCCTATTAGCATCAAATTCTCAGGAAAATAAGTTATTTTTTTACAAAAGTATAGATGAAAAACAAAGATTTAAATGTTCGGTAAAAAAATATAATAAAGAAGCATTACTAATTCTTTCAGTTCCCGTTATTAATACAATTTATACAATCAAAAATTTAAATATAAGTTTAAATGATTTTCCCAAACATGATTATATAGCCGAATACATATTTTTACAGCAAGCTGCAACAAAAGGGCTAAGCGATTTAAAAATAATGAATGATAATTTAAATCAAAAAAATAAACTTCTCGAATTATCTAAAAGTTCTTTAATTAACGCAAACACCCTATTAGAAGACAAGGTTAATGAGCGTACAAAAAAAATCAGAAATTTAGCTTTATTTCCTGAGCATAATCCTAATCCAGTATTTGAATTTGATTATGAAAATATGGTGATAAATTATTTAAACCCAGCAGGTAAATTAGTTTTTTTTAAAAATGGAGAATTAACTAGTGAAGATCTATTTAAAATACTTTCAATAACAGATGAGGTGATTAATTTAAAAAAGACTGTTAAGAAAGAAATTGAATTTAAATCTGAGATTTATGAGCGAAATATATTTTTTATTCAAGAAACAAATACTTTAAGAGTCTACTTGCATAACATAACAGATACAAAAAAATATCAAAATGAACTAAGCAAAAAAAATGCTGAGTTAGAGAATACGCTAGCGCAAATTGTCAATCTTCAGAACGATATTATCAAAAAAGAAAAAATGGCAACGCTTGGTTTGTTAATTGCTGGAATAGCTCACGAAATTAACACCCCTTTAGGCGCTATAAAGGCTTCTAATGATAATTTAATTTATTCAATAAAAATTGATCTAATTGATAAGATTAGGGAATTAGATGTTAAAGATGTAATAGATAGTATAGAATTGTATTTTTTAAATAAACAAATAAATACAATTAACCGAAGTTCCAGACATGAGAGATTCATTATAAAAAAAATAGAACAAGAACTCCAGTTAAAGCACAAAAATATTTCTAATACTAATTTTTACGCAAGAAAAATTAATGAATTAGGTTTTGATCATTTAGATTCTTCTCTTGAAAAATATATAAAACATAAAAACAGTGAGCGTATTTTTACATTTGCTGTTAACTTATTATTGATTATAAAATCTACTAATACAATCTCAATAGCAATAGATAAAGCATCTAAAGTTGTATCCTCATTAAATAATTTTTCTCATGGAAATGCTTTAGATGAAATCACAATATTTAATCTCAAAGAAAATTTAGATTCTGTATTAACAATCTTATGGAATAAAATAAAGCAAGGAGCAAAAATTATTAATCATATACCTGATAATGTTTTTATTAAAGGTAATCAAGAAGAATTAGCTCAGGTCTGGACAAATATTATTAATAATGCTTTACAAGCTTCTAAAAATAAATGCCAAATAGAACTTTATTATTCATCAGAAAAAGAGACTCATATAATAACATTTAAAAATAATGGTCCTGAAATTCCAAAGGATATAATAAATAATATTTTTGATGCGTTTTTCACTACAAAAAAACAAGGCGAAGGAACGGGTCTTGGTTTAAATATAGTCAAGAAAATTATTGAAAAGAATAAAGGAACAATTGAATGTATAAGTAATTCAATTGAAACAAAATTTACAATCTTTCTACCAATACATAATGAATAAATTGGCAATACTAGCAGTAGATGACGAAAAAATAATACTTGATTCACTACTAAGACAATTTGAAATAAATTTTGGAACTAAATATATTTTTGAAACGGCTGAAAGCGCAGAAGAAGCATTTGAGCTAATTGATGAATTATTAGATCAAGGTGTTAAAATAATCCTAATTATTTCAGATTATCAAATGCCGGGTATGAGAGGTGATGAGTTTGCATTTCATCTTCGTGATAAATTACCTGGTATGCAGGTAATATTGCTTACCGGACAAATAACCGAAAAGTTAGCTTTGGAGTTTAAAGATAAAAATATATTTTTTAATGTAATTACAAAGCCCTGGGACGAGCAAGATTTAACAAGAATCATAAGAAATATCTTAAACAATGTGGAATAAAAAAGCTGTTTTAATAGTTGATGATGAATTTATCATTCTTGCATCACTAAAAATTCAATTAGCTAGAATATTAGATAACGATATTATAATAGAGGAGGCTTCTTCATGTAATGAAGCGAAATTGATAATTGACGATTTAATAATTAATCATACCGAAATGTCATTAATTATTTCGGACTATAATTTGGATGATTGTAAGGGAACAGATTTGCTATATTATTGTAATGATAAATTTCCTCATTCAAAAAAAATTATTCTTTCAGGTCAATCAGACATTGATGCTATTTTAGAATTTAAAGAAAAATATGGATTACATGCAATTTTTTCTAAGCCGTGGATCTTTAATGACTTTAAAAACAGCATATATGAAATACCCGATTTAGTTCGAAATAGAAAAGATTGATAATGAATAGATGTAAATTAATTTATATGATTTAATTATATAAAACTTAAACAGGACTTTAGAAACTAATAAAACATATTTTATAAATAAAGTGATGGTCTTATTCCAAGAAAAATCATATCATCTGTTTGATTTATTCTTCCTTGCCATTTTCTGAGAAAAATATTCAATCGATATTGTTTTAGTTTCATATCAGTATTTAATGATTCCGATAACAGAAAATTTTTTAATCGTTTTCTTGTAAGTTTTTTATCAAAATTTCCTCCGAATTGGTCAGTAATACCATCTGAATAAAAGTAGAAAACATCATCGTCATGAAATTCTATTTTAATTAAAGGGGCAGAATCTAAGTCCTCATTTTTCATTTTTAATTTTATGATTTTTATTTCCCGTTCTTGGGAATCATAAAATAATAGCTCTCTCTTAGCCCCAGTTATTTCAATTACTTTACTGCCATCTTTTATCTTAAAAACAGATATATCTAAAGAATCGTTTAGTACTTGTAAAGAAAGGGTAGGGCTCAATATTGATTTTAATCTTGTATAAATTTGAGATATAATTGTCTTTAAATCACTTGTATTGTCTGTAAGGTTCTTCAATAAGTTATAACAAATAATTGAAAGCAGAGCGCCAGGAACCCCATGCCCGGTGCAATCACCAAGAGCAATTATTATTTCTCCATCGTTATTTTTTTCGCTAATAAAACAAAAATCACCCGAAACAATATCTTTAGGTCTATTGATATAAATATAATCCTTAAAAATGCTGTTGAGTTCTTCTTCTTTTGCAAATAATTGTTTTTGTATTTTATAGGCATAATTTATAGAATCAGTAATATTCGTTATGCTTTTAATAACATCGTCTAATTCTTTTGGAGATAAAGGTTTTGATAAATACCCTTTCATACTTGAAGATCCTAAGGCTTTATTGTAAAGATTGTCGTTATTGTTTGCGGATACATATACCAAAGGGACATTAGATATTTCTTGAATTTTTTCGGCTGTTTCAATTCCATTCATATCTCCCTCCAATCTAATATCCATCAATATCAAATCTGCAGTATTATTTTTAAAAAAATCTATTGCCTCACTGCCTGTTTGAAAACAAGCAATAACCTCGTGCCCTAAATTGGTTACATAGTGCATATGTAATTCCTGAAGAATTAATTCATCTTCTATAATAACTATTTTCTTTTGCATATTTTAATTAAAAAGGATAATAGTTATTTTATCACAACTATCCGAAACTTTTGAAATCGCAAACAAAACCAATAGCTTTTTTTAACTATTACTTTAAGAAATAAGAATGTTCAATCAATTCACAAAGGTATCAATATAAATAAACTAAAACAAATTATAGATTTAGTTTCGTATTGATTATTTTAACGCAATGTATATTATTTTCAAACAGACAAAGGGTTTCAGAAAAAACAGCTATAACAAACAGTTCTGACTTTTGTGATGTTTTGAATTAAATCGGATATTTTTTACTCAGGAAACTGTATGTTTATAATTTCATGCAGAATTTCTTCACTAAGTGGCTTAATAAAATAAAAAGCCGCACCTTTTTCTTTTGCTTTAAGTTCATCAGAAATATTAGCGGAAGTGGTAAGCATAACTACAATTATATTTTTTCTTTTTTCGGAAGTTAATTTATTATATTCTTCCAAAAAATCCCATCCATCCATTAAGGGCATATTGATATCTAAAAAAATAATTTCAGGGTGAAGTGGAGTTAGGGGAGGGTTTGAATTAACAAAATCAAGCCCTTCACTTGCTCTTGTGAATGATATAACATGCTCTACGCATCCTGTTTCTTCAAGAACAATTGTGTTATACTCATTGGTAGACGCATCATCATCTATCAATAAAATACATTTAATTTTTTTATTCATATAATTTTTTTGAGATTGTGAAATAAAATGTGGAGCCAACTCCTACTGTTGAATCTACCCAAACAGTGCCTTTATGCATTTCGGCTGCTTTTTTGCATTGGGAAAGACCTATTCCTGTTCCTTCGTATGCTTCAATAGTGTGTAATCTTCTAAAAAGTGCAAAAATTTTATCGTAATATTTTTCTTCTATACCAATACCATTGTCTCTTATTTCAAACTGCCATTTATCATCAGCCTCTTGAGCTGAAACAACTATTTTCGGCTGTCTTGAAGGATCATGATATTTGATTGCATTTATTACAAGGTTTTGCATCAGAATTTTGAGTTCTGTTTCATAACCCATTATTATAGGTAGTTTCTTTATTTCCACATGGGCATTTCTCTTTTTAATTTTTGAATCAAGATCTAAAATTATATTTTTTAAAAGCAAATTACAATCAATTCTACTTAATTTTTTGCCATAGCCCATTCTGTTATAATCTATAATATCCCGAATCAAATTACGGCTTCTTGTAGATGAACTTTTTAAGTATTTGAGATATCTTTTACCATCCTCGTCTAACTTGTCTGAATATTTTTTTAACAATAACCCACTGAATGAGCTTATGGTATTCAGCGGTTCCTGAAGATCATGTGATGCTACATAGGCAAATTCATTTAACTCCCTGTTTTTCTCTTCAAGGGTCCTGTTCATTTCAATTATTGCATTGGTTTCATGCAATTCAGTTATATCATTTATAGTTCCAATAACTTTGTAAACTTGGAATTTGGAATTTGTATAACTGAGGCCTGCTACTGTTATCCATCGTATTGAATTATCATCTACCCGTTTTATACGACATGTAAAATTAAAACTTCCCTTCAAATAACCTTCGTTAATATATTTTTTGACATTATCAATATCTTCCGGAATTACATCCGGAATAAAAAAATCAGATTTCCATTGGGGGGTCAGTTCACTATATCCAAAAATAAGGTTTAGGGTGAGTGATCTTGAGCAGATATTATTTTCCATATTATAATCCCACATCCCTATTTTGGCTGAAGCTAATGCAAGTTTTATTTTCTCCTCACTATTAGCAATCTTGATCAAACTTTTACTAAGTCCATCGTTTAATGAGTTTAAGGTTGATTCCCTTTCTCTATCTTTTGTTATGTCCAAATTCAGGCCAATCATTCTTGTGGGTATTTTTTGTTCATCAAATAAAACCTTGCCTTTTGCGCTTATTACTTTAACTGTACCTTCAGGCCATATTATTCTGAATTGGTTATGGAATTCTTTTTTGCTTTTCAATGAAAGTATAAGATTTTTCTCCACTTTTATTTTGTCTAAAGGGTGCACTCTTTCTATCCAATCATCGTATGCTCCTGAAAAGTCCTCTTCTTTTATTCCATAGAGTTTATACATTTGTTTGTCCCAAGTCAGCGAATTTGAATTGATATCCCATTCCCAAACACCTATTTTTGATGCCTCGAAGACATAAGTCAGTTTTTCGTTATCTAAGCGCACTTTTTCCAGTTCTGCTTGTAAGCTGGAGATAGTAACTGCATCTTTCGTCATTGCTTTTGAAATTAACTTTAAACTACATATTAAAGCAATCCCTTAAAATACTATATAAAATATCTTCGGTAAGGGGTTTAAAGTAAAGAAATTCAACGGAATTTATATTGTCTTTTTCTAGATAATTCATAGGTTTTGATGAAGTCAGAGACACAATCTCGGTTCTATTTTCGTGAAAACCTTCCATTTCCTTTACTTGGGTGACAAATTCATGCCCGTCCATGCCAGGCATATTTATATCCACCAGTATCAATTGGGGAAAATCGTATTCACTTTCGATTAAACTTAGTTCTTTAAGAGCTTCAGCAGCATTGGTGTGTGTAATTATCTCTTGAGCCAGATCAAAATCAGTGCTTAATATTTTATTATATTCATTTGTGGGAATATCATCATCAATTAACATTACATTCATCAAGAAAGGTTTTTTATTATTATCCAACATGTACTTATCCGACTAAATTAGAGATTAATAAATAAAATAATTTGTAGAAAGAAGTTGGCTTTCTCATAGACGGAAAGCTATCTGCTGACAGGCCATCAAGACAAAATTCATGCGTTGAAATATCAAAAATAATCCTCCTTTTTAACATATAATAAAAACTAATATTTTGGATAAAATGTAAAGATAAAGAAAATGTGTATATACAATAGATAGTAACAGGTAACTACTTATTATTAAATTAACAGTGTAAGTTCATTATATTTTACCTTGCTGAGCGGTGTTTGACAGAACAAGAAATTAAAAGCCCTAACCAGCAAAGAGTTATCTCATAATATTTCCTGAATATTCGATTTCATCAAGCTGTTATAAAGTGTCCGATCATTACAGGGTGGGTGCCGTTTGCATAAGTTTTATATTTGTAGAAAACTACAGCTATCTTTGGAGCAGACATAAACGAGAAGAAAGAGTGAAATTTAAAAGAAATGTAAGCAAAATAGTTGAAGCATGGTTGAAACCCAATCAACTATTTATGCACAATTGGAACCAATTATGCCAAACTCTATAAAATATAAATCCCTGTGCACAGGGATTTTATGTAATTTAACTGGAAATAAATAAACTAAATTCTACTCCTGAGCATAGTCGAAGTGCTTTTCATAATTGATGCTTCGACTACGCTCAGCATGACAATTAAGAGTTAAACTGTTTTTTAAATTGCTCTTCGGCTTGTTTATCAAAAAACACCCAGAAGATGGGAGTGTAACCTTTGATTTGTCCGGTTTCGGGATCAACCACTGCCATGCGTGGTGCTGCGCCCAATACGCGTTTCTCTAACTGCAAGGTTTCTTTGTTGAAATGCCAGGTCTCTTTCAGTTTTATTGAAATTATATTTTTGTCCAGTTCGTTCTGAACTATTTTTGTTTCCAATACTTCGGTTTCAGGATTTTCTACAGAAACTGTATCTGTAAAATTGGAAGCCTTTTTTACATCGTCAATACTCAAAGGAGTTCCGTCTATAAAATTATAAGCCTGCAATTTGCCTGCATATACCTGCTCAAAAATTTCGTAAATCAATTTTGAGTAGTCTGTAAAATCTGTGTCTTCCAGATCATCATAATAGGTAGTGGGTGCATCCAGAGAATAAATAGCAGGCTTTGTCCAGCCGGCTTGTGTGGTAGCTGTTGCGGTGGTTTCAGGTTGTTTTGCTTGTTCTTTGCAGGAAAGGAGAAATGCAAGTGGTAAAAAAAGAAGTAGGTTTTTCATAATGTTTGGTTTTTATTTACGTCATGCTGAACTTGTTTCAGCATCTCATTATTTAAGACCCTGAAACAAGTTCAGGGTGACGTTCGGGTTTATTGATTTGAATTTTTAATTAACTGAATATAAAAGCTGATGATTTCTTTGTAACTCTCTATTGAAATACGTTCGTCCGTTCCGTGAATGCGTTTAAGGTCTGCATCATCCAAACGCGTTGGTTCAAAGCGGAAAATATTTTTGGTGATGTTCTTGTAATGTTTTGAATCGGTTGCGCCTAATACTAAGTAAGGTGCTACCAATACATCCGGAAAAATTTCTGCTGTTGTTTTATGAATAACACCAAAAGCTGAAGAACTAAGATCTGAGACACCTGATGGTTCATCGGGCTCCTGACTGGTGGTTGTTATTTTTATTCGTTCATCATTGATAACTCTTTTCACGTAATCTATAACACCCTGCACACTATCACCCGGCATGATGCGGAAATTGACTACCGCTTTTGCTTTAATGGGCAACACATTTTCTTTTTCACCGCTATTGAAAATAGTAGCTGCCGTTGTGGTGTGCATGGTAGCGCGTGTAGAATTTTTCTTGTCGAGCTGACTTTCAATAACAGGACCAAACAACCAGCGGTTGGCAAAAACCAAGCGCATCCCGAAAGCCATTTCAGGGCCAACATAATCAAACATAACAGCACCGGGGCCATCCATTCTGGTGGGGAAAGGATGTGTTTCCAGTTTTGTAATGGCTGGACTCAAAATACCGATGGCACTTTGTTTGGGAGGCATGGAACTATGGCCGCCTTCTTCTTCCACACTCAATTCCAGACTTACATATCCTTTCTCGGCAATGCCGATGATGGCAACAGGTTTTTCAATTCCGGGCACAATTCCGCTGATGATGGAGCCGCCTTCATCCAGCACATATTCCAGTTCAATATTTTGTTGCTGCAGATGGTTTGCAATCTGAAGTGCGCCCTGCCTCCCTCCTATTTCTTCATCGTGTCCGTAGGCCAGATAAACGGTGCGTTGCGGTTTAAATCCTTCATGCAACAGATATTCCACGGCTTCCATTTCGCCTGTGATACCGCTCTTGATATCCAATGCACCGCGACCAAAAACAAAACCGTCTTTTACCACACCATCAAAAGGAGGATGCTCCCAACCGGGAAGTGTAAGCGGGTCAACAGGCACAACATCCTGATGCGCCATCAGCAGTATCGGTTTCAAGGCAGGATTACTTCCCTGCCATTTGTATAACAAACTATAGGTATTTATTTTTTCAAGCGTTAAGAGCGAATCAATTAAGGGAAAAGAGTGTTGAAGAAAACGATGCAGACCATTGAAAGCGCTGGTGTCCATCTTTCCTGAATCCTGATACGAAACGGTTTTGAATTGTATGGCCTGACTCAGGCGCTGAATAACTGCATCATCGGTTTTGTAAAGGGGAACGGCTTCTACTTTTATTTGTTTTGAATGAAAGGAGAAAGTGTTGAAGAGGAGAACGGCTGCAAGCAGCAGGAGTGCAACAAGAAGAAAGAGGAGAACTTTTTTCATTTTGATTTTGGTCGGGTAAAAATAGTTTTTTTTAGACCACCTCCCGGTGTGTCATGCTGAGCCTAGTCGAAGTGCTAAATCAGGAAGCGTGTCACTTCGAGCGTAGTCGAGAAGTTTAATTATAGCTTCTCGACTACGCTCGAAGTGACAGGAACTACGCTCGAAGTGACAGATAGCTACTCTTCCGCTTCCATCAGCGCACGCTCCACATCTTTATCAGGTATAACCCACATAACAGCACAGATAGCAATGAGCGCAGCCGACACCATAGGATAATAAAATGCAACAGGAATGGCAACTATATAAATTGCCACTGTTATCATTGATTTCTTTTTTGTCTTGAGTATGGCCTCCATCAATTTGTTTTTTTCGGTGAGGTGGGCAAGAATAGCATTTTGCAAAATATAAGCCATAAAGCCGCAGAACAAATGGTTAACGGCATAGAGGGCAACGGTAAGTTCGGCAAAATGGTTTTCGCCCATCCAGCCGGTGGTGAAGGGAATGAGCGAAAGGGAGAACAGCAAGCCCATATTGGCCCAGATAATTTTTGGAGTAACATGGCGCACAGTATGCAAGAGATGATGATGGTTGCCCCAGTAAATAGCCACCATCAGAAAGCTCAGCACATAGCTGATGAAAATGGGAGTGAGCTCAAGCAAGGCCTCAACCGTTGCCTCGTGCGGTATTTTTATTTCCAATACCATGATGGTGATAATAATGGCTATTACTCCATCGCTGAAAGCTTCAAGGCGGGTTTTATTCATGGTATATCAGGGTATTTAAAGGGGCGTAAAATTACCCTTTTAAACACTTGATGCCCTTCACCTCGCTTAGTGCGCTCACGCCATTTGCATTTGCTGCATAGAAATAAAAGTAATACATCACTTCCGGCTTAAGATTTCTGAACACTTTTTTACGGCCTTTAGTAACATCTATGAATACAAAATTTTCATTGTTGCTGAATTCCAATTTTCCACCGGGCTGCATGATGATACGTTCGGGCGCACTGTCTTTAAAAACAATGCATCCGTAATAAATGGCGTTCTCCAGCTTGTTGCTTTCTGCAAATAACTCGCCCGAGGTTACATTACGCGATACAGTAACCAGCGGCTGCCAGGGAGGCAGCCATGAGCTGTTGCTTGGCCGTGTAGGCGTGAAACCTGAAAGCAATATCTTAATAGGATCACCTTTGGCAGTGTCGTCAACATACGTTGCAAGGCGGTCAAGCATGGTTATAAGCGTATTATAGTCACGCTTGAAATTTGCCTTTGACATGCGCCTGCCGGTATAGGCTGAGCGGATGTCGCTGTATACTTTTATTTTATCCTTTACCTCTTCTTCCGTGAAAGGCGGATTGTTGAAGGTGTCGGGGTGAGTGTAGATACCTACCCTGACACCTGCGGCAAACGTGCCTATCTTATCTAATGGTCTTTTGTGATAATAATTTACAGATACTTTTACTTTTCCCATGGCGGTTTAAGTGTTGGTGTAAATAAATTAGTTTACTGAACAATGCAAAAGGTTACTTAAACTCCGCTTCCATATCGCCTGAACAATGAAACGGTTATTAAAACACCTCATCCATATCGCCTGTAAATATAACAAATTATTAAAATGCCAAGGCCATATCGCTTTGGTGTGCAGGTAGTTGATTGAATAGTTTTTCCATATCGCCTCACCGTAACTATCATTTATTGTTATGCCGGACGATATCGCCCGACAATAAACTTCTTTTATGCTGCAGCGCAGCCATATCGCTTGGCTGTTCTGTTTATCTATGCTAACGTCAGGCGATATGGATTTTATGTATAAACGATAAACTAATCTACCAAGCGATATGGCTGCGGAGATTTTAAAACAGTTGATGTAGATTGAATAACTGTGTTTGAGGGTAAGCGATATCGCTTGGGTGTTGCGATGATTGTTTAGGTGGATTAGCAGATGATGAGGGAATGTTGTGTGATTAATTGAGTTGGGAAATAGATGGTGCAATCGGGAGTAGAAATACTCAGTGTTATTTGAATGTTTCTATATTTGTTTGATTACAAATCAATAGTGATTATGAATGAAGAAATACTAAAACGGTTTAAAGTTTATAATGATGATGAAGCCATCAGGAAATTTTTTGAATTACTCCGAAAGATAATAGTTGAATTAAATCTTAGTGCAGATAATAAAAGACTTGCCATTGACCTTGTAGATGAACATAAACGAATTGCAGTAAACATAAATGGAAGATTAGTTCTTGCTCTGCAAAAAGAAAAAGGAAACACTATTTTTTCTTTTATGGTTCATCGTGCAGATGAAATTGAAATTGAAAAGACGTTTAACATTTTACGTAAGGGAACTTTCAAGGAAGTAATTACCCCTGCTGATTTAATCAAAATCTCAAAAGAAGAAGTTTTACAAAAAGATATTTATACAGTGCTTGACTGTTGCTTAAAAGCCTGTAGAGAATATTTACCACTTCAGGAAATGTCACAATACAGGCGGCATCATGTTACGGAGTTATATGAAATAGCTAAGGATGAAAATATATTAAATGAATACTTGAAAGCGGTTAATAATCTGAATGAGGGAACTATAGGTAATGTTTGGAAATTAGGTTGTAATTGGGATAATGGACCTAGCTACTATAATCTGATAAAGGAAAACGAAATTGTAATAGGAGTAGAAGATAAAAATTTTGAAAAAGGGGATTTAATACTAATTTCTGAAGGGTATAATGCCCTTGCAATTGCCAAAGTTTTGGAAACCCCTATACCGGTTACAGATACTACTAAATTTAAAGAGGCTTTTGAAGAGTTAAAAATTCCTTTTGAGGAAAGTGTAAACATTGCGAAAGTTGAATGGTATGAATTGAAAGAAGAAGAAAAATTCACATACCAACTGCAAGCCGGGCTTAGAAAAATTCAGGATATAAAAGTTAAGCAAAAGGTTATTGACTTATGGAATAGCAGAAATTATAACTATTGGATTTTTCAAGGTAATCCCAACACTTTTGATTTTGAAACTGCATTTAAAAATGATTTAATTGATTCTTGGACAGTTTCTGCCCACAAAGACAAAATAAAACCAGATGATAAGGTTATTATTTGGATAACAGGAAAAAATGCGGGGTGCTATGCGCTTGCTGAAATAACATCTTCACCTCATGAATTAAGTGAAGAGAGAGATAGTCATCTTTGGAAAAAAGAAGACACTAATTCTTTAAAAGCCGGAATTAGATTTACTCATAAATTATTTAATAATCCATTGTTATCTGCTCAATTAAAATCACAAAAAGCATTAGAGAATTTAAATGTTGGATTGCAGGGAACAAATTTTAAAGCAACAAAAGAACAATATCAAAAAATATTAGAAATGGCAACAAATCAGAACAGACAATCTAATTCACAAAGCCAATCATTAAATCAAATTTTATACGGACCTCCCGGAACTGGTAAAACATATAACAGCATTGATAAGGCTGTTGAGATAGTAACAGGGAATTTGTCTGCTAACCATGCTGAAAATAAGAAACAGTTTGATGAACTGCGTAAGCAAGGGCAAATTGAGTTTGTTACTTTTCATCAGAACTATTCTTATGAGGATTTTATGGTAGGGATAAGACCAGACATAGGTTCTGATATTCTTCGTTTTGATAGGTACAATGGAGTTTTCTATGAAATATCCAAAACTGCAAAGGATAATTATTTAGCATCTAAAGAGAAAGTTAGTTTGTCAAAAAGTTTTCAGGAGGCATTTAATGAAATAATAAATCCTCTTTTGGAAAAAGGGGAATTAGTTAAAATTAAGATGTCATCAGGTAAGTATTTTACAATCAAAGATGTTTCAAATTATCATATAGATTTTGATAAACCCACTGGAATTTCAAAACATCCATTACGTATTGATACACTTAAAGGAATAGTTGAAGGAACGAGATTTTTAGCACCTGGGGGACTTTCTGTTTATTTTGACCCTTTAGCGGCTTTGATAAAGGAAAAAATGAAGCCAAGTCAACAATCTAAACACGAAGAGCTAAAAAATTATGTCTTAGTAATTGATGAAATCAACCGAGCAAATATCTCAAAAGTGTTTGGAGAATTAATTACGTTGCTTGAAGATGATAAACGATTAGGAGAACCCAATGAATTGAAGATTACTTTGCCTAATGGAGAAAAAGAGTTTGGCGTTCCGCCAAATCTATACATCATCGGTACTATGAACACTGCTGATAAATCAATTGCCTTGATTGATATTGCATTAAGAAGAAGATTTGAGTTTATCGGTTATTATCCTACCATCGAGGTATTAGATAAACTTCAAAAAGAAGGCAAAATAACAGCAGAGAAAACAGAGCTTTTAAAACAAATAAATAAAGCAATTTACAAGAAGAGAAACTCTGCTGACTATTTAATTGGTCATGCCTACTTTATAAATGATAAATCCGTTGAAGAGATTTTGAGAAATAAAGTTGTGCCTTTATTGGCTGAATATTTTTCAGGAAAAACAAAAGAAGTGAGTGAAATATTTTCAGAAACAAACTGGACTGTTTCTTTTGATGAAGTGAATTACCGTTGGAATATTTTGTCTAAATAAATATGTCAATCCTCTTTGAATATGGCAAGTGGGAACGCATAAATAATAAAGATGCTCTAAAGCCAATGTTGCAAGACATTTGGCAGCAACGTTTACTTGTTGATGCAGAAACTGAATTGGGTGAAGAAGAAAAAGACCTGCGCTATCAGCCCTTCCTCAAATTTGATGGAAACCAAATAAAGGCAAACAATTATGTTGGCTTTATTCAAAATGGAGAAGAGGTAATTGAAATCTATCCTAAGGTATTTAAAGAAGTAAAAGACATTGAGCAGAATAAAGAATTAATGCTTCGGCATATTTTCTATTGGTTCAACTACTGCCGTAAGTGGAAATTTCCTTTCAATCAGGCATCGCTTGATACCATTGATATTAATGAGTTTCCGGAACTGATAATAAATTTAATTGCCAATCAGTTTTTTGAAACGGTTTCAAAACAACCGTTGACAATGTATCAGCAAGTTGAGGAGGCATTGCAAACACCAAGAGGCAGTATTAATTTTAAACGATACATCAATAACAGTTTATCGCATGGTAATTTTCAGAATGTAGAATGTGATTACGAGCCTTTTCTTTTTGATAATAAAGTAAACCGCATCATTAAATTTTGTTCAAGGTTGCTGATGAGGCAAACAAAAATTAGTGAGAACCTGAGATTGTTACAAGAGGTGATTTTTATTTTAGATGATGTAGAAGATTTGCCCTGCACTATTCATGATGTAGAAAAAACCTCCTTTAATTCATTTTTTGATGAGTATTCAAAAGTGATGGATAGCTGTCGTTTAATTCTTAATCAACAGTTATATTCCAATAATCTGTATGACCTTTCACAATGGTGTTTGCTGTTTCCGATGGAATATATTTTCGAAGATTTTCTTGCCGGTTTTTTGGAAACACATTTTTCAAAAGAATGGCATGTTAAATATCAAAAATCAGAAATGAATTTGTCAAATAACCCAGCAGTGTTTAGAATGCAGCATGATATTTTTCTTACTCACAAGGCAACAAAAAGAGAGATTATTGTTGATGCAAAATATAAGCTTCGTGATAAGAATTACAAATCAGACCCAAAAAGAGGAATAGCTCAAAATGACCTTTATCAGATGGTAAGCTATGCTTTTAAAAGAGGCTGTAATGAAGTATTGTTGGTTTATCCTAACCTTAATGATGAACTAAAAGATGCGGATAGATTTGAGATTGAATCCAAATTTGAAGCAAAGGAAAGGGTGAATGTAACCGCAGTAGAAATTCCGTTTACATCAATTGCTAATTTTGAAAAATTAGATGATACACTTTTTAAAAAATTAGAAAGCATTCTTAAAACTTTTCAATAAATTTAAGTGCATTTAAATATTAAGAACCGAACTAAAATCACTAAACACTATCATATTACCATGAAAACAATTAACACCCCACTCAATTGCCCCGATTGCGGCAAAGAAATGAATGTAACAAATCTTTTAGAGCATCCACTTATTCAACAACAGATTGAAAATGCTGTGAAATTAAAATGGGAGAACAAACTTGAAGAACTAACTGTCATCAAAGAAGAATTTGAAAAAGAGATGGAAAGGAAGTCAACATTAGTAATGAATGCTGAAGCGAAAATTGCAACTATCCTGTTGGCTTTTTCTGAAATTAAAGACGATTTGATTTTGAAAAACAATAACACAAAAGAAGCCTGGGTAGAAAGAGAGTTGAAACTTGAAAAGGCTTTTGAAATGGTTAATTAAAGAGGTAGCTATTAATCTGCGTTTGCAGTGTTTGTATCTGCTGCAACTGTTTGATGAAAAAGGCAGGTTGGTAAAAACGGAGAAGGTGGTAAAGGAGTAAAACCCTTCGTCCCTATAGCTATCGGGAACGCTCAGGGTGACATGTAACCGTCATTGCGAGCGAAGGGAAGCAATCTCACAATCAAATGCAGTAATTATTTATGAGATTGCTTCGGGTGAAAAACCCTCGCAATGACGTTGCCATCAACTCCTTCACCCCCTCTTAATAATTTAGTTACACCCTTTATAGCGTTAAAGTCCTTTTAAAGACTACTTTTGCACCCTCAAATTTTTAAAAAGAAGCTGTTTAAAGCTTAAGCCCTACATGAAGAACATCAGAAATATTGCCATTATTGCCCACGTTGACCATGGAAAAACTACCCTTGTTGACAAGATTTTACATCAATGCAAGCTCTTCCGCGAAAATCAGGAAAGCGGTGAGTTGATACTTGACAACAACGATCTGGAGCGCGAAAGAGGAATTACCATTCTTGCCAAAAACGTTTCGGTTCAGTATAACGGAACCAAGATTAATATCATTGACACCCCCGGCCACGCTGACTTTGGAGGCGAGGTAGAGCGTGTATTGAACATGGCTGACGGTGTGTTGTTGCTGGTAGATGCCTTTGAGGGACCTATGCCGCAAACCCGTTTTGTATTGCAAAAAGCCATTTCATTAGGATTGAAAGTTATTGTGGTTATCAATAAAGTGGATAAACCAAACTGCCGTCCTGATGAGGTGCAGGAGAACGTTTATGAGCTGTTCTTTAACCTTGAAGCTAATGACGACCAGTTGAATTTCCCTACCATCTACGGTTCGTCAAAACATGGCTGGATGAACACCACCTATAAAGAACAAACCGAAAACATTATTCCCCTGCTGGATGCTATTGTAAAACATATTCCCGAGCCTAAAACGCTGGAAGGAACCTTGCAGATGATGATTACCTCACTTGACTATTCTTCCTTTGTAGGTCGTATAGCCATCGGTCGTGTATTGCGCGGAACGGTGAAAGAAAACATGCCTGTATCCTTGGTAAAACGAGATGGAAGGATTGTAAAGTCGAGAATAAAAGAACTCTACATTTTTGATGGTTTGGGCAAACTGAAAGTACCCGAAGTAGAAGCCGGTGATATTTGTGCTGTAAGCGGAATTGAAGGCTTTGAAATTGGTGATACCCTTGCCGATTTTGAAAACCCTGAAGGTTTGAAGCCTATCAGCGTTGATGAACCAACTATGAATATGTTGTTCACCATCAACAATTCACCCTTCTATGGCAAAGAAGGCAAGTTTGTAACCTCGCGCCACATCAAAGAACGCTTGTTCAAAGAGATTGAAAAAAACCTTGCCCTGCGCGTAGAAGAAACCGGCTCACCCGATACACATATTGTGTATGGTCGCGGTATTCTGCACTTAGCCATCCTTATCGAAACCATGAGACGCGAAGGCTATGAGTTACAGGTTGGACAACCACAGGTTATCATTAAAGAAATTGACGGCAGAAAACACGAGCCTGTTGAGTCACTTATTATTGATACACCCGAAAACACAACCGGTAAAGTAATAGAATTAGTAAGTCAAAAGAAAGGCGATTTGGTAGTAATGGAACCTAAAGGCGACCTTATCCACATGGAATTTCATATCCCCGCAAGAGGATTGATAGGTTTGCGTAACAACATTCTTACCGCAACTGCCGGTGAAGCCATTATGGCACACCGCTTTAAAAGCTACGAACCCTGGAAAGGTGATATTCCGGCACGTATAAACGGAGTATTGATTGCCATGGACAAAGGCGTTGCTACAGCCTACTCCATTGATAAATTACAAGACCGCGGTTTCTTCTTTGTTGATCCGGGCGATGAAGTATATGGTGGAAGAATAATCGGTGAAAACAACCGTCAGGATGATTTGGTGGTAAACGTAATGACCGAGAAAAAATTGACCAACATGCGTGCTTCGGGCAGCGATGCAAAAACTAAAATTGCACCTGCACGTAAGTTCTCATTAGAGGAAGCAATGGAATACATTCAGGAAGACGAGTATGTGGAAGTAACTCCTAAGTCAATCCGCCTGCGTAAAATTTATCTGGACGAGAACGAAAGAAAACGCAGAAGCAAATAAATACTATAACACATAAAAGCCCTTTTTAAAGGGCTTTTATGTTATCCATCATTTTTTCAAACCCCGCCCTCTTCAAGGGTGAGTCTTTAAACAGTTTCCTAAAAACTTCTTCGGTCATTTCTTCCCAGTCTTTGCGGGTAAGGTTTAATGCCTCCGGATTTGGCATAAAGTGTGGCTCATTGTGTGGCTTTGAAAATCTGTTCCAGGGACAAACATCCTGACAGATGTCGCAACCAAAAGCCCAGTCCTGAAATTTGTTTTTCATTTCAGGAGGTGTGTTCTCCTTTAACTCAATCGTGAAATACGAAATGCACTTGCTGCCGTCAACTAAATAAGGCTGCACAATCGCATCTGTGGGACAAGCATCAATACAACGTGTGCAGGTGCCGCAATGGTCGGCTACCGGTGAATCATATTCCAGGTCTAAATCAATAATCAGCTCCGCTATAAAGAAGAACGAACCTTGTTGTTTATTGATGATGTTTGAATTTTTTCCAACCCAGCCCAAGCCGCTTTTTTTGGCCCATGCTTTGTCCATCACGGGAGCAGAATCAACAAATACTCTTCCGTTTACATCACCAATATTGGTTCTGATAAACGCTACCAACTCTTTCAATTTCTCTTTGATAACGAAATGGTAATCCTTGCCGTAAGCGTATTTTGAGATTTTAGGCTTACCGTCACCGTCATGTTGAACTTGTTTCAGCATCTCCAAATGAGACCCTGAAACAAGTTCAGGGTGACGAACATCTTCCTCCGGAAAATAATTCAGCAACAGTGATACAACCGACTTAGCACCGGGAACCAGCAAACGCGGGTCAAGACGTTTGTCAAAATAATTCTCCATGTACTTCATTTGCCCGTGACGATTGTCCTTGAGCCATTGCTCCAGCAAAGGAGCTTCCTCTTCTAAAAAATCTGCTTTTGAAATTCCGCAATGAAAAAAACCGAGGCGTGTGGCTTCGGTTTTTATAAGTTGGGTATGGTTATTCGCCTTCAAATAATGTTCCCGAATTGGGTGAAAATATTTTTCCGAGGTGCTTGTAAGCAAGCTCTGTTGCTTGTCTTCCTCTTGGTGTGCGGTGCAGGTAGCCTTGCATAATCAAAAACGGTTCATACACTTCTTCAATGGTTCCCGCTTCTTCTCCAACAGCAGTTGAAATGGTAGTTATTCCTACAGGCCCTCCTTTAAATTTATCAATAATGGTGCTGAGGATTTTGTTGTCCATTTCATCCAACCCATGCGCATCAACATTTAATGCATTTAGTGAATACTTAGCAATTTCAAGGTCAATATTTCCATTGCCCTTTATTTGCGCAAAGTCGCGAACCCTGCGCAGCAATGCATTTGCAATACGGGGTGTGCCGCGACTTCTCCGTGCAATTTCATCTGCAGCCTTGTCTTCAATTTTTACTTCCAGAATATCAGAAGAGCGGATAAGAATTCCCTTCAGAACTTTTGCATCATAATATTGTAAACGGGAATTAATTCCGAAACGGGCGCGCAAAGGAGCAGTAAGTAAACCTGAACGGGTTGTTGCTCCAACTAATGTAAAGGGATTTAATTTAATCTGCACCGAGCGGGCATTAGGACCGCTTTCAATCATAATATCTATGCGGTAATCTTCCATTGCTGAATACAGATACTCTTCCACAATCGGGCTTAAGCGATGTATCTCATCAATGAACAATACATCATTAGGTTGTAAGTTGGTAAGCAAACCGGCAAGGTCGCCTGGCTTATCAAGTACAGGACCTGAAGTAATTCGGATATTAACTCCTAAATCATTTGCAATGATGTGAGCAAGCGTTGTTTTTCCTAATCCCGGAGGGCCGTGCAAAAGAACATGGTCAAGTGATTCGCCACGCTGACGGGCAGCTTTTACAAATATTTTCAGATTTTCAACTACGCTGTCCTGTCCTGCAAACTCACCAAAATCAACAGGGCGCAAGGCTCTTTCTATTTCCTTGTCAATAGGTAACTGGCTTTCGCTGCTGGGATCTAAATTCTGATTCATGTATTGGACAAAAGTAGAAAAATTAAGGCTTAAATCTTCTTCATGATTTATATTAGCTTTGCTGCAATGCAGCTAATTATCTACTACATTTTCAGAGCAACCGAGGCTTTATTCTCGCTGATTCCGTTTCCTGTGCTCTATGTTATTTCAGATGGATTATTCTACCTGTTTTATTATGTGATTGGTTACCGTAAAAAAGTAATTGAAAAAAATCTGAGAAATTCTTTTCCTGAAAAAACAGAAAAGGAAATCAAACAAATTACCAAAGATTTTTACCGCAATTTCTGCGATATTTTTCTGGAAGGATTGAAAGGACTTTCAATGAATAAAGAGGAACTGGTGAAACGATA
>CANJWH010000052.1 GCA_947478465.1 Bacteroidota bacterium
CCATTTGCTCCTGCATAGAAGTAAAAGATATTTTCAACCAATGAATACTGGAAATCCACTTGCGGGTATATGTACCCTTTGGTTAATGAGTCGGTTACGTCCAAAGCTGTTCCTATACCAACTTTCAGTTTCCATGTTTTTCCACTGGTGGCAAATGCCGCGCGCAAACGAGGAATAAAATCATTACCCCCATGTATTGCCATCTTTTCATTGTAATAATCCAGTCCTGCGTCAATCAAAACATCTGATTTTTTGGAAACGCTTTTTACAAGATTTGCCATTATGCCAAATTTATTTTCAGTTGTTCCAAACTTGTCCTGGAAGTTGTAATAGTCAATTCCTATTTTTTGCAACCATTTTGAAGGGCGCAGTTCTGAAGAAGTTAAATCAACTGAAGTTCCGATAAACGAAAAACGCTGCTTGGTGGCACTTTTGCTGAATACATCAGGGAAGGAATCGGCAGGAAATGAGTTAGGACTATAACCGTAGCGATGAACTACATTACGTTTATAAGCAAGGCTTCCATTCAATGTAAAATCTTTGAAAAACTTTTTTCCATCCAGCACAATTTCGTTATCACTGAACTGAGGAGGACCAACATCTTTCAACTTCCCGTTCATGGAATAATGTTTCAGGTAAACGCTGCCTGCATAATCTTTACTACGCAGATTACTCATGCTAAACTCAACCAATGGCGAGGTGTAATTCCCGAAACCAACTTTAGCGTAATGTTTGTAAAGTTTTTTCAGCGGCTCATCCACAATCTTTGCAGGCTTTATTTTCTCCACTTTGTATTCAGGTTTTTCCTGTTTTTTCAATACAGTATAATTCAGCGGAGAAATTACCAACGTATCATCAACCACTTCCGGATTTTCACTGATTTTAATTGCATTCTTAGTAGCACGATCAGATGGTTTTGTATGCTCAAACTCCATCTCAGGAAGGCTTTCCTTGGTTTGGGCAAACGAAACAATACTTCCCGAAAACAATACTGCAAACGTTATGCTTATTATCTTTTTCATATTATTCATGGTTTGGGAGAGTTTGTAAAGTATCGGAAGGCATAATTTCCTCCTCAAACAATTTCTGTTCTTTGTTATTCTCGTTAAACTGAATATAGATTTCTTCTTTTATTTTCATCTCCTTCATCAGTTCTTCATCATTTTCACGCTGAATAATTGCATTCAGTTTTTCCTGAGCAATGGCTTTCAAGTCAGCACCTTCATATTTATCAATCAGGTTTTGTAGCGTAAGCTTTGCCTGAAAATTATCGTCCTTCGCAACAAAATTATCAGCAAGTAGAATAAACGACTTGGCTACCCAATAAGGATATGACGGGCGGTTACTGATAAGACTGATAATAGTTTTTTCACATACCTCATAGTTGCCTTGTCGGTATTGAATTGCTGCTACATTATACTCCGCCTCTGCGCCAACAGCGGTTTGCGATGATCCGGCAACCTTATTAAAGGCAGCCAGTGCCAATCCTTCTTTCTCCTGTGCCAACGCAGATTTTGCTATAATCAAATGTGCTTCATTCAAAATATCATCATCAATTTTTTCCATGATGGTTACCTTCTCGGCATAACGTGTGGCTTCATCGTATTCGCCTAACTCATAATTGCAGCGCATTAATCCGATTCGTGAGTTAATCAGGTTTTGTTCTACTTCCGCTACCTCTTCCAGAACAGCAAACATTAGTTTTGCATCTGAATAATTTTTACGGAAGTAGTGAATGTCAGCAGCCCGTATCAATGATTTTTCCGTGAAAATATTCTTCGCCCTTCCAATTGCATAATTATATCCTTCCAATGCCTCATCGTATTTCTTCAATTGGTAAGCCGACTCGGCACGATAGAATTTTGCATTCAATTCAAAATGACCGTTCGGATATTTTGTGAGGTACGTATTAAAACCATCATACGCTTCAGAAAATTTAGACTCCAAGTATTTCTTTTCTGCAACTTCATAGTTGGCTGTATCCAGCGTGGCGACATTAAATCCGGGTGCATTGCCTTTCAGCCAGTTTTCAAATTCTTCCAACCTTCCGTTCTCCACATAAATCTTTTTGATTTGTAACACCGCATCGTTCTTTTCAGTTGTTCCCGGGTAATCGGCATACACTTTTTTGAAAAGATCCAACGCTTGTTCATCACTGTTTTGGTTGTAATAAATCTGTGCACTGGAAAGCAATGATTTTTTCACATAAGCCGATTTAGGATGTTCATTAATCACACGTTGAAACCATGTAAGTGCATTATCCAGTGCATCACTCAACAAGTAACTTTCTGCAATTTCATATTTCGCATCGGCTGAATATGCTGAGCTTTTATAAGTATTCAGCAATGATTCCAAAGCAGTAATTTTCGATTCATTCTTATTCTGTAAACCATAACAGACCGCAATCTGAAACAAAGCATAATCTACATCCATAGCCCCTACCTTAACTGCCTTATCATAAAAATCAATTGCCAGTTGGTTTTCGCGAGTAAGGAAATAACCGTCACCAATGCGGATATAAGAATCACATAATTTTTTTGTGTCATCTGATGAAGCTGTGTATTTTCTCAACCACTGAGTAGCATTAGCGTAATCTGCTTTCTTGAAATAAGCATAACCCATATTGTAGTTTACGGTCTTGTATTTATCGTGGTTTACTCCGGGCACATAGAGAAATTTGTTGTAGTCAGCAATTGCACCATCATAGTTGTTCATTTTGTATTTCGCTTCGCCTTTCCAGTAATGTGCACCTGCCTCAATTTCTTTTTCCATAGGATATTTTAACGAAAGGTCGAAGTGTGCAATGGCGCTCTGGTAATTCAAATCATTATACAGTTCAACGCCACGGTAATAAGCAATGCGCTGATACGTGCGTTTCATTTTATCATCTTTATTTTTAATGACATCAATTGATTCCAGAGCCTGCTTGTAGTTTTTGGTGGTGAGGTAAACATCCAGCAAAAAAGAATAGGCCTCCTGAACGCGGGGAGATTCAGGATGTTTGCGGATGTATTCTTCAAATGCAGTAATGGCTTCGTTGTAAGGATTGAAAGAAAGTTCGTAAGCCAGTTTTGCGTAGTTGAACAAAGCATCTTCCTGAATTTCCTTGTCAAATTCGAACGATGAAGCCTGTTTAAATGAATTGCGTGCTGCGGTTTTCTTTCCCGATTTCAGGTAACAATCCGCAATATTATAGTAAGCTATTTGCGTTAGTTTATCTGCATCTCCAGCAACTTTTTCCAGATATGAAATAGCTTTCTCATATTCACCATTTTTATAAAGCGCATAACCCAACTGATAATTGTCTTCGCGGGTAACAATTCCTGCATTATCAATAAATAAAGTGAGTTGCGGAACTGCTTCTTTATACATTTCCTTATTGAAATATGACTCACCAACCAACTTAGCAATCTCAGGAATACGCTTGGTGTTTGCGGATGAAAGCAGCGGAGTTCCATACTCTATTACCTTGTCATATTTTTTCTGCAGAAAGTAAAGTTGAGTGATGTAGAAAGGCACTACCGCGCCAAAAATCTTATCGTTTTCCAGTTTCAAAAAATCCTGCAAAGCTGTTTCGTAATTCTCTTCTATATATGATATGTGAGCACTGTAATAGTTTGCGGGGGCAGAGTATTTATTCTCAATACCTTTGATCTGGTCAAGATTGGTTTTCGCATTTTTAAAATCAGTGAGCATAAAATAACTGTATCCCGACTTGAAATAATATTCTGCCAATTCATCGTTATTCAAATCATAGGTATTAAGCTTTTCAAACCATTCCACTGCTTTTTTCCAGCTCTTTTTGCGGTATTGAAATTTGCCCATCTCAAACCAGGCAGCCTTTGTTTTAGGGCTTTCGGGGCGGGTATCAATAAAACGCTGCAACAACATTTCAGCATCCTTGTGAAACAATTCAACAGCACACATCGCGGTATAAAACTCAGAATTCACACGCAAATCAAGTGGCAGGTAAGCAGTCTGTGCAATTACATTTTCAAACTTTTCGCGGGCAGCAGCATACTTCTCTTTCTCATATAACTCAGTACCTGAGCGGTATTCAGCAGCGGGATCAAGGTAATAAGCCGTCTTCTGTGAAAACGCTTTTGAGCTGCATAATAACAAGCCCGCAAGCAGCAGTCGCAAAACAATAAATTTACATCTCATCATATCCTCTTTATTAATAGTAGTTGCATAAAACAACTTTGTGCAAAATTTAGATTTTAGCATACACTTAAGTGACATACACCCTTTAACTTATTAACGCTGAAGTGTTGAAAGTATTGTGTCAGAGAACACGTCTCTCTTTTTCCTACTTTTGCGTGAATATGGCAGGAAACAGTTTCGGACAGCTTTTTAAAATCACAACCTTTGGCGAATCACATGGCGCTATGATTGGCGTTGTCATTGACGGATGCTCTTCAGGATTGAAGATTGATATGAAATTTATTCAATCAGAACTAAACCGCAGAAAACCCGGACAAAGCAAAATAACCACCCAGCGTAAGGAAGACGATGTATTTGAAATTGTCTCGGGCATATTCGAAAATAAAACAACAGGCGCACCGCTTACAATCATTATCCGCAACAGCGACCAAAAGCCACAGGACTACAAACACCTTGCAGACAAATTCCGTCCATCTCATGCCGATTTTACTTACGAAGAAAAATACGGCAACCGTGATTACCGCGGTGGCGGTCGCGCTTCAGCGCGGGAAACTGCTGCACGAGTAGCAGCCGGAGCAATCGCAAAACTGCTTTTGAAAAAACAAGGAATAGAATTCAATGCTTGGGTTTCGCAGGTAGGAACGGTAAAGATGAAAGACATCGAAAAGGTTTTCAGCAACAATGAGATTGAAAGCACCATCGTTCGCTGCCCAGAAAAATCAACAGCAGAGAAAATGATAAAGCTGATTGAAAAAACGCGAAAAGAAGGCGACACACTTGGCGGAGTAATTACTGCTGTCATCACCAATTGCCCTGTAGGATTGGGTGAGCCTGTGTTTGATAAACTCCATGCTGATTTAGGAAAAGCAATGTTGAGCATCAACGCTGTAAAAGGATTTGAATACGGAAGTGGCTTTCAAGGAACTCAAATGAAAGGCTCAGATCACAATGATGTATTTTCTTCCAAGACAAAAACATTATCAAACCACTCGGGCGGCATACAGGGCGGTATTTCCAATGGAATGGAAATCCGCTTCAATGTGGCTTTTAAACCTGTGGCAACCATAATGCAGTCTCAGCAAAGCATTGATAAAAAAGGAAACAAAGTAATTGTTGAAGGCAAAGGCCGACACGACCCTTGCGTAGTTCCGCGTGCAGTTCCCATAGTGGAAGCAATGGCTGCATTAGTTATTGCAGACCATTTTTTGAGAAATAAAATTTACAAATAGAATGTCAGATAAAGGGAATAAAGATTGGTTTAGTAAATTCAAGAAGCCTTTAATTGTTGCAGGTCCTTGCAGCGCAGAAAGTGAAGAACAGGTTTTAGCAACTGCAAAAGAGTTGGCAAAAATTGACCATGTCCAGATTTTTCGTGCAGGCATTTGGAAACCACGCACACGCCCAAATTCATTTGAAGGAGTTGGGGCAATCGGATTACAATGGCTGAAGAAAGTAAAAGAACAGACTGGTTTGCTTACGGCAGTAGAAGCAGCAAATGCACAACATGTTGAGGAATGCCTGAAAGCGGGAATTGACATCATCTGGATAGGAGCACGCACAACTGTAAACCCTTTTACCGTTCAGGAAATTGCAGATGCACTGAAAGGAGTTGATATAACAGTGATGGTAAAAAACCCTATCAATCCTGACTTACAACTCTGGCTGGGGGCAATTGAAAGACTAAATAATGTTGGAATAGAAAAAGTGATTGCCGTGCATCGCGGATTTTCTTCATTGAGCCAAACCAAATTCCGAAACTCTCCAAACTGGCAAATACCGATTGAACTAAAAATACAGATGCCGCATATTCCTGTCATTTGTGACCCAAGTCACATTGCAGGGAAACATGAATTACTTTTATCTGTTGCTCAGGAAGCCCTAGACCTTGATATGGACGGGCTGATGATTGAAACACACATTGACCCCATCAATGCAAAGAGTGATGCTCAACAACAAATCACACCGCTAAAACTCAAAGAATTATTATCGCAATTGGTTTACCGAAGCCCTGTTTCAGGCAATGTGGAATTTTCAAACCGTTTGGAACAACTGCGCAAACGCATTGATAAAATCGACCTCGATATAGTTGACATTCTAGCGGCACGCATGCAATTAGTGGAAGAAATCGGATTGTATAAAAAGGAAAACAATGTTACCATTTTGCAATTGGAACGCTGGAATACAGTTTTGAAAAATATTCTGGTGCAATCAGAAAATCTGGGAATGCAAAAAGAATTTTCAAAGAAATTGTATCAATTGGTTCACGAAGAATCTATTCGCATCCAAACAGAAATAATGAACCAAGAGTTGCACAAAAAATAGAAGATGTCAAGAGTTCTGCAATCCATCGGGCATAATATATACATGGGCGACAATGCCTTTGTTGAGCTTGATGAATTATTGAGAACCGCACGCTATACCGGATGCAAAAAGTTTATCATGGTGGACGAGAATACATCAAAACATTGTCTTCCAATTTTACTTGCCGCAACCGAAGAACTTGCCGATGCCGAAATAATTGAAACTGAAAGCGGAGAAAAAAACAAAAGCCTTGATGTATGTTTCCAGCTATGGAGCGCAATGAGTGAGATGAAGGTCGATAGAAAATCCCTGTTAATAAATTTGGGTGGCGGTGTTATTTGCGACATGGGTGGTTTTGTAGCAGCAACATTTAAACGAGGAATTAATTTTATCAACATCCCCACTACCCTACTGGCACAGGTTGATGCCGCTATTGGCGGAAAAACAGGCGTTGACCTGAACAACATCAAAAATCAGGTAGGCGTTTTCGCTTTCCCTGAAGCTGTTATTGTTGCTCCTAAATTTCTGGAAACACTGCCGCCAGCTCAGTTAAAATCCGGTTTTGCCGAAGTTGTAAAACATGGTTTAATTGCAGAAAAACAATATTGGAATTCTATTCGAGAAATAAAAAAACTGAGAAGCGACATTACTGACAATATTATTTTCCAATCACTGAAAATAAAGAATAACATTGTTGTAGAAGACCCGGAAGAAACTAATTGGCGAAAAATTTTAAACTTCGGACACACTATTGGTCATGCGTTTGAAAGCTATTCTTTAGCGAACGACAGAAAACCAATTTCACATGGAGAAGCTGTAGCAGCAGGTATGATTTGCGAAGCTTTTCTATCACACCGTAAACTCGGTTTGGGACGCAATGATTTGCATGATATCGTATCATTTATTCTGAGGGTTTTTGACTCCTACCCTGTTAAAAAAGAAGCATTTTCAGATTTCATTAGCCTGATGCGCAACGACAAAAAAAATGCTAACGGTGAAATACGTTTTACACTTTTAAGTCACATTGGAAGTGCAGAAGTTGATAAGCCATGCAGTGAAGAAGAAATACTTGCTGCGCTTTCGTTCTACAGGTTAAATACCTTTCAATGATTGCAAAAATTATCGCACCGGAAAATTCTATTCACGTTACTATAAACTTACCTGCTTCAAAAAGTTTAAGCAATCGTGCACTTATTATCCGCGCACTGAGCGGAAAAGATTTTGAAATAAAGAACCTATCGGAAGCTGAAGACACAAAAATTTTACTTCGCTCATTAGATTCAACTCACAAAACAATAGATGTAGGTGCAGCAGGAACAGCCATGCGTTTCCTCACAGCATATTTTGCAATCAACGAAGGAGAAAAAATTCTGACCGGCACAGAACGCATGAAGCAGCGACCTATTGCATCATTAGTGGATGCATTAAAATCGCTGGGTGCCAAAATTGAATACCTTGATAAAACTGGCTTCCCTCCTATAAAAATCAAAGGTAAAAGATTGATAAAAAAAGAAGTTGAAATTGATGGCAGCATTAGCAGCCAGTTTCTTTCGGGATTATTAATGATAGCTCCTGTTTTAGGAAATGGATTGAGCATAAATATTAAAGGCAATTTAGTTTCCAGACCTTATGCTGAAATGACAATTGGATTAATGCAGCATTTTGGAGTTTCCGTTTCATGGACAAGAAACAGGATTGAAATTCTTCCGCAATCATATCAAGCAAAGCCATATAAAGCAGAACCAGACTGGAGTGCAGCAGCTTTCTGGTATTCGTTAGTTGCTCTCTCAGAAGATGCAGAAATTATTTTAACAGGTTTACAAAAAGAAAGTCTACAAGGCGATTCTGTTTTACCGGAACTGATGAATCAATTTGGAGTAGCGACAGAATTTTTGAATAATGGTATCAAACTTCGGCAATCGTCAATTGTCAATCGTCAATCGTCAATTAAAATTGATTTCACCAACTTCCCCGACCTAGCTCAAAGCCTGACAGTATTAGCCGCTGCTCTTGATTTAGAAATTCAATTCTCAGGGATTGAAAATTTAAGATTAAAAGAAACCGACCGTATTTCTGCTCTACAAACCGAACTGAAAAAATTCGGGAAAGATTTTATAAAAGAAGGCGACTACTTTATTTTAAAAGGCAAATTCAAAAGATCGGAGCAAAGTATTGAAACGTATGATGATCACCGCATGGTAATGGCTTTTGCTCCTCTTGCATTGATTTGCGAAAACATCAATATTCAAAATCCTGAAACAGTGAAAAAATCGTATCCCGGATTTTGGGAAGATCTTAAATTGTGTGACTTTATGGTTACTTCCGGAAAATAAAAAAGGTCTGAAACTATTGATTAACAATAACTTCAGACCTTTAGTTTAGTAGCCCGTAGGGGAATCGAACCCCTGTTACCAGGATGAAAACCTGACGTCCTAACCCCTAGACGAACGGGCCAAATATGATAAAGAACTACCCCTTTTTTCCCGAAAAAGGAGCGCAAATGTAACAGTAAAAAGGTTTTCTGCAAAAATTATTTGAAAAATAGCTTCAATCCTCATCATTTAGCTTATTAATAAGCTCTTGCAAATACCACTCTTTGTGTTGAAGGTTTGCCCGTAAGAATACATTTACCATCTTCTTTCTTGTTATCAAGAGGAATACAGCGGATAGTAGCTTTGGTTTTATCCTTTATTAATTCTTCAGTTTCCTTTGTACCATCCCAATGTGCATAAACAAAGCCGCCTTTGCCTTCAATCTGGTTTACAAACTCATCCCAGGTATCAACATTGGTAGTATTTTGTTCGCGAAACGAAAGCGCTTTTTGATATAGATTACTTTGAATTTGTCCAAGCAAATGTTCAATTTTATGAGCCAGATCAACCTGTTGATAAGATTTTTTTTCTTTAGTGTCTCTTCGCGCAACTTCTACAGTGCCATTCTCCAAATCTCTGGGGCCAATGGCAATACGAACAGGTACACCCTTAAATTCATATTCAGCAAATTTCCAACCTGGTTTGTATGTATCCCGGTTATCGTATTTCACTCGGATATTAAGTGCCTCAAGCGACTTTTTGATTTCAGATGCTTTCTCGTTCAACTTTGCCAATTCTTCGTCTGTTTTGTAAATAGGAACAATTACCACCTGATTTGGTGCTAATTTTGGAGGAAGCACCAAACCGTTGTCGTCTGAATGTGCCATAATCAAAGCCCCCATCAATCGTGTTGAAACACCCCAAGAAGTAGCCCATACATATTCCTGTTTACCATCTTTTCCTGTAAATTTTACATCAAATGCTTTAGCAAAATTCTGTCCTAAAAAATGTGATGTGCCTGCTTGCAAAGCTTTCCCGTCTTGCATAAGAGCTTCTATGCAATATGTTTCTATTGCTCCTGCAAAGCGCTCGTTTTCTGTTTTTACACCTTTTAAAACAGGAAGCGCCAGAAAATTTTCTGCAAAATCAGCATAGACATTCAACATTTTTTCTGCTTCTTCAATAGCTTCTTGTTTAGTTGCATGTGCAGTATGTCCTTCCTGCCAAAGAAACTCAGCAGTTCTTAAAAATAATCTTGTCCGCATTTCCCAGCGCACCACATTTGCCCATTGGTTTATCAATAATGGCAAATCACGATATGACTGAATCCAATTGCGGTAGGTATCCCAAATAATGGTTTCGGAAGTCGGACGAACAATCAGTTCTTCTTCAAGCTTAGCATCTTCATCAACAACAATTTTACCATCGGGTGCTGTTTTTAAACGGTAGTGCGTTACAACAGCACATTCTTTTGCAAAACCTTCAACGTGACTGGCTTCTTTTGAGAAAAAAGACTTTGGAATAAAGAGAGGAAAATAAGCATTCTCATGCCCGGTATCTTTAAACATTTTATCTAATGCTGCCTGCATCTTTTCCCAAATACTATAGCCATAGGGCTTTATCACCATACAGCCACGCACAGCCGAGTTTTCAGCCAAATCAGCCTTTATAACTAAATCGTTATACCACTTGGAATAATTCTCTTCACGGGTTGTAAAATCTTTGCTCATAAATCTTGGTATGGTCTTTGTAAATTTGTAGCGGGTTATATTTGATACCCGGCAAAGTTAAAATTAAAAACCGCTGACATGAACACTTCTACAACAACAAAATTTCAAGGAGGAAAAACCATGAAAAATCTATCAGTTTTATTTGCAGCAACACTGCTTACTATTGCAGGTTGTAAATCAACTTACTACTCAGGTGCATACAGCGATGATGATGTTTATACACCTGCAAATCAGGGCAACTATCAACAAACTAATCCAAGCAATTATACCCCACAACAAAATACTCAAGGGCAGGGATATAATCAGCAAAACGATGATTATTATGACCCTAACGGTTATAGCAATAATTCAAACTCGCAACAATATACCGACAGCACTAACGGTAACACATACATTACCAACAATTATAATGGTAGCAATAATCAATTTGTTTATGATGATTATTACGATTACTCCTATGCTGCGCGCATAAGAAGATTTCAAAACCCTTCTTATGGTTTTGGTTATTACAATAACTATTACACTAACTCTTACTTCTATAACTACAACCCCTATTATTATGGAACAAGCATTTATTCAAGCTATAACTTTTGGGGGCCATCTATAACTTTCAACTACGGTTGGGGATGCTATCCTTATGGCTATGGTGGATGGGGTTCACCTTATTACGGCTACAATGGATTCAACTGCTATAACAACTGGTATGGCTACCCATATAATAATTATGGCTGGGGATATAATAACGGATATTACAATGGCTATAACAACGGCTACTGGAATGGCTACAACAATGGCTATTACAATGGCTACAATAATGGCTATTATAATAATTACTACAACACTTACGATAATAACAGCAATTTCTATTACGGTCACAGAAGCGTAAATCAGGCTGGTAGCGGTTATGCCGGAAAAACATCTTTTAAAGAACAATATATGTCTTCTGTTTCTCAGGGAACTGTTACCGGAAGCAAACTGAATGTTGTGAACTACACTAAGGAGAACAACACACCTAATATTGATGGTTTCAAAATCAGCAAAGAAAATACTACCAAAGTAAAAGACCCGGTATATAATCTGACTACAAAAGAGATTAAATCAGAAAACAATTCTGTTGGTAAAGAGCAACAAACATTGGGAACAAAAGAACAACAGAAAAACCCTGCTGTTCAACAAAACGGAGCTGACCGCTTTACAAAAGAGAATAACACCGGTGCTGCTAATATTCAAAGTAATGACTTGCAAAAACAGACTGAGTATGCAAAACCAGAAAATAATGCTGATAAATACAGCAGGCCGCAGACTACAACTCAACAACAACAAGGTGCTTATGCCCGCCCTGAATCAAGCCGCATTGAACCGAATCAGACTCAACAGGCAAGACCCGAACAATATGTTGCTCCTCAAAGAATAAAACCTGAACAGGATTATTATCAGCGCAATAACGGCAACCAGCAGAATCAGCAATACAACAGGAATAATGGTTTTCAGCAAAATCAACAGCCGCAAAGGAATTATGACTACAACCAGTATAATAACCAACGCCAGAACAACGGTTTTAACCCTCAATATGAGCAACAACAAAAGCCGAATAATAACCGCGGAAATGATAATATGCAAAGGCAAAATGAGCGTCCAAACTTTAATCAGAATAATAACAATAATGGTTTTCAAAGAGGTGGATTTGATAACGGAAGCGGAAACAAAGGCGGAGGAAGTTTCAACAATGGATTTAACAGTGGAAGCTCAAACAGCCGAAGCGGCAATGGGTTCGGAAGCGGCATGGGCTCTGGCAGCGGCAGCCATAGTGGAAGAGGTCCAAGGTAATTCTTGAATGATTTATTTAAGAAAAAAGGGAAATGAGAACAAAGATTTTAAGTGGATTATTAGCTGTAATTGCAGTTTCTGCAACAGCGCAAAATGAAACAGATGCCTTGCGTTACTCGCAAATATCACCAACCGGAACAGCTAGATTTGCTGCACTGGGTGGAGCTTTCGGTGCGTTGGGCAGCGACTTTACAACACTTAGTTTCAATCCAGCCGGAATAGCTTTTTACCGCAGCAGCGAAATAAGTTTAACACCTTCCGTTTTCAATTCTGTTTCAACTTCTGATTATCTGGGAACACAAATAAAAGACAATAAACTGAACTTCAATTTTGGTAGCCTTGGTGCGGTACGAACTCGCATTCGCAATAAGGAAGGAAGTACCTATGGATGGCTTAATTTTAACTTTGGAATTGGATATAACAGACTCAACAGTTTTCAAAACAGAGTAAGTATTGAGGGCAGAAATTTTTCGCATTCCATTGCTGATGCTTTTGCAAGCCAAGCTTACGGAACAAATTACAATGATTTGCAGAACACAAATTCATTTGACGCAAATCTTGCCTGGCAAACTTATGTGATTGATACAGCAGCCGGGCAAACCAGCATTTACTCAACACCAATGGGCAACTACGGACAACTTCAAAAACTGCAAGCAACAACACTTGGTTCAATGGGTGAAACCGTAATTGCTTTTGGTGGTAATTACAGCAACCGATTGTATATAGGTGCTACCATTGGTATTCCAAACATAAAATATCAGTTGCAAAAAACTTATGAAGAAACTGATGATTTAGATACTATCCCAAATTTCACTTCGATGAAATATAACGAGCAGCTAAAAACTTCAGGAAACGGATTTAATTTAAAATTGGGTGTGATTTACAGAATTAAAGATTGGGTGCGAGTTGGCGCGGCCTTCCATACACCAACTTATTTCAGGCTTACAGATACATGGTCATCTGACATGAGTTCAAAAATTTATAATCAGGAATTTTCTGCTACTTCGCCAATAGGAAGTTTTCAATACTCACTTACAACTCCATTAAAAGCTATTGCTAGTGTTGGATTTATTGCCGGAAAAGCAGGATTGGTAAGTATTGATTATGAATACGTGAATTATTCCACAGCAAAATTGAATTCATCTAATTACAATTTTTCTGCAGAGAATAAAAACGTGAAAGATAATTACCATGGCACAGGAAATATTCGTATTGGTACAGAATGGAGGTACAAGATTTTCAGTGTACGCGCTGGTTATGCAATTTTCGGAAGTCCTTATTCAAAAACATTTAAGATTGATAACTCTACTGCTTCATTTGGTGCAGGTTTCAGAACAAAAGGATTTTACATGGATGCTGCTTACCTGCTTAATTTTTCGCAAAAAAACAGATACAATCTTTATGTCTTAAATTCAACAACAGCAGCTTCGGCAGAGGTAAATAATGTTGCAGGAAGCTTTATGCTTACGTTTGGATTTCGTTACTGATTATTTCTCGAACTCTTCAATTCGTTTTCTCCATTCAGGCAATATCTCAATAGTTTTATTGTTGGCATAATTGTATGCAACCATTACAGTTGAGCCCGAAGAAACAACCTCATTTTCTCCATTTACTTCACGTACGAAAAGATACTCAATATCAAAACTTTTTGTGCCCAATCTGGAAGTGCGGATATAGACAAAGAGTTTATCGTTAAGCATTACAGGAAGTTTAAAATCAACAACAGCTCTGGCTAGAATAACTCCATCAGAAGCCCAATTGATTGAATTACCAAACACTTCATCAATGTAGCTTATCCGCGCAAGTTCCATGTATGAAAGGTAGTTGGAGTTATTTACGTGTCCAAGTGAATCGGTGTCACAAAAACGGATTTGAATTGCAGCGCGGTGTTTATAAGGTGGTATCATAATTTTAAAATAAGTGCGCAAAGATAAATTTGTAAACGCAACCTTTATTATAGTTTCACACCAACAGTCACATAAAAACTCCTGCCATCCGAAGGAATAATTCCCGGACCTGGATAACTTTCTGCTCTGCGTGTAAAGTATTTGTTGTTGGTGATATTATTTAAACCTCCGGAAAAGTTAAATCGGTTCCATGCATAATTCACTGAAAAATCCATTACGTAATAAGAGGGAATAACTCCGTAAACACCATTGGCACTATACTCCGCGTTGGTAGCATCACTGAATTGTTTGCCTGTGTATGAAAACTGATAAGTAGCTTGAAAGTTTTTACGTTTGTAAGTAATACCTGATTTGTTGGTGAAGGTTGGAACCAACTCCACTTTCTTATCATTGAAGGCAGCCTCACTACTATTAAAATAACGTGCGTCTATAAAAGAGCAATTGGTAAATACCGACAACATCGATTTTGATTTTGCACCTGAAAAAAGTTTCAGTAAATCCAGTTCGGCAAAAACTTCAACACCCATGTTGCGCGAGTCGGCAATGTTTGTTCGGTAGCGATAAACAACATAGGTATTGCTATCCAAACGCAAATCAGCACCAATACGATTGTTGTAAGAAATCATAAACAGGCTTACATCAAAATTCAATATCCTGTTTATGTTTCCACGTACACCAAGGTCAGTGCTGTATCCTTTCTCGTCCTGCAAATTAGGATCAACACGAAAATTAGGATTTACAATGCGCATATCGCTGAAAGTTATAGCACGATAGTTCTGTGAAAAATTTCCGTAGAGTTCGATATTTTGAGAAGGCTTATAGCTCGCCCCTACTCCAAGCAAAACAAAATTTCGTGAGCTGTTTCGTTTATCAATTGTATGTTGGCTGTAAATTACATTTCCTGCAAGGTCCTTATTTTCCAGATTAAAATATCCATCTGAAGATGTGCTGATGTACTCATAACGCACACCGGGAGTAACACTGAACTTAGAAGTGATTGCAAAAATATTTTCGGAAAAAACAGAAATATTTCTGCTTGGAAAAATATAGGCTGAGTGCTCTATACTATCGGGATGCAGGTAATAGAAATCAGCTTCGCTGCCATTGCTTCCAAGTCCTTGTTTGCGGTCGGTATGACCTTGGTAATAGCGAACTCCGGCAAGAAAGGTACTGTGATTTCCAAACAGATTATACCCATACAATATGCGTGTCTCGTTTCCGAAATTCCTGTATTTATCCCAAAGCAAATCACGTTCTTCCATTGGGTCAGCACGGCTGATAAGTCCGAGAAAACCAAGAGCAGCACGTTCTGCAATCAAACCAAAAAAGCGACTATTGAGTTTTAGCTTGTCGTTGAATTTATAGTCGACAATCAATGCAGTCAGATTCCAATTTACCCTAAACCAATTACGCTCACGAATGGATTGGCGCGCCTCTTGTATAAATGCAGCATCGGTCAATCCACCGGGTTGTTGAGCCAGGTAGTTCATATACGTATGCTCCAGCGTAAGCGAAAATTTTTTAGAAGCATGGAAAACTACCGAAGCATGTGCTGCATGATTGTTAAAACCTGAATTCGGCCTCCATCCGTCACCGCGTTTAAACTGATAATAGGCATAATAACCTACTTTCCCTTTTGTTCCGCTGATGCTGTTGAATGAATTGAATAAACCAAAAGAACCCGCAGTTTGCCGCAGCACCGCTTCAAACGCTTTTGTCGGATTTGGTTTTTTAAAAACAAAATTGATAAAACCACCAAACTGTGTTCCGTATTGCAGTGATGCTGCACCGCGCACTACTTCTATTTTTTCTAAAGCTTCCGTTGGCGGTGAATAATAACTTTCGGGATAACCCAACGCATCTGCACTGATGTCGTAACCATTTTGGCGTGTATTGAAATTGGAAGTACGATTAGGACTTAGGCCTCTACCACCAATACCAATCTGCAAACCTGCACCATCGCTTTCCCAAATATTAAGTCCTGCAACTTTTGCAAAAACCTGACGACTGTTATTAGTAGCAAGGTTAGCTGCCACATCATCTAACACAATCACTTCTGTTTTTTTGCCGGAATAAATAGCAACACCGTCAACAGGTTTCAATCTGGTGATACCAAAATCATTATCAGTTTCTTCTTTAACCACTACATTTTTTAAATCCATAGCAAGCGGCAGCAACTGGATGTTGATCTCTAATTTTTCTTCCTTTATTTCAATTAAGCGTTCAACTTTTTCATAGCCGTAAGCAAAAAAGGTAAGCTTATGACCTCCATAACTCAAATGACGCAAATGATATCTTCCTTTATCATCAGAAATTACGGATCGTGAAATGTTGTCCAGAATAACTTCAGCAAAATAAATTGGTTCGCCTGTTTTCATATCGGTGATAATGCCAAGAACTGAGCCTGTTTGTTCAGGATCGTAATCATTTAGGTGTGCAGGCTGAGCAAAAGAATGAAAACTGCAGAGTGAAAAATATAAAATTATGAAGAAAAAGAATCTGCTTAACATCATCTCTCTGCGTAACTCAACTTTGTCTCTTCAAAAGGAAGTATCCAGCTTTTTGAAGTAAAGCCTTCTGTTTCCTGTGCTAAATCCACTGAGCTATTGAGAAAAGGTCTGCTACCACTTCCATTCAGTGTTACAAGACTTTCAACTCTTACCTGTGGATTTGTATAACCTTTCTTTGCATAATCTGTTGCAAGAAAATGTGCAAACTGCAAAATCATATCGGGTTGGGTTGAAAGCATTTTTTGTTGCTGATAGGTTAAGTAAGCGGCATTATCCACTTCACTTTCTTTACCTGTGACAGAATCTTTAACATAGAAAAAAGCTGTTCCTCCTTTTTCCATGAGCATTACACGCCAGGAAAAACGATAACCTTCTTCAGTCCAAAAAAGATTGCCGGAATAAAGCAGGTAACGAAAAGGCAAAATGATTTGAACAGAAAAATGTAGACACAATAAGCCAATCAGAAGTTTTTCTACAAAAGGTCGGGAAAAAGAAAAGCTGATGTCTTCAAGGTGATTGAACAAATTTCTTCTGCCAAAAGAGAATAGTGCAACTAAGTTGGAAATGAGTTTCTTATGAAACTCAGGCGAAAAAAAAATCAGTGTTGCCAGAATCATAATGTAAGGAAACATGCCGATAACAGGAAGAATGATTGCTGTTGCAGCATGAAAAATAATTACAAAAATGTATGCTATTTTTCTTGTGCGCTTATTAAATAGGAAAAACGGAATCAGGATATCATAGATAGCACCAAACCAACTGAACACATAAGCAGTAAACTTGTAATTCATAAACTCGCCAACTAAAGGCAAATTAGATTTTGCAGGCAGCCAGATGGCGAGTGGCATAGCACGAAAAAGCCAATCGTAGTTGAGCTTTGCAATGCCTGCAAAAAAATAAACAATGCCTAATTGTACCTTAAAAACATCCACCATCCAGCTTGGAACCTGCGTAACCAGCAAAGATGGTTTGCGCAAAACATCCAATGAAAAATAGCGGTTGGCAGGGACCAGAATAAGCAGAAATGAAATAATACTCACAAAATAATAGTGGTTAAGGTAATTGCTTTTATCAATCAACTCAACGTAGGTAAACAAAAGGAAAAAAGCGGTTGCCGAAAACCTGTAAAACAATCCGAGCATAACAAACAATACAGCAAGTGCCATTGCAGCAAAGACTAAATACATTCCGGTTCCTCCCAAAGGTTTTATCCATTCAAAACCATAAAACGGGAAAAACAGTTTTGGTAAAATGTATTGTGTTTCAATCCAGCCATTGAGCCAGAAACGGATAACGGATGCAAACATCATACCTCCGAATATAACACGAAACACCGCCAAAGGGGCGATGTGCGTGGTAGAAGAAATATATTTTTTTACAGTATTAATCACCGTCTCCGTCTTGATAAGTAATTAACACACTCAGCGCTGAAGGCATGTCGGTTTTAAATAAGACAACCTGCTTTTGAATTTCGGTGTATGCAGTATTTACAACTGTAGGATTATTTACAACCGTTTCAGACAACGGGTCGGGAACATTCTGCAAAGCAGTGGTAGCAAGGTCAAGTTGTGTTTTTATTGCATCCGAAAGTTGCCCGCTGCCGTGTTTTGCATCCAGTGCGATTAAATATTCATCCAATCCAACCCCATCGGCATCACCTGCACCTAAGTAAATATCTTTAATTTCTATAATGTGATCAAGAGCAAGTTCTGCTGAATAGCCGGCAAAATAGGCCTCGCATTTTTCAGGGAGCGCAACACCAAGTGTCTGCTTTCCAGCTGGAATTCCAATGCGTGCATTTTTTAATTGTTCATAATCGTAATTGAGTTGGTTTATCAATTCACCCAATGAGCTTCCTACATCTGTTCCGTCATTACTTATAAATGTTGCGAGGTAATTACCTGAAACAGGCGACCAACTATTATTAACAGTATCAACAAGATTTTTGGTGTCGTTTACCAAGGCAGTCAAATAATCTTTCCATCCCTGTGCTTCAGGATTTGTTGTAAATCTTTCCAATACCTCCGTATTGTTTCCATTGCGTTTATGCAACAGATAATCAAGCGCTGGAAGTCCGCGTGCATCAATGTTATTAGCTGTTGCAAGATTATAAGAACCAGAAGCAATGTTGGTTTGAATTTGAGTGCTATCGGTTGGAAAGGTGTTTATACTCATTCGCAATGAAACCTGCATAGCCGGACCAAATTCAAATGCAGAACATTTTTGCCATGATATATAAGCGTTCTTAAATGTAGTTTGAAGTGTTATAAGCGTTGAGTTATCGGGCGCAGTTGTAAAGTCTGTTGCTGCCTGTTTCAGCAAATTCATCTTATCCGACAAGTCGCTATAATTAGGAATGATGATATTGCTGCCGATGTTTTCAAGCATGGCTGCACGGTCAAAATTCACAGTATTATTTCCTTCTGGATTACAGGATGAAAAAACAAGCAATACCGCAACAAAGCAAGATTGCAAAACATTCTTATAGTTCGGTTGGGTCATCAGAGTGAGTCTTTTATATCATCTAAGCCATAAATAGTGCTGAGCGCATTCTTTGCGGCATTCAAATCATTCAGCGTTACATTATAAAGGTTATTACCAATGTGATTGGTAACTTCTTCTATTTGTGTTGCTGTAATTTTTGCATTCACATTATATTTCAAGGAATTAACAAAACCAAGGAATTCTGACAGGGTATGGTTTCGCAGAGCATCATCACCAAAGTACTCCATCGATTCATTGATTTCATGAATAGCTGATGCAGCAACTATTTTTTCCCATGTTTCCTTAATGACAATAATTTTCTCATCGCGGGTAGTGTAATCTTTATTTGAGATTGCTGTTCTTGCTTCAAGAAAAGAATTCATCATTAAAGAATTGCAGTTTAACACTCCATTTAAATCATTACAATATTCTCCCCAAAACAAAACATCGGTATTATTGGTCGGAAAATCAACAGGTACACCAAAATAACCGAAGGCTTCATCAAAATGATGTTCCATTTCTGTTCCTTCTCCAGTGGTTATAGTATTATTGTCATCTTCCGAAATATTTTCAAGGTAATTGCTTACCGCTTGGTAATAAAACACACCTCCCATAAGACCCTTTTCAATCATTTCAGTGTAGTCAAAACCGTTGGCACTTAAAACATATTTTTTATCAGGTTCAATTGAACTGGTCACCACTCCTGCTATCCCATTACTACCTGTTGTTGCCGACTGACTAGCCAATACAATGCTATCTATGTATGATTCAATCAAAGACTGGTCTGGAGCATAGCATTTATCTTTCAATTGTTTTCCTGAATTATTTAATGCAGTGTCACTAAAGGATGAACCGCTGTTGGCAAACATATCTTTTATCGTTGTGCTACTCAATGATGTTCCCAGTGTGCGGGCTGTTTTCATGTAATCAACCATTTCTTCCAGCATTGCTAAGCGATAAGTTTGTCCGGTATAACTTACATTGGCGAAATTATAGGTTGCAGGGATTTCGTATTGCGGATTGTCATCAGGTTTACAGGATTGGATGAGAATAAGACAGGCAGCAAGTAAAGTATACTGTGTGTGAGAAAAGATTTTATTCATTATAACTTTTATCGTTTTCTTGTTTAGAATGATTTTAAATAACGTGACAAAAGTATGTGCGCCACATGGGTACTACAATACCCTAAATGAGGTAATTTTATTCTAAGCTGAATTAAATGGGAGGAGAGAAAAGCAATAAGAGTATAAGCTCTTTGAGCTATTTACTCTAAATCGTCATTTAGAATTTCATCATCCAAAGATTTATCTTCTTTGGTTTTCTTTTCAGGTGATTTTGAGTCGTTTGATTTACCTGATGATGATTTGCTATTTAACGAAGGATTTGAAACAGATTTCTCAGCAGGAACAAATTTTTGTCCTTTTTCTTTTGAATTTCCGGTAAAAGTCATTTCAGATTTTACCTTATGTTTAGATGTTTCCCATGTCATTGTTCCATCAATCATATCGCCAAAGACTGTTCCTTTGATAAGAAGGTATTCTTCTTTGCTATTTTTGATTGAGCCCTTGAAATCAAATGTTCTAGCTTCACCGCTGGTGTCTGCTTTTGTAACTTCATAATCGCCTTGAACAAACCCACCGTTATCTGCCATCATCATGTGTTTTGTTTTAATTTTTCCTGAAGAAAAGCCCAATTCATCAGAAAATATTTTAGTCTTTTTTCCTCCTTTCATGGTAACTTCTATCAGATAATTTTTTTTATGAAGATACGTGTCTTTTACTTTTTTTTGTGCAAAAACCGCATTTGTAAAAACTGCAAAAACTATAAGCGTACCAATTGTTCTAAAGCTATTCATATTATTTAATTATTAATTTCTGATGATAGTAACATGACCTGTTTTGTTTCCCTGTTCTGGCTCTGAAACGTTGACAACATAAAAATAAATTCCGTCAGCAAGTTTATCTCCATCCCAATCATTTTTATAATCTTCATTGTCATAAACTTTTCTTCCCCAGCGATTATATATTTTCACTCCGCTGCTTGGATACTGGTCTAAATTTTCCACAAAAAAAGTATCGTTAAAACCATCTCCGTTCGGAGTAAAAATATTAGGAACAATTACATCGCATTGCACCACTACTTCAATAGAATCAGAGTAAGCGAAATTTCCGCACGAATCGGTAACTGTTACAAAATATTTTGTGGTTTCAAGTGGCACTACAATCACCGAATCTCCAACACCTGCATCATTACTCCATGTAAAAGTAAGAGGACCGCTGCCACCCGTTGCTGTAGCTTTAAGAACAGCTGTTTCGTCAGGCGTGCAGATATTGTAGTCCTCACCTTTTTGTACTTTTATTGAATCTACACTTTGTATATAGATTGTTGCATAAAGGGTATCACCTCCGCAACCATTAATAAAATCAATAGTAAGTGTAATGGTTTCAACGCTGTCTGGAATGCCATCAACAAAAGCATCTACTAAAAGCTGTTCACTGAATTGACCTTGCGGGATTACAATGCTGTCAGGAATTTGATTATAATCTAACCCTGGTATTGCTGTTCCTTGTATGTTAAAATTAATAGTAAAAGCAGAACTCGTATCAGGACGTGAAAAGGTAAAAACCGCTGAGCCGCAACCTTCAACAATAGTTGAATCGCCTGAAGCAGAGGCTGTAGCTGTAATCTGAATCCCAGATGTTCCAAAACTTCCTGCTTCAAGAAAAACACCTGAATCATACACACCATCACCACCATCAGCAATTGTAATTTTTATGTGATACGTTTCACCGCATTGAACAACTGCAACAGCAGTCAATGGAGTTGTAAAACCATCGTATTGCACAGTTGAACCGTTGCAATTGTCAACATAAAAAGCACAGTTTAAACAAGGTCCATTTGGTCCCCCAAAATCACAATCGTTTGAACCATTGTTCAAATCATTAATAGTAACAGGTGTTGTAGTCCCTGGAATGATCGCAACATTTTCAGAATTATTTGAATACGGACCTGAAATTCCGGGACCTGAAATAAAGAAACCAAAAGCATCATTTACACCCCCATCAACAAACTCCGGATATTCTTCAGAACTGAAAACGTAGTTGAAGCGAAGTGTGTCTGACGCAGGAACAAAATCAAATTCAAGTACAGCTGCATCAAAAGTTGTAACTCCAGAAATAATGTTCAAATCGGCATCACCTGACCTGTTATTGTCAAGCCCCTGACCACCTAAATTATTCGGACCTACTGCATTGGTTAGATTTCCGGTTGTCAGCAATATTCCGCTCGCAATACCAATGTTACTAGCAGTTCCGTTGAAAGAACCTATTGCAGCAGGAGCGCCTGTATAAGTAATATTACTTGCCGAAACGCCATTGCCTAATAATATGGTTTGAACCAACTGTTGGGGCGTTAATGAACCATTTACAGTAAGCTGGGCAAACACTGAGGTTAACGAAAGAAAGAAGGTAATTGAGAGTACTATTTTTTTCATTCTAAACTAGAATTTTCATTGGCAAAAGCCAAAAGTAAGGAAAGTATTGAAAAGCTAACAGAGAATGTACTTATTTAAAGAATCTTAACATCTTAAATTCTTATCTTTGGTGACTAAATAATTGTCCGAATAGCGTTGAAGCCCTCCTCTCTTGCACCATTATGTATATTTGTTTATAACCGACCACAGCATACTGAAAAAATGCTGAAAAGCCTTATGAGCAATTTGCTTTTTGAAGAAAGCGTGGTATTTTTTTTTGCAGATGGGCCTAAGGAAAATGCCAGCGAGGCAGATATTGAGAAAATTAACGAAGTGCGAAAACTTTTTGAACCATTAAAGGAGAAAAAAAATGTTTCGCTTCGGTTTTCGAATAAGAATCATGGGCTTACAACTTCAATAGTTTCAGGAATAACTGAAATAATTAATCAATTTGGTAAAGTTATAGTGATTGAAGATGATCTTGAATTATCTCCCGGATTTCTGAAATACATGAATGATGCTCTTAATCTTTATGAAAATGAAGAAAGGGTGATGCATATTGGGGGGTATATGGTACCACATTCTTTTAAAACTAGTGAAACCATGTTCTTTCGTGCTCCTACTATATGGGGTTGGGGAACTTGGCAAAGAAGTTGGAAAAACTCAACCTTTGATGCAAAAGAACTTTTAAAAAAAATAAAAAAAACAGATAATGCACAATATGAATTTAATGTTAAAAATGGATACCCTTATTATTGGCTATTAAATGAAATTGGCAATGGTAAAGTGAATGCATGGAGTGTGCAATGGTATGCAACAATTTTTTTAAAGAAAGGGCTTTGTTTAGTGCCAAAAAAATCTTTAGTACGTAATATAGGGTTTGATAATAGTGGGACTAATTGCGAACCAACAGATATATTCTCACAACAAGATACTATAGATAACATTGAAGTCAAGAATGAAGAAATATATGAGTCAGAGGATTGCCTTAAAGCATTCAACTATTTTTGGAAATCAAGGTCTATTAATGTAAAGATTGTTTCCGAAAATGATTTTTCAAATTTATTATTTAAATACTTGCATCTAAAGATTGGGAAATCTAATATTTGAAATTTATTTATGATACGAAAGGCGTATTTAACGATTGATGATTCCCCAAGTGGATTCATGAAAGAAAAGGTAGATTTTTTAAAGCTCGAAAAAATACCTGCCCTGTTTTTTTGCAGGGGTGATTTTATGGAAAAAGATCACGAAACAGTAATATATGCAATTAAAAATGGGTTTGTTATTGGAAATCATGGCTACTCTCATAAACATTTTTCAAATATCAACACAAAGGAGTGTATAAATGAAATTTTAAAAACTGAAAATATCATTGTGAGTTTGTACAAGGAGGCAAATGTAAAAAGGGGAACAAAATATTTTAGGTACCCATATGGAACAAAAGGCAATATATTATATGGATCATTAAAAATAGTTTTTAGAAAATTTGATCGGAAATTTTTACTTGTTGAGAAGTATCTAAAAGAACTTGGATATAAGCCATTGAAAATTGATAATTATGAAAAACGATTTCCTGAATA